>NZ_JBSFEP010000004.1:0-455199 GCF_053594495.1 Streptomyces sp. NPDC001920
GGGGGCCGACCATCGGCCGCCACCACGTTGGGCCGCGCGGTAACCGGCCCCGGCGGACCCGCCGCCCCGGGTGCCACCCCCCCCGCCGCCCGGGGGGGGGGGGGGCGCCGCGGCGCAGGACCCGGGGGTCAGCTCCCGAGGGCCCGTTCGACCTCCTCGCGCAGGAGGGCGACGTAGTCACGGGTCCAGCCCTCGATCGTCGCGCGGTCCCACAGGTCGGCCGAGTACTCCACGAAGCCCTTCAGTTCGTCGCCGGCCGGGACGAGCCCGAAAGTGAGCTCCGTGCGGGCCGCGGCGGGGGCGAGGTCCTCGACAGCCGTGGTCAGCCCGGGCAGTTCGACCTCCGCGTCCAGGGAGCTCTGGTAGGCGAAGCCGACGTCCAGTCGGTCCGGCACCTCGACGCCCTTGTGCTGCAGGAACGCGGGGGCGATCCGGCGCACGGGCATCGCGTGGTCCATGCACTCCACGGCCGTACGGGCGACCCGGTCCGTCAGCGCCTTGAAGGAACCGTCCGCGCCGTCCCGCACGGGCAGCGCGAAGCCACCGACGGTGCAGGCCAGCAGGGACTCGAACGCACGTCGCTCACGGTTGGCGTAGGAGACGTTGAAGACCACGTCGCACTGGCCGGACTTCTGCGCGAGCATCCGGCCCAGCGCCGCCGCCGTGACCACGAAGGGCGTCGTGCCCCGCTGCCGGGCCAGTCGTTCGACGTCCGCCCGCGTCTCGGCCGGCACCGTGAACATCACCGCTCCGCCCCGGCCGCTCGCGCTCTTCGGGCGGGGCCGGTCCAGGGGAAGATCGACGGTGAAGGGCACGCCGTCGAGTTCGCGCAGCCAGAACCGCAGCTTGCGGCTCTCTGCGGCCTCGTCGGCCTGCTCCAGCTGCCATCGCGCGTACGCCTCGGGCTGGCACCGCACGGGCGGCAGGGAGTGCGGTCGGCCTGTCAGGGCGGAGCCGTAGAGCGCGGCCAGTTCCTTCAGCAGCAGGCTGACGGACCAGCCGTCGCAGGCGGAGTGGTGCAGGACGAGGAGCAGTGCCCAGGTGCGTTCGCCGGTGCGCACCAGGCTCACCGCCATCGGCGTCCGCTCGGTGGGGTCGAGCGGTGTCTCGGCGGCCTCGGCGCTGAGGCGTTCCAGCGCGGCCTGCCGCTCCGGCGCGGGCCGTGCGGTGAGGTCCTGGACCGGCAGCTCGATGGGGCCGGGCCGCAGGACCTGCTGCTCCCAGCCGTCGTCCCCGCTGCGGGCCAGGCGGGTCCGCAGTCCCTCGTGCCGTTCGACCAGGCGGGTCAGTGCGGTGCGCAGGGACGTCACGTCCAGGTCCCCGGTGAGGGTGACGCGCAGGGCGACGTTGAAGACCTGCGGGAGGCGATGGTCGGCGTGCACGGCGGCGAAGCGGGCCTGCTGCAGGGTCGCGGGGGCCCGGCGCTCCACGGTGCCGGGCCGGTCGTCGGCCGCGGACGGCATGCTCGCCGCCATGCCGCCCGTCTCCCGGGCCAGTTGGGCGGTCATGGCGCCGAGCGTCGGCTCCTCGTAGAAGCTCAGCATCGGGTACTCGGCGCCGAACTCCTCCCGGACCCGGTTGACCAGGCGCATCGCGGTGATCGAGTGGCCGCCGAGGTCGAAGAACGACGCATCGGCCGCGATGCCGTCGGCGTCGAGGTCGAACTCGTCCGCCCACAGCTGCCGGACGCGCGTTTCGACGTCCGTGCGGTGACCGGTCACCGGCTGTGCGCCGGTGCCGTTCGGCCCGCGGCCCGGGGCCGTGGTGACGAGGTCGGGCGCGGGCAGCGCGGATCGGTCCAGCTTGCCGTTGCCGCTCACGGGCAGGCCGGGCAGGACCCGCCAGGCCCGCGGCACGAGGTACTCCGGGAGCACGGCCGCGAGTTCCTCGGCCAGCAGGTCGGCGAGCGCCTGCCGGTCGTCGGCCGCGGGGCCGACCGGGTCGGCGGGCACGGCGTAGGCCGCGAGGTACGCCTCTCCTCGGGCGTTGCGGCGCGCCAGCACGGCCGCCTCGCGCACGCCGTCCAGAGCGTTGAGGACGCGGGAGACCTCCTCCGGCTCGACCCGGAAGCCCCGGATCTTCACCTGGTCGTCGCTACGCCCGCAGAACTCCAGCGTCCCGTCCTCGCGCAGGCGCACCAGATCACCCGTGCGGTACCTGTTGGCGTCGGGCCCGCCCTCCGGGTCCGGCAGGAAGCGCTCGGCGGTGAGTTCCGGGCGGTGCAGATAGCCGACGGCCACGCCCGGGCCGCCGACGTGCAGCTCGCCCATGGCACCGACGGGCACCGGGTCGCCGGAGGCGTCGAGGACGTCCAGCCGTACGTTGTCGACCGGGCGTCCGATCGCGATGGGACGGGCGGGGTCCTCTTCGTGCGGGGACACGGTGTGCGTGGTGCACAGCACGGTGACCTCGGTGGGTCCGTACACGTTCACGGTCTCGTACGGTGCCTCGGGCCGTGGCCGGGTGCGCAACACGTCACCGCCCAGCAGCAGATGACGCAGCGGTGGCTGGTCGGCGGCGGGCAGCCGCAGCAGTTCCTCGCCCAGGGCCGTGGGGAGGATGGAGAAGGTCACACCCTGCTCGGCGTACCACCGGGCCAGCGCGAGCGGATCCCTGCGCGGTTCCTCTCCGGCGATCGTCACCGACGCACCCGCGGTCAGCGCGGGCCAGATCTCCAGGAGCGAGGCGTCGAAGCTCTGGCTGCACACGGCGGCGCTGCGGTCGGCCGGGGTGAACGCGAAGCGCCGGTGCTGCCACTCGCACAGGTCGACGACGCCGCGGTGCGCCACCACGACGCCCTTGGGCGTGCCGGTGCTGCCGGAGGTGTACAGGACGCAGCACGGGCTCTGGGGGTCGGTGACGCGGGACGCGTCGGGTGCGGTATGCGGTGCGGTCGCGTCGGGCCGTACGACGGTCACTGTCGGGGGCAGGCTGAGGGCGTCCGCCGCGTCGGGCATCGTCACCACGATCCGGGCGCCGCACTCGGCGACGACCTGCTCGGCGCGGGCCCGGCCGAGGGAGGGGTCGAGCGGGACGTAGGCGCGGCCCGCCTTGAGCACGGCGAGCATGGCGACGACGAGGTCGGTGGAGCGCGGCAGCCACAGGGCCACCACCCCGCCGTCGGCGTCGCCGGTCACCTGCGTCTGGTTCAGGACAGCGGCCAACCCCTCGGCACGGGCGTCCAGTTCGCCGTACGTCAGTCGGTCCTGGCCGCTGATCACGGCCGTGCCGTCCGGGTGCGCCGCCGACTGCCGGGCGACGAGTTCGTGGACGGTGGTCGCCGTGAGCGGACGGGCGGGCCCGCGCCGCCACGACCGCGGTACGGGCTCGCCCTCGGCCGCGGTGGCGCCGGCGTCCGGGGCGAGCCGGGACAGCGGCGTCCCGGGGGCTTCGACCGCTGCCGCTAGCAGGTCCCGGAACGTGGCGAAGAACCGGTCGACGGTGTGCGGGTCGAACAGGTCGGTGTTGTACTCCAGATGGCAGCGGATGCCGTGCGGCTGGTCGGTGAAGTACACGGTGAGGTCCGTCAGGGACTTGTCCGGCCCGGCGTCCAGCGGGGTGGCCTCGATGCCGGGCAGGTCGAAGCGGAACGGTTCGGCGCGCTGGAACTCGGCGAACGTCTGGAACACCGGTGTCCGGTCGACCGCTCTGGGCGGGGCGAGGTCACGCACCACTGTCTCGAAGGGCACCCGGGCGTGGTCGTAGGCGTCGAGGGCGACGGTGCGCACCCGGTCCAGGAGCGTGTGGAACGTGGGGTCGCCGGACAGGTCGACGCGCAGGGCGAGGGTGTTCACGAAGAACCCGAGCAGGTGCTCGGCCCGCTCGGGGCGGTCCGAGATGGGGGTGCCGACGACGAGGTCGGTCTGCCCGGTGACCCGGTGCAGCATCGCCGCGTACCCGGTGAGCAGGGTCATGAACAGCGTGCTGCGCCGGGAACGGCTCAACTCCCTGAGGCGGCTGGAGAGTTCAGCGTCCAGGGTGTGGAAGACCGCGCGGCCGCCGGACGTCATCGTCGCGGGGCGCGGCCGGTCGGTGGGCAGGTCCAGGACGGGCAGGTCCCCGGCGAGGGCGCGGCGCCAGTAGGACAGGTCCTCCTCGGCCTCGGGGCTGTTCGCGGACGCCGCCTGTTCCCGGGCGTGATCGGCGTAGCTCCAGGTGAGAGCCGGGAGCGCGGGGGTGGTGCCGTCGAGTTCGGCCCGGTAGAGGGCGGACAGGTCACGGGCGAGGACGGTGGCGGAGGCCGCGTCGACCACGATGTGGTGCAGTGACAGCACGAGGACGTGCTCCGCCTCGGCGAGCCTGACCAGCCGGGTGACGAACAGGGGGCCGTCGGCCAGGTCGAAGCGGCGTGCGCTCTCGGCCGACAGGACGTCGCGGAGGGTGTCGTCGGGGCCGGCGGTGCCGTCCACGACCTCGAAGGCGGGCTCGGCGGGTGCCCGTACCACCTGCCGGGGCTCGCCTCCGATCTCCTGGAAGACGGTCCGCAGGCCCTCGTGCCGGGCGACGAGGGCGCGCAGCGCCGCGTGCAGCGCGGGGACGTCGAGCGGGCCGGCGAGGCGGATCGCCTTGACCTCGTTGTAGGCGGTACGTCCCGGCAGGAGGCGCTCCAGGAACCAGATGCGTTCCTGCCCCGGCGACAGGGGCGCGTGGGTGGGCTCGGGTTCGGCGGGTGGCGGGGCCGGGGCTGCGGGCGGGAGGGCGGCGGAAGCGGGCGGCGGCGTCGCAAAACCGCCGGCGTGGGACCGGCCGTAGCGGCGGCGCAGGGCGTCCAGGCGCGGCAGGCCCGCACGCAGCTCGTCCGGTGCGACGCCGAAGTCGACCAGCGCCACGATCTCGTCGGCGCCCGCCGCGCTGACCGCGTCCACGACCGGGCGGACCCCGTCCACCGTGCCGATCAGGGCGCGCTGGTCGCAGTAGCGGCCGTAGGCGCGGCGGAACACGGTGTCCAGGTCGTCCTCGCTGAGCGCGGCCAGGTCGACGCTGTGCCCGAGGCTGTTGGTGACGCCGCTGAACAGGGACAGGGAGGCACGCATGTACCGGGACAGCGGTTCGTACGCTTCGGCGCGCGCGGTGTCGTGGTCGTCGGCGAGGTAGGTGTGCAGCAGGACGGCCACCCGTCCGGCGTCCGGGTCCAGGCCGTGCCGGGCCCTGGTCGTGCGGTAGCGGGCGATGTTCTCCCGCAGCTGTTCGACGGTCTGGGTCATCAGGTTGGTGACGATGCCCAGGTCGTGCCGGGCGGCCAGTTCGTACGAGGCGGGGTTGCCGACGACGGCCGTGTACAGGGGCGGGCTGTCCTGCACCGGCCGCGGGAAGAGCCGTACCTCGGTCTCACCGTCGCCGCCGGCCCGGCGCACGGCGTCGCCGCGCCAGAGCGTGCGTACCTCCTCCAGCTGTTCGTACATCAGCTCCTTGTGCCGTCCGAACCGGTCGGGGAAGAAGACGAAGTCCTTGGAACTCCAGCCGCTGGCGATGCCGATGCCGACCCGCCCGCCGGAGAGGTTGTCGACCATCGACCACTCCTCGGCGACCCGGATCGGGTCGTGGAGCGGCAGGACGACGGAGCCGGCGTTCAGGCGGATCCGCTCGGTCTCCCGGGACAGCGCGGCCGCCAGCACCGCCGGGTTGGGGAAGAGGCCGCCGAAGGAGTGGAAGTGCCGCTCGGGCATCCAGAGCGCGTGGAAACCGTGCCGGTCGGCGAACCGGGCGACGTCCATGAGGAGTTCGTACTGGCCGGCCCGGGGCGCGGAGGCGTCCTGGGGGTAGTCGCCGAAGAAGTAGACGCTGAAGTCGGTGGTACGTGGCGCGGGTTCGGGTGCGGGAGCCGTACGCGAGCCGGTGACCGCCGCGGTGTTCCAGGCCATGGCCGCCACCGGGGCGGCCGCGGGGGGCTGCGGGCCGGGAGCCGTCCGCCGCGGTCGCGGCGGCGTGACGGGGGCCGGTTTGCCGGGCGCGGCCTTCGGCGCCACGGGACGCCCGCCGGGGAAGAATCCCGCCGACCGCAGCTCCTGCAGCGAGTCCCGTACGGCGTCCGCCACGAACTCGATGTCACCGTCGGAGTGGGCCGTGGACAGGAAGAAGTTGCGCCATTCCCACACGTGTACGCCACGCAGCATCAGGTGGTGGTAGAGCAGCTCCATGTCGGCGCGGTGCTCGAAGCGGAACTGGGAGCCGAAGTGGCTCATCCGCAGCGGGTAGTCCTCGGCCTCGAAGAAGCCGTTGAGGTGCGCGGCCAGTTCGGCGGTGCGCGCGTTGAGCCGTTCCTGCAGGCGCGGGCTGTGTTCCTTGAGGTGGGTGAGGACGGCGCGGGCGGCGACCATCGACACCGGGTGCTGGATGTACGTACCGCCGAAGAAGGTGGTGTCGGCGGGCGGGTAGCTGTCGTCGCCGTAGGACCAGTGGCCGCCGTCGACGCCGTCCATGATGTCGGCGCGGCCGGCGATGGCGCCGATGGGGAAGCCTCCGCCGAGGAGCTTGCCGTAGGTGGCGAGGTCGGGTGTGACGCCGTACAGCTCCTGCGCGCCGCGCGGGGCGGGGCGGAATCCGGTCAGCATCTCGTCGAAGAGCAGCACGATGCCGTGCCGGCGGGTCAGCTCGCGCAACCTGCGGACGAATGCGACGGGTTGGAGCGCGGGGTGCCTGCTCTGCACCGGTTCCACCACGACGGCGGCGATGTCGCCGGCGTGGTGCGCGATCGTCTCCAGGGCGGCGTCGCTGCCGTATTCGAGGACCAGCAGATCGGCGACGGCGGACTGCGGGATGCCCCGGGACACGGGCACGGTGGGCTGGTCGGCGCCGCTGCCGGAGGCGCGGCCGAGGACGTTGTCGGCGTGGCCGTGGTAGGCGCCCCGGAAGGTGACGACGCGGTCGCGGCCCGTGGCGGCCCGGGCGAGGCGGATGGCCGCCGAGTTCGCCTCGGTTCCGGAGTTGGCGAACGCCACCCGCTCCAGGCCGGTCAGTTCGGCGAGGAGTTCCGCCGCCTCGCCGGTCTCGACGTTGCGCGGGCCGAGCTGGATGCCACGGGAGAGGTGCTCGCGGACGGCCTCGGTGACGAAGTCCGGCTCGTGTCCGAAGAGGAGGACACCGAAGCCCATGGTGATGTCGACGTACTCGTTGCCGTCGACGTCCTGGATCCGTGCACCGCTCGCTCTTCGGCCCGCGATCGGGTACAGCATCTCCTTCGTGCCGCTGCGGAAGCCGACCACGGCACGGCTGTCGGCCAGTACCCGGCGGTAGCGCTGGGCGATCCGCTTGGACGTCGGGGTTCTGGCGGTGTAGCGGCGCACCAGGTCGTCCAGGTGCTCCTGCTGGGAGCGCGGCGAGGCGTCCCGCACCATGCCGGAGGTCCGTGCGACCGACACCCGGGGGCCGTGGACGCGCGGCGGCTCCTGGGCAGGAGCGGCGGCAGCGCCCATCTGCTCGGCGATGCGCCGCGAGAGCTCCTCCATGGCCGCCAGATCCTGGTCGAGTGCGGCGGACTTGCCGCCCAGTGTCGTCACTTGGCCACCGTGCCGTTCAGTCGCTCCGTGACGGAGGCGGTCT
Source organism: Streptomyces sp. NPDC001920 (assembly GCF_053594495.1). Taxonomy (NCBI): domain Bacteria; kingdom Bacillati; phylum Actinomycetota; class Actinomycetes; order Kitasatosporales; family Streptomycetaceae; genus Streptomyces; species Streptomyces sp. NPDC001920. Next base: position 7,540 of record NZ_JBSFEP010000004.1, read on the forward strand.
GCAGGGCGAGCAGTTGGGAGAGCTGGGACATCATCTGCAGCTGTATCCGGGACATCTGCTGGATCTTGTCGGCCAGGTCCTCCAGCTCCTGCCGGGTCGCGTACTCGGGGCCCGGTGCGGGATCGGGCGCGGGCGGGGCGGGAGCGGGCGGGACGGCAGCGGGCCGGGGCTCGGCCGGGGGCCGAGGTTCGGCCGGGGGCTGCGGTGCATGGGGCCTCGCGGCGGGAGCGGGCGGCTCGGACCGCTCTCGCGGGGCCTGTTCCGGCGCCGCTGCGGCGTCCGGCATCCGGGCGGCGATGAACTCCGCGAGCCTCAGCGGCGTGCCCGTCTCCTCGAACAGCTCCCGCATCGTCACCTTGACCTCGTGCTGCTGCTCCAGCTCGCGCAACACACTGATCATCTGCAGCGAGTCGGCGCCGAGGTCGAAGAAGGACGCGTCGCCGTCGATCACGGACGGATCCTCGCCGAGGTGCCGGGCGGTCGCCTCGACGATGCTGTGCAGTACCCGTGCGACCACTGCCTCTTGCTGAACCACTTCGGCTCCCTTTCTCACTGATGTTCCCGTGCTGCGGACCGTCGGCTGCGGCCCGGTCCAGTGGTCCTTGTGCTGGAACCGGTAGCCCGGCAGCGGAATGCGCCTGCCTGCGCAGCCGGCCAGGAGCACCTGCCAGCCGACGTCCGCTCCGGCGCAGTGCAGCCCCGCGGCCGCCCCCCATAAGGTGCCGAGCCCGGTGCCGCGCCGCAGGGACGGCAGGACCCGTACGTCGGGCAGTGCCCGGCGGGCCGGCGCGCTGAGGGTGGTGTGCGGCCCGATTTCGAGCAGTACGTCGGGCCGCTGTGCGCCGATGCCGCGCAACGCCGCGTCGAAGCGGACGGGCTCCCGGGTGTGCCGTACGAGGTGCTCGGCGTCCGGAGTCCACCCGGGCGGGCGGGTCGCCCCGTCCAGCGCGCTGACGAACGGCACCCGCACGGGCCGGAAGTCGACGTCGTCGAGGGCTTTGCGGAACTCCTCCAGCATCGGTTCCATCAGGGCGGTGTGGAAGGCGCGGGCCACCGGCAGCCGCCGCCCCGGTGTGCCGCGCTCGTCCAGCAGGGCGCTCGCCCGCTCCACGGCCGGTTCGGGACCCGCGAGCACATGGGCGCGGTCCCCGTTGGTCACGGCGAGTTCCAGGCCGGGCACCTCGGCGGCCAGGGCGAGGGCGGCCTCCCGGTCGAGCGGTGCCGCGACCATCGCGCCGGGCGCGCAGCGCTGCCGCATCAGCGTGCCGCGCACGGTGGTGAGACGCAGCCCGTCGTCGAGGGACAGGGCTCCGGCGGCGTGCAGCGCGGCGTACTCGCCGACACTGTGCGCGGTGACGGCGTACGGCTCGACTCCGAGGTCGTGCCACAGGCGGACGAGGGCGCACTGCAGGGCGAACAGCGCGGGCTGCGCGATGTCCGTGTCCGCGAGCCGTCCTTCCCCCGGCGCCCCCTCCCCCGCCGTGTCCCGGGAGTCGGGGGCGTCGCCCGCGAGCAGCACGGCGAGCAGTGAGTCGCCGGTGAGTTCGCGGTGGTGCTCCTCGCAGGCGTCGAGCACCTCGCGCACGGCGGGGAAACGCGCGTAGAGGTCGTCGGCCGCGCCCGGGTGGAGGCTGCCCTGCCCGGTGAACTGGAACGCCACGCGCGCGTGCCCCTCGCCGGGCGCGGTCCCGGTGGTCACCGCAGCGTCGGCGGTTCCCGCGAGCCAGGCGTCGAGTGCGTCGGCGAGGGCGGCGGGGGTGGAGCCGCGCACGGCGAGCCGGTGGCGGCCGTGGGCGCGGCCGAGGGCGGCGGTGGTGACCAGGTCCGCCAGGTCCTGGGCGGGTCGTCGGTGCCGCACGTGGTCACGGAACGCACGCGCGTTGGCGGCGAGGGCGGCCTCGCTGCTGCCGGAGACCAGCAGCACGTCGGGAGGGGGAACGGCGTCGGCCCGGGGCGTCGGCTCGGGGGCCTGCTCCAGGATCAGATGGACGTTGGTGCCTCCGACGCCCAGGGAGGTGAGGCCGGCACGGCGTGGTACGTCGCTGTCGGGCCAGGGCCGGGCGGTACGGGGGATGTAGAAGGGGCTGCGGTCGAGGTCGAGGGCGGGGTTGGGCTCGCTGAAGTTCGCCATCGGCGGGATGACGCCGTGCCGCAGGACCAGCAGGGCCTTGACCAGCCCGGCGAGCCCGGAGGCCACGTCGAGGTGGCCGATGTTGGCCTTGGTCGAGCCGAGGGCGCAGTAGCCGGTGCGGTCGGTGTCCTCGCGGTAGGCGCCGGCCGCGCCGTCGAACTCGATCGGGTCGCCCTTGAGGGTGCCGGTGCCGTGGGTCTCCAGGTAGCCGATGGTGTCCGCGCCGACGCCAGCGCGGCGCAGCGCCTGGCGGATGGCGGCTCGCTGGCCTTCGGCGCTCGGGGCGGTGAACGCCTTCTTGCCGGCGCCGTCGTTGCTGATGCCCCAGCCGCGAACGACCCCGTGGACGGTGTCGCCGTCGGCCACGGCCCGGGTCAGCCGCTTCAGTACGACGGCCAGGACGCCGGTGCCTCCGACGGTGCCGTCGGCCCCGGCGTCGAAGGCCCGCAGCCGACCGGATCTGGAGAGGATGGAGCCCTTGACGTAGCGGTAGCCGAGGACCTGCGGCACATGGACGGCGGTGGCGCCGACCAGGGCGATGTCGCAGTCGCCCATGAGCAGCGACTGCGCGGCCGCCTGCACGCCGACCAGGGAACTGGAGCAGCCCGTCTGGATGTTGACGGCGGGCCCGGTCAGGCCCAGCCGGTAGGCGACCCGGGTGGCCGTGAAGTCGGCGTAGTTGCCGACGGTCATCTGCATACCCGTCGTCCAGTCGGTCGCCGGTTCACTCGGCAGGACGTTGTTGAGGAGGTAGTTCTGCAGGGTGTACAGGTGGTACCCGGTGCTGGCGAAGACGCCGATGCGGCTGCCGTCCCGTTCGTCGGGATGACCGGCGTTCTCCAGGGCGTGCTGGGCGCACTCCAGGAGCATGCGGTGCTGGGGGTCGGTGAGCCGTGCCTCGCGGGAACTCATCGCGAAGTGCTGCGCGTCGAACCCGGCGATGTCGTCGAGCAGGCCGGAGGCGCCGACGAAGTCCGGGGCCCGGTACTCCTCCTCGGGGACGCCCGCGGCGGCCAGTTCCTCCTCGGTGAACCGGGTGATGCAGTCGGTGCCCGCCCGGACGAGCCGCCACAGCTCCTCGGGCGTGTCGGCCCCCGGCAGCCGGAAGGCCATGCCGATGACGGCCATTCGCGGGTCGGGATCGCTCGTGCCCGTCGGGGCGGCATCGCTCGTGCCCATCGGGTCGGGATCGTTCGTACCCATCAGCCGCTTGCCTCCGTCACGGTCGGTCGGTCCCGGTGGGCCGTGTCCTTGTCGCCGCGGGCCGGTCTCCCGCCCCGGCCGGCGAGCCACAGGAGCAGGCCCACGCACAGGGCGATCGCGAGGCCGTGGAAGGCGGCGACCACCTGCAGCGGTGAGTACGTCTCCAGGAGCGCTCCGCTGACCAGCATGCCGAGACCGAAGCCGGTGTTCTCGGCCGAGGCGGACAGTCCGAAGAGGCGGCCGCGCTGCTCGTCGGGGGCGGTCTGGAGCCGGGACACGTAGACGATCTCGGTGAATCCGTCGGCGGCTCCGGCGACGAGCGCGGCGATGACGGCCGGCACGGTCGGCAGCCCGCTGAAGACCACGATGAACCCGGCGGACATCACGCAGGCGCCGAGCGCGAAGGCCCTCTCCCCGGGTGTCCGGCCGGTCTTCTTGGTGACGCGGCCGATCACCTGCTGGGCGACGATGTTGCCGATGGCCCAGGTGGCCCAGAACTGGCTGATGAAGGTGGCCGGGTGGTCGGGGTCCAGGCTGCTGGAGTAAAGAGGCAGGGCGACGTTGTGGGACGAGGAGCCCAGTCCGTCCACCGCCCGGACGGCGATCATCGCCATCAGCAGGGGAGCCGTGCCCAGCAGCGCCCGTGCCGTCCAGCGGGCGGCCGGGGAGGTCCCGGCGCCGCCGTCGCCGGCGGTGTCCTCGGCCGCCCGGGTACGCACGGGCAGCAGGAACAGCACGGTCGCCGAGACGAGGAAGGTCGCGGCGTCCAGCGCGAACGCCGCCGTGTAGCCGAACTTCGCCACCACGACACCCGACGAGGCGAACCCGGCGATCATGGCGAGTGAACGTCCGGTCACCAGCAGGCCGTTGGCCCGGACCCGGTGCTCGGCGCCGACGATCTCCGGGACGCTGCTGCGCAGGGCCACCTGCGAGAGGGTCGAGCAGCCGCCCGTGACCACGGCCAGGGCGTACAGCAGCCCTGGCCGCATGCCGTCGGGGGCGAGCAGCAGCGCCAGCAGGGCCGTCGCCTGGCACAGGTCGGCGCCGACCATGAGGCGCTTGCGGTCGAAGACCGAGACGAGCCGGCCGCTCACCCAGCCCGACACGACGCTCGTCCCCAGACGCACGGCCATGAAGAGGCCGGCCGCCAGCGCGCTGCCGGTGGCGTCGTAGACGAAGACGTTCAGCGCCACCATGTTCAGGTAGCTGCCGTAGGCCGAGATGCCGTTGCCCAGGACGAGCAGACGGAAGTACCTCATGCACCTTCCTCTGGTCTGCATGAAAGGTCCGAGTGGTGTGAGGCCGGATGCCTGGCCGCCCGCACGTGGGCAGGACGCGCCGCAGGTTTGCGGCCGGCACCGGTGCCGTGGGTGCGCGTCACCCGGTCAGCGGCCCCGGCCGCCCTCTGGACGTCGTTGCGCACCGCTGTCGCACGGCGTGTTGCTGCCCCCATGGCCGGCCCAGCACAAAAACCATTCCCCCTACAGGCCACCGGACGGCGGCCACCGGTCCGCAACCCAAGCAGAATCGAACATGCACGTTCAAGGAAATGACGTGGTCCAGACGAATTCCGGCCCAGATTTGGCGACTTCGAAACTCTCTGGAAAGGGCGCACCGCCGTCGTCGGACGACCTGCGGACGATCTCTCGTCCCGGGACCGGCGGTGAAACCCTTGCGCTGTCCGTCGGTCCCTGTGACAGGCTCACCCCCGACCGCCCCTGACCGGTCGATCCGTCGGCCGTCGGCAGCCGGGCCGATCTCGGTCGAGGGTGTTCCGGACAGCGAGAGGCGGCTGCATGCGCACAGGACTCCTCGGTACCGGCCCGTGGGCCCGGATGGCCTACGCCCCGGCTCTGAGCCGCCACGACGAACTGGAGTTCACAGGGGTATGGGGCCGCCGTCCTGCCGCCGCGAAGGAGCTGGCCGACGGCCACGGCGTGCGCGCCTACGACGACGTCGCCGAGCTGCTCGCCGACGTGGACGCCGTGGCCGTCGCCCTGCCGCCCGCCGTTCAGGCGGACCTGGCGGTGAAGGCCGCCCGGGCCGGCTGCCATCTGCTGCTGGACAAGCCGCTGGCGACGACGGTCGAGGAGGGGCGGGCGGTCGTCGAGGCCGTCGACGAGGCGGGCGTGGCCTCGGTCGTCTTCTTCACGGTCCGCTTCCAGCCGGAGACGGACGCGTGGATCCGCGAACAGGCCGCCCGAAGGGGCTGGTTCACGGGGCGGGCGGATTGGCTGGGCTCGGTGTTCAGTGCCGACGGCAGCCCGTTCGCCGCTTCGCCGTGGCGGCGGGAGAAGGGCGCGCTGTGGGATGTCGGCCCCCACGCGCTGTCCGTCCTGCTGCCGGTTCTCGGGGACGTGCGGCGCGTGGCGGCGGCCGCGCAGGGGCCGGGCGACACCGTGCATCTGGTCCTTGAGCACGCCGGTGGGGCGTCCAGCACGCTTGCGCTGAGCCTCACGGCACCGCCCGCGGCGGAGGGGGCCACCGTGGAGTTGCGTGGCGCGGCCGGGGTCGAGCTCCTTCCGCAGAGCACCGAGAGCGCGGTGTCCGCCCTCCTCCGAGCGGGAGACGCGTTGCTGGACGCCTCCCGTACCGGGCGCGCGCATGCGTGCGATGCGCGGTTCGGGCTCCGGGTGACCGAGGTACTGGCCGCGGCGGAGGGGCGGTTGAAGGACGGTGCGTGAGGTGTGCCCACCGTCGGCGCGAGCACGCGTCGACGCCGTCCCGGTCGGCGGGGCTCAGTCCTCGAAGGGCTGCTCGCTCCACCGGAACCATGCCCTGTCCCCCTCGATGTGCAGGAGGAACTCCGCGACGGGGCCCTTCGGCGAGGACAGCGACACCCGTCTTCGGATCTCGTCGTACGCCGCTTCCCACGCCTCCCAGACCTCGTCGTAGTCCCGCTCCAGCAGGGCGAGTTCACGGGCGAACAGATCGCGGACCCCGGCGTAGCCGGGGCCGGGGGTGAAACGTCCCCACAGCCAGGGGAAGTCGGCCTCGTCGATGACGATCTCCCCCACCGGGCCGTCACCACTGCCCACACGCCAGACCTCGCCGTCGAACCCCATACCGCCTCCTGTCCGCTGCCCATCGGGCCATCGGGCCACCAAGCCACCAAGCCACCAAGCCACCAAGCCACCAAGCCATCGACAGCATGCCACCCGGCACTGACAGGCGGCCCGGACCCGCACCGGGACCGGACCGCCGTCATGTGCCGCTGCTAGCTTCAGCGCCCGCTACGCCTGGCGGGCGGTGCGAAGTTGATGCGTTCACGGATGACGGGGAAGCCCGCCTTTGCGAAGTGGGCGGCCATCGGGAAGTTGCCCTGGTCCGTCGCTCCGCCGATGAACTGCGCGCCCTGCCCGACGAGGAAGTGCGTGCACTCCGCCAGGAGGTCGTAGGCGTAGCCGTGGCCGCGCTGTTCCGGCACGACTCCGATGAAGCCGATCGTCGGGCCGGAGGGGTTGTGGGCCGGGATGTGGACGCCCACGAGGTCGCCGTCCGGAGTGTGCGCGAGCTGCCACCACTCCCGCGGGGACGGGCACCAGTGGAAGAAGTCGAGTTCCTCCTGGGCGGCCTTGTCGAGGCCGCCCTCTTCGATGGCCCGCAGCGCGTGTGCGTCGAGCGTGACGGAGTGGATGCGGCGCAGCGCGTCGAAGAAGACCGCGTCGTCCGGCTCGGCCCTGAAACGCAGGCGTCCGGGGCGCTCGGGCAGGCCGTGGTCCGGGGTCCAGCGGTACAGGAAACGTTCCACCAGAAGTTCATGGCCGGCCGCACGTGCGGCGCCGAAACGGGCCTCGGCGGCGGCCTTCAGGCCGGGCTCGTCCCGCCAGCCGCCTGGCAGGTTGATCTCCAGTTCGACCTGCCAGGGGGCGGTGCGCAGAAGTTCGGCGCCGGCCTCCTCCTCGCCCTCGGCCACGTCGAACCAGTTGATGTTGACGGGTTCCGAGTCGTCGGGGCCGCCCCACCAGGCGCCGCGGGCGACGATCACGCCGTCACGCAGGGCGACTCGCTTCCATTCGGGCCGGAACCGGGTCCGCCGGTGGCTTTCACGGGCGCCCAGGGGGTCGGGGTGTTCGTCGAAAAGATGAGCGTCGCTCGCACTGAGCGCGCGGATGACCGGATCGGTCACGGATTCCTCCGGGATGCAGGCTGCTTGGAGCGCTCCCGGTCAGATCGTCTTGACCACGCCGGGGACACGGAGACGGGAGCGCTGGACATCGGTGAACCGCACGGCACTCGCCTCCTTCCGTTGTCTCGGGGCGTGCGGTCACACCGTAGGTGATCTACGACCCGTCCGTCCACGGATTTTCGCGGGGCCGAACCACTCGACCCGGCTCAGCCGCCCCGCCGCCCCGCCGCGCCGCGCCCCGCCGCGCCGACGGCCGACGCCCTCATCGGACCGGCCCCACGCACCACTGCGCCGGGGATGCACGCCGCTGCGGAGGACGGCGGGGCCTGCGGCTTCGCCTTCGACTGCCGGCGGGCTTCGTCTCGTGCGTCCAGGACACGGTGCCGACTGGTTCCGGTCGACGCTCACGCCGTTCGGCGGCGGAACCGGGGTGTCCGGAAAGGGGGCTCCGGCCACGTCCGGGCGGTTTCGGTCCGCGGCACGGAGGTACCCCGCTGTGGCCAAGGGGCCGACAGGTGCGCAGCGGGCTCCCGGCGCCCTCCGGATGCAGGGTCCGCTCGGGCGTTGAATGGTGTTAACAGACCCGATGACCGCACCGGGCCCGAAGAAGTCACCGGATCCGAGGAGCACAGATGATGCCGACGTCCCAGCCCGAAGCGTCCGGAGCGTCCGGGCCGTCCGAGGACCGCGCCACCCCGGACGAGCTGCTCCACGCCCGCACCGGCACCGAAGTATCCCCCGAGGACATCGTCCTTGCCTCAGGCAAGGACCTCACCCCGAGCACCCTGGAATGGGCCAAGCGCAAGCTGGCGGCGGAGGGCCCCTCCGCACTCGACAAGCTGCTGCCCTAGTCGTACGCGTTCCGGCCAGATCCGCACCGGCCGCTCCGGGGTGCGGGCCGGCACCCCGGACGCGCCGGACGAAAGCCCCCGTACTGGGCGTACTCGGGGTTTCGGCCGGTGCGGCGAGGGGGCGTGCCAGGCGCAGCGGGTGCCGTACGGGACTTTCGGAACGCCCCTACGGCCTGCCCGCCGGCCCTTCGGCCGGCCCGATGTGGCCGCCCTCCTCCGCCAGGCACAGCACCGGCACGAGCTGTACGACGTTGTTGGCGAAGCCCCCGCGGTTCCAGGGCTGCTCCAGTGGCTGGGTGCGGCCCTCGGCATCGGACGCCCGGGCACTCAGTACGTACTCGCCCTCCGTCGCCGTCCAGCCGTGCCGCCAGTGCCGCCACGCCCACCGGTGCCCGGCGTCCGCTTCCAGCTGGGCATCCTCCCAGGTCCGCCCCGCGTCCACGCTGACCTCGACCCGTGTGACCGGCGCATACCCGGACCAGGCGCGCCCCTCCAGTGGCACCGTCCCGGGCCGCACCACACGGGCCCGCGACATGAAGTCGGGAAAGCCCGGCGGGACGAGCAGGGCACGCGGCGCGATGCGCGTGACCGGCTCACCCACGTCCTCGGGGCGGTCGCGCAACCGATACGCCACGGTTTGCTGGAAGCCCGTGAACGGCACGTCGGTGACGGTGATCTCGCGCAGCCACTTCACCTGGGCCATGCCGTACCAGCCGGGCACGACCAGCCGCAGGGGGTGGCCGTGCTGCGGGGGCAGGGGGGCGCCGTTCATGGCGTACGCCACCAGCACCTCGGGACGGCTGCCCGAGGCCACGTCCATGGGCAGGGCGCGCTGGTAGTCCTGCTCGACGCCCCGCTCCACACCGTGGTCGGCTCCGGTGAAGACCACGTCGACCGCGTCGGTCTCGGCGCCGGCCTCCGCCAGCAGCAGTCGCAGCGGTACCCCCGTCCAGTCGGCGGTGGCGACCGCCTCGACGAGCCAGGGCTGGCTCACCGGCCGAGGGGTCAGCAAGGCTCGTCCGTTGCCCGCGCACTCCAGTGTGACCCTGGTGGTGACCTGCGGAAATGCCCGTAGTCCGGCCAGATCGAGGCGCAGCGGGCGGCGGACGCGGCCGCCGACGGTCAGATGCCAGGGGGTGCCGTCGGGGACGTACGGGATGTCGTAGTGGGTGAGGACGTAGTGCAGGCCCGGCGGGGTGACGTCGTGCCGCAGTGCTTCGAGGGGCAGCCCGTGGTTGCGGGTCGCGAGCGCGAGTTCGTCCCGGCCGATTCCCTCGTCGGGGGCGGCCAGCCGGGCCGGTGCGCTGGTCTCGGCGAGCCGACGCCGCGCAGCCGCGTTTCGTCCCATACCCGCATTATCGACCCGGTTGCGCCGGGAGCGCCGGTCCGTGCCACCGGTCGGGCGCCGCCCCACCGGAGCGGGCGCGCCCCCTCCACCGCCTGCCACTCCACTCGCGGGACGGTTGCCCGCTGCCCTCTCCGGAAGGGCTCGTCCGGTTCCCGTCGGACAGCCGGTGACGGGGGCGGCGGCCGACCAGCTGGTCGCCCCTGGTCAGGGCTCCTCGTCGCCCTCCGGCAGCCGCGTGTCGTCGACGACGTGCATCGCGGCCTCCTCCGCGCCGGCCGCTCCGCCGTCGATGCCCCGGTCGAACGCGACCTCCTCCTTCGTGGTGTCGCGGTGTGCGCCCTCGTCCGGGGCGACCAGGCGGCCCGCGCGCTCCTCGCCCGCCTCGGGGTCGACGGGTTCACCCTCGCCGCCCGGCAGGTCCCCGACGTCGTCGCCGATGGGCTCGGTGACGTCGGGGAGCTCCTGGGACAGGCGTTGGTCGAGGGTCTCGCCGTCGTGCTGCTCGGCGGCCGTGGTGCCGTGCCGGGTGACCCCGAGCGGCTTCTCCGGCGGGGAGTACCCCTCGTCGAGGGTGTCGTCGTAGGTCCGCTCGTCCAGGGCGTCCTGCAGATCCAGCGGCGCCGCGTCCTCCTGCTCCTCGTTGCTTCCGGTGGGCTGGTACGCGTCGTCCGCCATCGGCTCGGCGGGCGTGTGTTCGGTGCCCATGGCTGCCTCCCTCACTCGAGCGCGCCGGCTGGTCGGGCGCTGTGCATGTCCTGGACGCGTTTCCCGTTGCCGCCCGTCCAACCCCGTGGGATCCAGGCGCCCTTGAAGGCTCAATGAGTGGGGCTATCATCACTCGCACACACGGCGTGACCGTACGGCGACGCAACGGCGTACCGTGTCCGCCACCCCGTTGTGCCGCCCCTGCCCCGAGGTCACCCCTCTGCGGTTCGTGGCGTTGTTCCACCCCACCCCCCACACGGCATCGGAGCCGGTCCGCCCGCGCGCCGTGCAGACGGAAAGCAGCGCATCCATGAGCAACAACAGGGGCAGAGGGCTGCAGGCCAATGCCCTCGGTACGTCGGACACGGTGGTGATGGCCGTCGCGGGCAGCGCCCCGGCGTACTCGATCGCCGCGACCACCGCGGTCCTCGTCGGCACGGTGGGCCTCGCCAGTCCGGCCGCGCTGCTCTACTGCGCGATACCGATGCTGGGCATCGCGCTGGCGTTCAGCTACCTCAGCAGGATCGACGTCAACGCCGGCGCCAGCTACTCGTGGGTGGGACGTACGCTGCACCCCTTCCTGGGGTTCATCAGCGGCTGGGCGCTGGTGATCTCGGCGACCATCTTCATGGTGGCCGGTTCCCTGCCGGCCGGCTCGATGACGCTGGCCCTCTTCGACGAGGAACTCGCCGCCAGCACCGCGCTGTCCACGCTGGTCGGGGCCGGGTGGTTCCTGCTGATGCTGATGGTGGTGCTGGGCGGGGCCCGTCTCACCGTTCGCGCCCAACTCCTGCTGTCCGGCGTGGAGCTCGCCATACTGGCCCTGTTCGCCGTGCTCGCCCTCCTCCACTCGGACGGTGCCCGGGCGTTCGACTGGTCCTGGCTCGGCTTCGGCCACTTCGACGGGGTGACGGGCTTCGCCTCGGGAGCACTGATCGCCGCGTTCTACTACTGGGGTTGGGACGTCACCAGCAACCTCAGTGAGGAGACCCGCAACAGCCGGCGTACGACAGGACTCGCCGGCCTCATCGGGGTGGGCATCGTGTTCCTGCTGTTCGAGGTGTTCACGATCGCGGTGAACGTCATCCTCTCCTCGAAGCAGATCCAGGACAACGACGCCAACGTGCTGGCGGTGCTGGGCGAGGAGATCTGGCCCGGCTGGGGCGGCAGGCTGCTGATCGTGGCGGTGATGCTGTCCACCATCGCCACCCTGGAGACCACGCTCATCCAGGTCACGCGGTCGCTGTTCGCGATGGGGCGGGACCGTACGATGCCGGCCGCGCTGGGCCGGGTGCACCACCGGTGGAACACGCCGTGGGTGGCGATCGCGGTGGTCGGCGTGGTGGCGCTGACGATGCTCGTGGCTTCCAACGCCCTGGGCACGGTGGGCGACATCCTCTCCGACGCCATCTCGGCGATCGGACTGCAGATCGCGGTCTACTACGGGCTGACGGGCCTCGCCGTGGTCGTCGCCTACCGCAGGATGCTGCTGAAGTCGGTCGGGAACTTCGTCCTGGGCGGTGTGTGGCCGCTGTCGGGGGCGCTGTTCATGTTCTGGGTCTTCTTCGAGTCGCTGGGCGAGCTGAGCGGTTCCGCGATCGCGATCGGCATCGGCGGGCTGGCGGCGGGGCTGGTGCCGATGCTCTGGTACTGGCGGCAGGGCAGCGACTACTACCGCCCGGCCGAGCTGGACGCCGCGCGGGCCATCGAGGCGGACTACGTGCCGGCCGGTGCCGGCCGCTCCGACTCCCTTGTCCACGAGGGCCCTCCCACCGACTTCTGAGGGGACCCGCCATGGCGCGAGGAAGCTCCAAACGCGACTTCACCCCCGACTTCGACCCCGACTGCGGGGACACCGCCCTGACCTGTGCCCGCCAGGACATCGTCATCGGCCGCTGGCAGGGGCTGCGGGAGCTGCTGCGGGCCACCGGCCCCGACTGGCTGGTGCGCGGGCACCGGATCCGGCTGCTCGCGCAGGCCTGTGCGGGCAGTTCGACGGTGGAGTCGTGGCTGGCCGCCGAGCCGCGCAGCGCCGACGCGCTGGTGCTGCGGGCGGCGACGGAGACGGCCCGGGCGTTCCATGTGGCCATCGCCGCGGGCCGGGGCGTACCGATCGACCAGCAGCGCATCGACACCGCGGTGCTGTCGTGCCTGCGGGCCGCCGACGCCTGTCCGGAGGATCCGACGCCGTGGATCTCGCTGATCTCCGTCGCGCGGCTGTACCCGGCGGGTGTCCGGCGGCAGGAACTGGGGCGCTGGTGGGACGAGTTGCACCGGCGCGACCCGTACAGCGTGGAGGGGCACCTCCAGGTGTTGCACTACTACTCCGCACGCTGGCACGGCACCCACGGCCTGATGTACGACTTCGCCCGCGACGCGGCCGGCGTGGCGCCACCCGGTTGCCCGCTGCCGGTACTGGTGCAGTACGCCCGGGTCGAGGAGTACCGCTATGCCCTGGACGCGGCCAGGGGCCGGCACGCCTCCATGGGGCTCGGCCAGCACTGGAGCAACGACGGCGCCGTCAGTGACGTACGCCGGACCTGGCAGCGCTGGATCACGGGCCGCGCCGGTGGCGACATCGCCCCCGGCGAGGTGCGCGACCTCAACCACCTCGCGCACGCGGCGTGCCAGGCGGGCATCCACGACATCGCCGAGGCGCTGCTCGGGCTGCTGGGGCGCCGGGCGACACGGGCGCCGTGGGCGTACACCGGCGATCCTGAGAAACAGCTCGTCAGGTGGCGCAAGGAGGTGGGGATGCGCGGGTGACCCGGCATGGGCGCCGACGGCCGACAGACACTCCGCATCCGCGTCCGTGAGCAGCGCCGCCACCCGGTCAAGCAGCGGAAAGCGATCCGGGGCGGCCCGGACGCCGTCGGGTGACGGGGTTCATGGGCAGCAGGCCGGGGGGTGTGCCGCCGGGAGGTCCGTGAAGGACACTCACAGCGCTCCGCGCCTGACCAGCACCCCGAGCACGACCAGCCCCGGAACCAGCGGCAGCCACACCGTCAGCAGCCGGTAGCCGAGCACCGCGGAGGCGACCGCGACGGCCGGGGCGCCGGCGGCGGCGAGGGCCAGGGCGAGCGCGGCGTCGAGGGAACCGAGTCCGCCCGGCGTGGGCAGCAGGGCGGCCGCGGCGCCGGCGACGAGATGGAGCAGCGCCACTTGGGCGGGTGGCAGGGAAAGGCCGACCGCGCGGGTGACGGCGCCGAGCGCGACGCAGTGCAGCATGGCGAAGGCGAGCGAGCCGCCCCACAGCGCCGCCGTCCTGGCCGGCCTGGCGTGGATCGCCCCTAGGTGCGCCCGCAGCAGCCTCAGGGCCCGTCGGCACCGTGCCGCCGCCGGCGCGGCCAGCAGGGCGAGTACGGCGAGGGCGGTGAGGCACACGGCGACCAGGTGGCCGGCGTCGACGGGCGGGACGCTCAGCACGCCGGGGCAGGCCGCGACGAGTACGGCGATCAGGGCACCGCGCACGACCGCGCCGGCGGTGCCCTTGACGGCGATCGCGGCGGCCGCCCCGGCGAACGGTATGCCGCAGCGCATGAGGAAGCGCAGGTTCACCACCCCCGCCCCGAGCCCCACGGGCAGCACGTGGTTGGCGGCGGAGGCGGCGAACTGCGCGGCAAGGAGCCGCCCCGCAGGCAGTCTGGCGAGCACCGCACCCTGCTGGGCGAACGCCGAGCAGGGCCATGTGGCGACGGTCGCGGCGGCGGCCGCCAGCAGCCACCCCTGGTCGGCGACGGCCAGCCGCACCACGCCGGTCTCCAGGACCGGCCAGTGCCGCCGGGCCAGCCAGGCCACGGCCGCAAGGACGGCGAGCGTGAGGGCGATGTGCCAGTGGACCTGTCGGCGCCGGGCCGGGGGGAGGATCTGTTCCGGCGTCATCCCGGTCCGCCCGCGCCGGGTGCCGGCGCGATGCGGACCTCGAGGCCGTCGAGGCGGTGCAGCTCCCAGGCACGGGCGTACCGGGGTGGTGTGCCGCCGGGCTCGGTCAGCGCACCGACCGGGACGCTGCGAGCGGTCCGCAGGATCTCGGCGGTGGTGGTGTTGGCGTTGTGGCCGCGGGTCGCTCCGGAGTCGCAGCCCGTGTAGTAGGCGACGGGGATGGCCTCCTGCCCGGTGAGCAGACAGGGCGAGCGGACGCCGAGGCGGTTCAGTTCGGCGGCGGAGCGGGCCCATGCCTCCCGGTCGGCGGTCGTGCGGTCCACGGTGCGGTGCAGGACGGCGTACTGCACCGCCAGGTGTCCGGCCAGCCCGAGCGCGATCACCGTGGCGGCCATCGGGCGCAGGCGGCCGGCCGGCCCGGTGGCCAGGTGCCACAAGGCGTCCGCGACCGCGAGGGCGAGCAGGGCGTAGGCGGGCAGCAGGAAGCGGGGCGCGGCGTATCCGATCAGGAACAGGTACGGGAAGGCGGCCGTCGCGGCGCAGGCCAGCGGGATCAGGGTGCGGGTGGTTCGCCGGGCCCTGAAGGCGATGGCGAGGCCGTAGGCGGCGAGCAGCGGGAGCACGAACCACCAGGCGTAGACGACCGGGTGGGGCATCTCCCCGTTGCACGGCCGGCACAGGGCGCTGCCGACCAGGCTGCGCAGTTGGTCGTCGACGGCGAGGTTCCAGCCCAGTCCGCCCTGGATGCGGGAGGCCTCGTGCAGTCGCTCCCGCAGGCCGCCGTAGCTGAGGAACGCCTCGATCACCCACGGGACGCCACCGGCCGCCAGGCCCACCACGAGGGCCGCGCCGAGCCGCCAGCGCCGGCCGACCAGCACGACGACGATCAGCGGCAGTGCGACCCAGACGGCGTCCGTGGGCCGCATCCACGCCATCAGCGCGGCACCGGCCAGGACGCCCCACAGGGCGCGCCGGTCGTGGCGGTCGACGAGGGCGCGCAGGAAGCAGCCGACGCTGATCAGTGCGCCGAAGGCGACCCAGAGATTGGGCATGGCCTGCGGGCCGTAGAAGAGGGTCACCCACAGCGTGGCGAACAGGGCGCCCGCGCCGGCCAGGACGCGGGGCGGGAAGAATCCGCGCCAGGCACGCAGGGCCAGGTACAGGCCGAGTGCGGACAGGACGGCGAGGTAGACGCGCAGCAGCGTGGTGGACGACGACCAGGAGGCGACGGGCCACGCCAGCAGCGAGACGCCACGCGAGCGTGGGGCGCTGAAGAAGGCCGCCGGGGCCTCGGTGCCGACCTGGCTGACGTACACCACCTCGTCCCAGCCAAGGCCCAGCGTGGGCCGTACGAGGAGGAGTTGGGCGAGACCGAACGCGCCGGCCACCGCAGCGAGCGGTCCAGCGCCGGGCGCCCGCCTGGACCCGCCGGACACGGTCGCCCGCAAGCGCCCCTCCATGCGCGTCGGCATGGGCTTCGTGCCGTGGGTCATCGTCCACCCCTCTCCCTACGCGACGTAGGGTTTCTCGGTCCGCCGTCGGCGAGTTGTCAGCAATAAGTAGGGAAATAGCACCGTAAACACGCACAAACTAACCCGCGGCGAATGATCATGCAGCGCGGGATTCAGCCAAGTGCCTGAGGGCAGGCGGCCTGTTGTGTCCGGTGCGGAAGCCGGAAGCAGCCGTCCGGGTGACAGACTCGGCTCTGTGGCCGCCCTGACTTTCGACGTCCTGCTCACCCGCGCCCGGTCCCTCGCCCGGGACGGCCGCCGTGCCGTCCTCGGGATCGCCGGCAGTCCCGGCGCGGGCAAGTCCACGCTCGCCGAGTGCCTGGTGCGGGAACTGAACGGTGTCGGGCAGCGATGGGTCGCGCATGTGCCCATGGACGGCTTCCACCTCGCCGACATCGAGCTGGACCGGCTCGGGCGCCGGGACCGCAAGGGCGCGCCGGACACGTTCGACGCGGCCGGGTACGCGGCGCTGCTGAAGCGCCTGCGCGAGGAGGCCGACGACGGCACCGTGTACGCGCCCGGCTTCGAGCGGGTCCTGGAGCAGCCGCTCGCGGGCGCTGTTGCGGTGGAGCCGACGGACCGGCTCGTGGTGACCGAGGGCAACTACCTGCTGCTGGACACGGGGGCCTGGGCGCGGGTGCGGTCGCAGCTGGACGAGGTGTGGTTCTGCGACCTGGACGAGGCGGAGCGGCTTCGGCGGCTGATCACCCGGCACGAGCGGTTCGGCAAGTCGCACGAACAGGCGGTGGCCTGGGTCATGCGCTCGGACCAGCGCAACGCGGAGCTGGTCGCCCCGACCAGGGACAGGGCCGACCTCGTGGTGCCGGCCACGGCCCTGCCCGGCCCGCCCGAGCCGCCGGCCGCCCGTGCGGGGAACTGAGGGCCCGTCTCCCACGGCGCGCGGCGTCGGTTCGGGTTCCCCCGCGCGTCGCCCGCCGCCTCGCCGATCACCGCCGTGAACGCCTCGGTGCGCACGGTCGGCGCTGCCCCGACGCCTGTGCAGGCGGGCGCGAACGCCCCCTGCTCCTGAGTCCGATCAGCGCGGGCGTCGAAGTGGTGCACGTCCTCCGGCCGCAGGTGGGTCAGGCGCAGCCCGCCGGCGGAGGCGACCTCCGCGTCCGCGGTCCCGCGCACCCGGTCGCCGTCATCGCGTGCGCGGGCGGGTGCGCAGAGGGCAATTTCCCCGCCCCGGGGGTGTCCGGGAGGTCGTGCAGGGCGCCGAGCCGGCTGGGCGGGTGCACGGGAGGGGACGTGAGGTGCAGAGGGATCAGCCCTTCACGCCTGAGACGGCCGTGGTGCGGTTCGTCGGGGTCACCCGACAGGCGCGGGCGGCCGGGCGCGCAGGGTGACGGTCAGTGTGTGCGGGCCCTGTCCCCCGAGGTAGACACGGTTCCCGGTCGTCGCATCGGTGCCGCCCGCCACGGTGTAGTCCTGGCCCGGGTCGTACCGCAGGACGTCGCTCCGGTCCGGCCCGGCGAGCGGTTCGCCCGCCTCTACGGCGGCCTCGACGCTGATCACGTCGTCACCGGCCCGGTAGGTCATCGGCGCGGTCGTCAGGCACCAGCGTCCGTCGCCGATCGGTACGGCGCCCTCCGGCACACCGCCCGGCCGGAAGGTCAGTTCGAGGGCCCAGGGCGCCCGCGGCCCGCTGATGTCGATCCGCAGGTCGGCGCCGTCCTCCCTCAGGTCCACCTCGACGCGGGTCGTGTGGGAGACCTCGTCCCGAGGCCGGTCCGGGAAGGCCATCGCGGCCGAGAAGCGTCCCTCGTCCACCAGCCGGTAGACGCCGTCGTCCCGCCTCCGGTCCGGCGGGAGCGGCTGGTAGTAGGCGGCCGTGAGGGTCTCGGTGAGCCGGTACCGGTGGTCGCCGAGCTGGTGCATGGCGGCGGCGCGGAACGGGCCCAGGTCGAAGAAGCCCCGGGAGAGGCGGACCGCGTCGAGGACGGCGTCGCCGGCGAACAGGCGCAAGAAGGTGGGGTTGCAGGCCAGACCCGAGCGGATGCGCCGGTGCGCGGGCACGTCGGAGCCGCCGTACACCACCGTGTGCGCGGTGGCCGAGACCCGTGCGGCGAGGCGTGCGGTGGTGAGGTACCGGTCGCGCGGAAGGGGCTCCGCGGCCGGGGCCGGCAGCGCGCGTGCCAGGTCCGGGGTGAGGAGGGTCTGCGCGAGCAGGTCGGGGTCGTCGACGCCGCCGGCGGCCGCCAGCCGCGCCACCCGGGCGAAGTCGCCCCGGCCGGTGCGGATCGCCAGCAGCCGGTAGTGCGGCAGGTAGGGCGCCAGCGGGAACGGGCGGCTTTGGTCCTGCCGTCGCGAGTGGACGGTCTCCACCGTGCCGTCCGGCCTGATGAGGTCCAGGGTCGTGGCGAGGTTGCGTTCGACGGCGTCCAGCAGGTCGGCGCGGCCGAGCACGTCGGCCAGCAGCAGCAGCGCGGGGTTGGACACGTGGGCCGCGTAGTTGGCGCTGCGTTCCGAGTACAGGCCCTCCGCGTCGATGTCGACGCCCTCGGAGAGCCACTCCTCGACGCGGTCGAGCAGCCGGTCGTCGGGGAACGACCGGTGCAGCCGGGCCAGCGCCGCGCTCAGCTCCCAGCGGTGGTTCGGGGTGTGCACTCCACCCCTGAGGAGACCACCGGTGGCGGCGCCGGCGATCTCGGCGAGCGCGGCCGTGACGTCGCGCAGCTCCGGCCCCGCGCCGGCGGCGAGGACGTGCGCGTCGCACACGTCGTTGACGGTGAAGGCGGAGTCCGGTGGTGACTGCACGTTGTCACCGCCGGCGAAGAGGCCGGTGGTGGTCTGCGCGGCTCGCAGGGCGCGCAGGTGGGTCGTCGCGGCGGCGACGGCCCGGCTGCCGGCGTGCAGGGCCGAGTCCGGGGAACGGTAGGCGGCGACCAGGGTCTTCACCCGCCGCGCCAGAGCGCGGTGCGGCACACCGGCGGGTTCCTGGTCGGGGTCCGCCGCCAGTGGGGCGGCCGGTCGGTCGGCGGCGCGGGCCGCCGCGCGGACGAACTCGTGGTCGAGCGAGACGGGCAAGGTCAGTCCTTCAGTCCTGCGTTGATGTCGGCGTTCATGACGTAACGCTGGAACACCAGGAAGACGACGATCAGCGGGATCATGGAGATGACCGATCCGCCGAGCACCACCGACCAGTTGATGTTCTGCGCCCCGACAAGGCTCTGGATGCCGATCTGCACGGTGAACTTCTCGGGGTCGTTGAGCATCAGCAGCGGCCAGATGTAGTCGTTCCACCGCCACTGGAACGACAGGATGGCGAGCGTCAGCATGATGGGCCGGGAGATCGGCACCATGATCCGCAGGAAGATCGACAGCTCACGCGCGCCGTCGATGCGGGCGGCCTCGATGAGCTCGTCCGGGACCGTCAGGAAGAACTGGCGGAACATGAAGCAGCCGGTCGCGGTGAGCACGGCCGGGAGGATGATGCCGGCGAGCGAGTTGTACAGGCCGAGGTCGCGGACCACCAGGAACTGCGGGGCGAGCATGACCTCGGACGGCAGCATCGTGGTGGCCAGGATGCCGACGAAGAAGACCTTGAGCCACTTGTTGTCGTACTTGGCCAGCGCGTACCCGGTGCAGCAGCTCACGCCCACCGTGAGGATCGTCGCGATCACGCACACGATGGTCGTGTTGACGAAGTACTGGGAGAAGTTGGCGCTGTCCCACGCCGTCTTGTATCCCGACACGGTGGGGTCGTGCGGGAACAGCGTCAGCGGAAGGGAGAACAGGTCTCCGGCCGGCTTGAAGGAGCTGAGGACGAACCACAGCACCGGCACCGCGTAGAGGGTCGCCAGTACCCACAGCAGTGTCGTCGCGGGCACCGCGCGCCGCAGCCCGCCGCCGGCCGCGCCGCGGGGCCGCTCGTCGGGCACAGCCCGTACGGAACCGGCGTCGGCCTTGCGCGGCGTGTCTGTGGTTGTCATCGGTTCTCCACCCGTCGGTTGACGATCAGCTGGATGATCGCGACGGCCATCAGGATGAGCATGAGCACGAATGACGCGGCGCTCGCGTAGCCGATCTGGCCCGCCTTGAAGCCGGTCTGGTAGATGTACTGGACAAGCAGGTTGTTCGACGTTCCGGGTCCGCCGTTGTTGAGGGAGGCGAACAGCGGATATTCCTTCATCGCGTGGATCGTGTTGAGCAGGATGACGATGAAGGACGTGGGTGCGATGCTCGGCAGTGTGATGCTGATGAACTGGCGCCACGGACCGGCGCCGTCGAGCGCGGCCGCCTCGTAGTACGACGCCGGTACGTTCTTGATCGCCGCGATGAACAGCAGCATGGAGAAGCCCGTCCAGGCCCAGGACGCCGCCACTACGACCACGATCAGCGACAGGTCCGCGTTCGACTGCCACGGAACGGCACTTCCGCCGAGCTTCTCGATGAAGTAGTTGACCAGTCCGAAGTTCTCACCGAACAGCCACCGCCACAGGACACCCACGACGATGGGCGACAGAAGCCACGGGATGAAGAAGAAGACACGGGCGACCGACACGCCCTTGGCGTGCTTGCTCACCAGCACGTTGGCGATGAGCAGCGAGAACACGAAGTTCAGCGGGACGAAGAGCACGGTGTACAGCAGCGTGCGGGTCAGCGCCTCGTAGAAGGTGGAGTCCCCGACCAGGTTGCTGTAGTTGTCCAGTCCGACGAACTGGAACGCGCCTACGCCCGTGTAGTTCGTGAAGGAGTAGACGAGCCCGATCACCGCCGGCCAGAGGAAGAACAGCGCGAAGAGCACGACGTTGGCCGCGATGAGGACGAGCGGTGCGAGGGTGTACTTGCTGCGTCTCCTGGGCGGGCTCACGGACACGTCCGAGGCGCGTTTGGTCATCTTCCTGACTCCGTGCTGGTGGAAGGGATTCCTGTGGGCTCATGGGCCCGGCGTCACAGGGGCGCCCGAGGCCGGGCAGCGGGGTGGGGGCACCGCCGCCCGGGCCTGCCGGCCTGCGCTCAGCCGCCGACCTGCTGGTTGTAGCCGGCCACGATGTTGTCCAGCGCCTTCTCGACCGACTGCTGGCCGTTGATCGCCTTGCCGAGCTCCGCCTTGGTCGGGTCCTCGGTGAGGGTCTTGCCCTTCAGCGCCCAGCCCGTCTGCGCGGTGTTGAAGTAGCCGGAGATGGGGGCGTAGAGCGGGATCGACTCGTTGTACAGCTTGAACGCCGCCTGCGCCGCCTCGGACTTGAAGGGGTACTCGGGGTTCAGGCCGCTCTCGACCGGCAGGAACCCGGACGCCTCGCACAGCTCGCGGTAGTTGTCCGGCTCGTACAGCCAGGACATGAACTTCTCCGTGGCGGTGGCCGCGGCGCCGTTGTTGTTGAAGCCCACCATCATGCCGCCGCTGTTGACGTCGCTGGCCTGCACCGGCTGGGCCGGGGTGGGGACGCTCGCCCACTCGAACTTCTTGATGCTGTCCGCGAAGGAGGCGACCTGCCACACACCGGACCAGTAAGCGACCACGTCACCGCTCTGGAACATGGCGGACGGGTCGGCGCCGCTGGTCCACACCGACTTCGGCATGGTCTTGTCGTCGTTCAGGCCGACGAAGTACTTCACGGCCTTCTCGGTCGCCGCGTCCACCGAGAACGCGCCGGAGGAGTCGGCGTGGACGTACTTGCCGCCCATCTCGTACACCATGGCGCGCAGCCGGGACGGCGACTGGTCGAACGTCAGCGAGTACTTGGCGTCGGTCTTCTCGCGGACCTTGTTCGCCGCGGCGATGAACTCGGTCCAGGTCCAGGTCTTCGACGGCGACGCCGGGATGGAGACGCCCGCCTTCTCGAAGAGCGTCTTGTTGACGAACAGGCCGGACGCGGTGATGTCCGAGGGGATGGACAGCACCTTCCCGGACGAGTCCTTGGCGATGAAGTTCTTGTTGATCTTGTTGGTCTTGTCGTCGGCGATGGAGCGGAGGTCGATGAGCTTGTTCGACCAGATCGGGTCCAGCTTCGGCACTGCCGCAACGTCGGGCAGCGAGTTCGCCTGCGCGGCGTTGCGCAGCTTCGCGTCGTAGCCGTCGTAGGGGATGTTGACGAGCTTGACCTTGACGCCGGCTTCCTTCTCGTACCGCGCCACCACCTTCTTCCAGCCCGCGTCCTGCCCCGGGACCGTGGAGATCCAGAAGGTCAGCGACTTCGAGGTCCCGCCCGAGTCGGATTCCGACCCGCAGGCGGAGAGCAGCAGGGCACCTGCCGTGGCCACGGCAGCCAGGGGGACGAGGCGGCCTATGCCGCCGCGGCCGAGTCGGCGGGAGCGCCGCACACCCACAGTGGTCATCTTCGATCCCTTTTCGTGGTTGGGGACGGAGCACGGCGCCGACCGAGGCGGCACGGGTGCATTTTGCAGGAGAATGTGCTTTCCGAGGGCGCGGCCTCGCCCGGCCGCATCATCCTGACGGGTGAGGGTCCCCGGCCGCTGTGGCCGTCGCCGCACAAGCTCGCCCTGGTGCGGTTGCCGTACGTCGAGTACGGGCGGGACGCTCGCCCGAGCCGGCGTCCCGGCCGGCCTAGAAAGCGCTTGTCCGGACATTGGCAGAAGCGGGTGGAGTCCGTCAATGCTTCACCTGGACCGCACCGGTCACGGTTTGGATTCCATGCGCCACGGCCAGGCGGGTGGCTCCCACGACGGTGCCGGAGTCGCCGAGAGCACTGCTGACGACCTCGGTGGGCCAGCTCAGCCGGCCCAGCTCGGCCCGGACTCCGGGCACGAGCTGCGGGTTCGAGCCCACGGCACCGCCCAGCACGATCATGCCCGGATCCAGTACGGCGGTCACGGCGGCCGCCAGGCGGCCGATGTCGGCGGCGTGCCGGTCGACGACGGCCCCGGCCGTGACGTGTCCCTCACCGGCGAGGGCGAAGAGCTGCTCGGCGGTGTCGGGGCAGAGCCCGTCGGCGTCCTTCCAGGCCTGCGCGGTGCGGCGCAGCAGGGAACGTACGCCTATGTGCTCCTCCAGGGCCTCGTGGCGCGGTTCGCGACCCTCGCCCCACGGGTAGGGCAGCCGGGCCACCTCGCCGGCCGCGCCGTTCGCGCCGCGCAGCACCTGGCCGCCGACGACGATCCCGAGACCGATGCCGACGCCGATGCGCAGGTAGCCGAAGGTCTCACGGCCGCGGGCGGCGCCCTGGTGCAGTTCGGCGAGGGCGGCGCAGTTGACGTTGTTCTCCAGGTGGACGGGGACACCCGGCGGCAGGGCGACGCTCATGGCGTCGAAGACGGGGCCGGCCTTGGCGGTCGCGGGCCGCATGCCGGTGCGGTCCCGGTCCCAGGTGGCGACGTCACCGACGGCGGCGACGACGACCCGCAGCGGGGCGTTCGCGGGCAGCGCGTCGAGGACGTCGCGCACGGTGTCGGCGGCCTCGTCGCGGGAGCCGGTGCTCTGGGCCAGCAGGGTGCCGTCCAGGGCGCAGCCGCGCACCTGGGTCCGGGTGGGGCCGAGATCGACGGCGAGTACGGCGCCGGCGGCCGGGCCCAGCCGATAGACGGCGGCGGAGCGGCCGGTGGCACCGGAGGCGGTGCCGGAGTGCGCGGCGAGCCCGGCGGCCTCCAGCTCGGCGACAGCGGTGGAGACCGTCGGCTTGGACAGGCGGGCGCCGGCCGCCAGCTGGGGGCGGGTCGCGGTGCCCGCCGCGGCCAGCACCGCGAACACCGCACGCGCACTCTCGCTCAGGTCCATGCTCTCCCCAGGTCGTGCCATGGCGGACGTACCGCCCGAAGTGATCGGTCGGGCGTCGGGAATCCGCGGCCCTTGACGCGCACCCTACTTCGTTAGTTAACTTCCTAACGAACTCCTGCGGTACTCGCCTGCCGCACTCACCAGAAGCCCGTCCCGGGGCTTCCCGACCATCTCCGGCGCGGGTCCACGCCGCTCTCCCGCGATGTGCGCCCGGCCGGTTCGTGGCACCTCCCGAGAGGTGCCGCTCCCTGCCCGCCCGGACGCGGTTCGCCCACCGTCGCAGCTCAGACGCAACGACGAAAGAGGATCCGTGCCGCACACCCCCCACCCGCCCGCGCTCCTGGTGGGCGTCGACGTGGGCGGCACCAAGACACACCTGCGCGCCTACGCGGGGGACGTCCTGGTCGCCGACCACGTTCGCACGAGCAGCGGCTGGCAGCCGCACGACCCCGTGGCCGCCGCCGACTGGCTCGCCGCGCTGGTCGCCGGGACCCTGCCGACGGGCATGCGCCCGACCGCTCTGGCCGTGGGCGGACACGCCTGTGAGACGCCTCGCCAGTGCTCCCGGATCCGTACCGCGCTCCGTGTCCACTTCGACGCGCCCGCGTCGGTGGTGGGCGACGCCGAACTGCTCGTGCCGGCCGCGGGGTTGGACAAGGGGGTCGGCCTCGTCGCCGGCACCGGTTCGGTGGCCGTGGGCCGGCTGGCCGACGGCACACCGGTCCAGGTCGGTGGCTGGGGGGCGGTCCTCGGAGACGAGGGCGGCTCCGCCGGACTCGTCCGTGAGTCGGCGCGTGCCGTGTGGGCGGCGCACGACCGCGGGGAGGAACCCGACGCGCTCGCCCGCGGGCTGGTCGACGCCTTCGGTGTCACCGAAGTGCCCGAGCTGGGAGCGGCGTTGGAGGGCGCCGGGGCCATGTCGGCCGAGTGGGGCCGGCATGCGCCGGTCGTGTTCGCGGCTGCCGGGGCCGGTTCGGCACTCGCCCGAGCGGTGATCGCCGAAGGCGGCCGTTCGCTGGCCGCGCTGGTCGCACGGCTCGCCGCGCGCGGGGTCCCGGTGGACGACGTCGTGGTGGCCGGCAGCACCGTGCTCGCCCAGCCCGTTCTGTACGACGCGTTCACCCGCGCTCTCGCCGGGAGTGTGCCGGGAGCGCGGACCACGCCGCTGCGGCAGCCCCCTGTGGAGGGGGCGGTGGCACTGGCCCGTTCACTTGTGTGACAGCTGCCGGACGTCGGGCCATCCCGAGTCCGACGCAACCGGCCCGTACATCTTCGCTCGTACGACTCGATCATCCGTGCCCGGTGCATGTCCACGCACAGCAGGCGACGTGCCCAGCGCTCCGGCGCGGCAGGCGGTCGGGTCGATCACATGGAATCTCCTCCCGGCCGTACGGCCGAAGAACTCAAGAGAGGCTCGCATGCCGTCATCCGCCGGGTACCAGGCCACCCCGTCCATGAGCAGAAGGCGCTTTCTGGCGACATCGGTCGGCGGTGGGGCGGCCCTCGTGGCCGTCCCCGCCTTCGCCGGCTGGCTTCCCACGGCGGACGCCAAGTCCGCCGAGCGGGCCGCCGCCTTCGTGGACGACTACAAGACCAACGTCCTCGCGAACCAGACGCCCGAGACCAATGCGGTCGTCCGCGCGCTCGGCGGATTCGCGCGGATCTGGAAGACCGGCGGCGCCTGGAACACCGGGACCCCGCTGATGCCCGAGGTGCTGCGCGCCAACGTCCGCTACTGCGCCCGGATCACGGCCGGGCGCACGGACGCCCAGGCGAAGGAAGCGTTCATCATCGACCGTCAGCACCAGAGCTACTCGGTGATCGCGGGCCTCGGCCCGCTGGCGGAGCTGTACAAGTCGGGCGCCAAGGCGGTCACGTCGATCACCAGCGCCCCGGACGGCACCCCCGCCGGGAAGATCAGCGACGCGGTGCCCGCCGACGCGCCGCCCGGTTCCGCGCTCGGCGCGGGGTCGCACGACTCGGAACTCGGCACGGTGGCCAGGCTGGTCGACACCCTGCGCGGCAACTTCGCCTCCAGCAACCCCGCCAAGTTCGCCTACCAGTACCCGCGTCCGTGGCGGATGAACGAGGACAGCGAGGTCGTCGACACCGGCCGGAAGGACGCCTTCGGCTACCCCGTCTACGAGTCGGAGGTGATCGTCGCCCCGCAGCTGCTGCGGCAGCGCAGCGAGAACCCGGCCGAGGACGGTGGCTTCCCCAGCGGACACACCAACGCCGTCCACCTGGCAGCCCTGGCGTACGCCTACGCGGTTCCCGAGCGTTTCCAGGAGCTGGTGACCCGCGCCTTCGAGCTGGGCCACACCCGCATCATGGCGGGCATGCACTCCCCGGTCGACGTCATCGGCGGCCGCATCATGGCGACGGCCCTCGCCGCCGCCACCCTCACCGACCCGGCCAACGCGGAACTCAAGGCGGCCGCACGGGCCCAGGCCCTGGCCTACTTCCTGGAGCGGACCGGCACGACCGCCGACACCCTCAACGCCTACGCCCACGCGGCCGGCCCCGGCACCGACCCGTACGCCGACCGGGAGGCCAACGCCCGCACGGTCCGGCCGAAGCTGACGTACGTGCTGCCCCGGCACGGCCGGGACGAGCCCCTGACCGTGCCGAAGGGTGCCGAGGTGCTGCTGGAGACCCGCCAGCCCTATCTGACCGCGGACCAGCGCCGCGAGGTGCTGCGCACCACGGCGGTGCCCGGTGGGTACGTCCTGCTGGACGGCTTCGAGCAGTGGGGGCGGCTCGACCTGTTCACGGCGGCGGACGGCTACGGCGCCTTCGACTCCGATGTGACCGTCACGCTCGACGCGGCGGCCGGGGGCTTCCAAGCGGCGGACGCCTGGCGCAACGACATCCGGGGCCAGGGCGGTCTGACCAAGCGGGGCACCGGCACGCTCACGCTGACGGGCCACAACCGGTACCACGGCGGCACGGTCGTCGAGGACGGCCTCCTGGTCGCGGCGTCGGCCAACGCGCTGGGGCAGGGCGACGTGCGGGTGACGGGCGGCACGCTGCGCGCCGACAAGGTGCTGCGGGTACGCGGTTCGTACGTCCAGGAGGGCGGCGCCCGCCTGGAGCTGCTGCTCCGCAAGAACCACGGTCCGGCCCTGGAGGTGTCCCGCCGGGTCCTGCTGGGCCGGGAGAGCGTGCTGTCGCTGCGCCTGGACGTCGAGCGCCCGGCCGTCGCGGGAACCACGGTCCCCGTCATCGAGGCACGGCAGCTCCGCGGCCGGTTCGACCGGGTGGAGCTGAACTCCGACACGCTTCGAGCCGTACCCGTCTACACGGCGGATGGTCTGTCGGTACGACTGCTGGAGCGGTGACGGCGTCCGGCGGCGGGAGTTGATGCAGAGTAGGCGCATGACCGGCTCCGGATCAGCTCCCGTCACCGCGGGGCCGACGACACCGCGGAGGGGATGATGACGCTTCAACGACAGCCGGTCCCCGCCCCGGCGCCGCGGACGGGTGCCGCCGGTGCCCGCGCCCCGAAACACCCCCCAGGACGTGCCCGCCGCTCCGCGGCCGTGCTCGTCCCGCTCCTGGTGGTGCTGCTGCTCTGCCAGATGGCCGTCGCCATGGTGACCACGGCGGTGCAGCAGACGCCGACGATCGACGAGCCCGTGTACGTGGGCACGGCGGCCGAGTACCTGCACGAGCACCGCCTGCGCCACAACCCCGAGCACCCCCCGCTGGGAAAGCTGGTCATCGCCGTCGGGGTCGCCGCGGCCGGCCCTCATGTCGATCCCTCCTTCCGCGGTGACCAGGGCGGGCTGGGGCGGCATCTGCTCTACGAGTCCGGGAACGATCCCTGGCGGCTGATGCTCTTCGCCCGCCTCCCGGTGATCGTCCTGACGCTCCTGTTCGGACTGGTCGTCTTCGCCTTCGCCCGTGAACTCGCCGGTCGTGCCGGCGGGTTGGCGGCGCTCGGTCTGTACGCCTTCTCCCCCGACGTCCTCGCGCACGGCTCGTTGGCCACGCTGGACATGCCGGCGGCCGGGTTCGCGCTGACCTCGGCCTGGCTGCTGTGGCGGGCCCGCAGGCGGCCACGGTGGTGCGTGCCGCTCGCCGGGGTGGCGCTCGGTGCGGCCCTGGCGACGAAGATGAGCACGCTAGCGGTGGTCCCCGTACTCCTGGTGCTCGCGACCGTGTCCGTGTGGTGCGCGAGGCCGTCCGCCGAGTCCCGCCGCAGGGCGCTCGGCCGGGCGGTCGTGGGCGCCGGCGTCGTGGCGCTGACCGCGCTCGCCGTCGTATGGGCGTCGTACCTGGTGGTCGATCCGCGGCTGCGCTGGACGCCGGAACAGCATGTGCCCGTCGTGCACGGGCTGCGGGGGCTCGCCGTGGAGCTGCTGCCGTTCCCGGAGGCGTACCGGGACGGGATGAGGATCCAGTTCGGCTTCGAGAATCACCCGTGGCAGGGTTTTCTCTTCGGCCGCCTCTACACCGGGTCGCTGTGGTACTACCTGCCGGCCGCGCTGCTGGTGAAGACGCCGCTCGGCATGCTGGCCCTGTGGGCGGCGGGTGCCGTCACCCTGGTGACCGTACGGCGGCTGCGGCCCGCGGCACCGTACCTGCTGCTCCCCAGCGGCGTCCTGCTGGCCGCGGCCATGCTCGGGTCGCGGGACTTCGGCACGCGGTACGCCCTGTTCGTGCCGCTGTTCCTGGCGGTGGCGGCGGGCTGTGTGCTCACGGTGCGACGGGGGTGGGCACCGCTCGCGGTGGGGGCGCTGGTGCTGTTCGTCGCGATCAGCTCGGTGCGGACGTACCCGTACTACCTGCCGTACTCCAACGAGGCATTCGGCGGTCCCCACAAGACACGTCTGCGGCTGCACGACTCCAACGTGGACTGGGGTCAGGACCTGGGCCGGCTCGCCGACCGGTTGCGCGAGCGGTACCCGGGTGAGCGGATCTGGCTCGTGTACAAGGGCAGCGGGGTGCCGTCGTTCTACGGAATCCGGGCCGCCGACCCGCGCCAGGTGCCCGTTCGGGAGGTGCGCGGGCTCCTGGTCGTCTCGGACTCCGCGGCGGCCAAGGCGACCGGGCGGCTGGCCGAACTGATCGACACTAGTCGTCCGATCGACGCGGTCGGCCACTCGATCACGATCTATCACCGTTGAGCGTCGACCCTCTTCGCGCACTTGGTCGCCACAGTGTGTGAGCTATGTTGAAGCACTGTGGGAGACAAAGGAGGCGCACCGGTGCCATCGCCTCAGCAGGCACGCGCACAGGCATCCGCAATCACTTCGGGCAAGACGGTCCCGGAGGTCGAGGCATCCCCGACTTCCCAGCTCAGGACGCTTTTCGATCAGCCGAGGCTGTCACCGGGGCAGCGGCGCATCGCCCAGTACCTGATCGAGCACATCACCGAGGCGGCGTTCCTGTCGATCACCGACCTGGCGGAGCGGGTCGGCGTGAGCCAGCCTTCGGTGACACGTTTCGCGGGCGCGGTCGGCTTCAGCGGTTACCCGGCGCTACGGGAGAAGCTCCAGGCGATCGCCCTGGGCGCCCTCGCCGGAGGCCCGGCACCGGCCGAGGAGAACGGCGCCAACGAACTGCAGTCCGCGGTGGACGCCGAGATCGAGAACCTGGAGAACCTGCGGCGTGACTTCGCCGACCCCGACCAGGTGATCGACATCGGCCGCAAGCTCTCCCGGTCGACCCCGCTGACCATCCTCGGGCTGCGCATCTCCGCCTCCCTCGCCGAGTACTTCGCCTACGCGGCGCGCCGCATCCACCCGGACGTGCGGCTGGTGACCCGGGGCGGCAGCGTCGCCTACGACGCGTTGCTGCAGTCACGCGAGGCCGGCGGCACCTGGGTGCTGGCGTTCTCCATGCCCCGGCACGCCCAGGAGACGCTCACCGCGGTACGGGTCGCACGCAGCGCGGGGCTGCGGGTGGCCCTGGTCACCGACCTGGCGCTCGGCCCGGTCGCCGACACGGCCGACGTCGTCTTCGCCACCGGCACCGGCTCCAGGCTGGTCTTCGACTCCTACGCCGCGCCCGGCGTGATGGCGGCCGCGCTGCTGCAGGCCATGACCGACGCCGACCCGGAGCGCACGCAGGCGCGGCTGGAGGAGTACGAGCACATCTCCGACCAGCACCAGTTCTTCCTCCGGGACTGATCCTTCACGGCGTCCCCACATCAGGACGCGTATCCACACGCCCCAAACCCCACCGCAAGGGCATCATTCACTTCAAAGCGCGCATGAATGTTTTCATACGTCTTGCAAAGCGGACGGCATATATAAATACTGCACACGCAACATCCGCCCGCAGAAAGCAGCCGGTCCGCTCATGCGCACGTCACCCCATCCGTCGTGCGAACTCCGCCTGCCTTCCGGGCTCCTCAACGGACAACGAAGTCGCCGTCTCCTACCCGCGTCGGCGCTGACGTTGTTCGGTCGGGCATCGCATGCGCGAGCGCCCGTGGCGGCGGCCCCGGTCATCCCCTAGGCCGGGGCCGCCCCGACTCCGTCGGACACCCCGAACGACGCCGCACACCGGAAGCGATGGACCATGCCTCTGACGACCACGCGCATCACCCCGGACTGGCCCTGCCAGGTCAAGACTCCCGGTTCCTATGACTGGGAGCGGTCGGCGGCCAAGTGGCTGCGCGAACTGGTGCCGGCCCGCTACGCCAGCTACCCGGCGCTCATCCGCCACCCCGTGCTGCTCGCCCGCCACGCCCAGATACAGGTCCAGAACGAGATCCGGGTCGCCCGCACCGCGCTGCAGACCGCGCGCGCCGACCTGCCCGCGCTCGGCATGCCCGAGTCGGTGATCGAGCACACCATCAAGATGTACGCGGCGGAGGTGATGCAACTGCAGCACATCGCCCGCAGTGTGCGCGCCGTCTCCCGCGCGCTCGTCGCCCACGGGCGCTGACTCCTTTCCTCCACCGCCCGCGCCGCGTCCACCGGGCCGTCTGCCACCGGCCTCGGAGTGCGGGCTCGGGACCGCGGGCCGGGGACCGCGGGCCGTGCGTCGGTGGCCGCGGGCTGCCGGGCCGTCAGGAGCCGTCGGCCGTCGCCGCACAGCTGACCTTCGCCGAGGGGGCACCGGTCGCGGCGGAGGCGTCGGCGATGAAGCCGAACGTGACGCTAGCACCGGGCTCCAGCGCACCGTTCCACGACGCGTTGGCGACGGTGACCGCGCCCTCCCGTGTGGTGCTGAGGGTGCCGTCCCATACCTGGGTGAGGCGGGCGCCGTCCACCGGTTCGACCGTCGCCGTCCAGCCCGAGGCGGCAGCGGCGGGGGCGTTGGTCACCGTCACCTCGCCCTGATAGCCGCCCTGCCAGCTGTTGACCGTCCGGTAGGACGCGGTGCAGGCGGGCGGGGCGCCGGGCGCGGCGCCACCGGGCGCGCCGTCGCCGGGCCGACCCGAGGCCGTCGGGGCGGGTGCGGCGGAACCGGAGCCCGTCGCGGACCGACCGGGGGCCTCGGCCGACACATCCTCGCCGCGCTCCGCGAACAGCAGAGCACCGCCGAAGCCCACGACCGCGGCAGCCGTGACGACGGCGACGGCGAGGGTGGTGTGGTGCGATCGTCGACGGGTGGCGGGATCCGGGCCGAAGGCGCCGCCGCGCGGTCTCGGCGCCCTTCTCGCACCCGCGGTCGTGTGCTCGGCGACGGGCGGCAGTTCCTGTGTCGCGTCCTCGGCTCCGGAGGTCGGCAGGGGCACGGACTCGTAGTCGCCGCGTTCCTGCTCCAGTTCCCTGAACAACTCCGCCAGGGCGTCGGTGCGGCGCGGGCGCAGGACGCGGATCGGTTCCAGGGCCGGTTCGTCGTCCGGTTGTGCGGGATCGGGCCGTGTGGGCACACCGCTCTCCTTCCGTCCCGTGTTCACGAGGCTCGGGGCTTCGCCCCCCCGGAGTGATACGGGGCCGCCGTCCCACCGGTTCAGCGCCGTCCTTCGCCCACGACCGGTGCGGCGAGGGGTCATGACCCGCCGTCGAGTCGCGGCGCTCAGGCCCCCGCGGCGAGGAAACCGTGCAGGGACGTCCGCATCGCGGCGACGAAGGCGTCCCTTCGCGGGTCGTCCAGGGCGTCCAGGGAGAGATAGGGGTTGAGATCCTCCAGCTCGACCAGAAGCAGCTCACCGCCCGGCGCACGGCAGGCGTCGACGCGCTGGATGCCGTGCTCGATGCCGTTCCACTCGATGAAGCGCCGGGCGAACTCCAGGTCGCCGTCGATGGGTTCGTACGGTTCCAGCTGCCAGCGGCGGTCGGGGTGCGGCGCGTGCAGGGCGTACTGGAAGGCGTGGTCGACGAAGTAGAAGGAGACCTCGTAGGCGAAGTCGACGCGCGGCTGGACGAGAACGTCCCCGGTGACCAGCTCCCGCACCTCCTCGGCCGGCACGATCCGCAGCCCGATCGAATCGGCGCCGAGTCTCGGTTTGACGACGTACCGGCCGGCCTCGGGCAGCAGGTGCAGGTCCTCGACACGGTCCACCGTCGGGATGACCGGGTACCCGGCGGCGGTCAGGTCGAGCAGGTACTGCTTGCCGGCCATGTCCGCCTTGCCGGAGAGCGGGTTGTACACACGCGCCCCGGCCGCGGCCGCCCGCCGCCGGAAGTCGTCGTAGGCGTCCTGGTACCCGAGGACCGGCCCGCTGTTGCGGACGACGACCGCGTCGAAGGCGTCCATGAGCGCGGCAGCGTCCCCGGGATGGCACAGGGCGATGTCGAATGCGTCCCGCAGACGGGAGGTGAGGAAGACGTCCTCGTCGCAGTAGCGCCGCCCGCGCGCCTGGTAGGCCAGGTCGGTGACGTACAGCAGGCGAGGTCGGACGGGCGGCATGCGGGCTCCTCGGCGGGGACGGCAGCCGATCGTATGCGGACCGGCATCCGCCGGACAATCGTCGACGTCACCACGATCTCGCGGCCCGCTGCACTCAGTTCCCTCCTGACACAGCACTGAGTGCCATGTGCGGCGCTCTGGTGCTACGTTCGCGTCCATGAGCTCCAGCAGCGCGGCGCCCGGCCGCGGCGAGAAGACGGATGCCGCGGCGGCGAAGCCCCCGATGCGGGAGGCCCTGGTGGCGGCGGCCTTCCAGTTGTTCCTGGAGCGGGGCTACGAGCAGACGACGGTCGACGACATCGTGGCGCTCGCGGGTGTGGGGCGGCGGTCGTTCTTCCGCTACTTCCCCTCCAAGGAGGACGTGGTCTTCCCCGACCACGAGCGGTGCCTCGCCGACATGACGGCCTTCCTGGCCACGAGCGGCGCGGAACACGAGCCGGTGCGCCGGGTGTGCGACGCGGCCCGGCTGGTGCTGCGGATGTACGCGGAGAACCCGACCTTCTCCGTGCAGCGCTACCGGCTCACCAAGCAGGTGCCCGGGCTGCGCGCCTACGAGCTGTCGGTGGTGTGGCGCTATGAGCGGGCCCTGGCCGAGTACCTGCGCGAGCGCTTCGCCGGCCGGCCCGACGGGACCCTCCAGGCCGACGTGATCGCCGCCGCCGTGGTCGCGGCGCACAACAACGCGCTGCGTTCCTGGCTGCGCTCGGACGGGCAGGGCGACGCGAGCGCCGCGGTGGACCACGCCCTGGGGTACGTGCAGTCCGCCTTCGGTGCCGCTCCTCCCCCGCGCCCGGCCGGTGACGGGCAGCCCGACGACGTGGTGGTCGTGGTGTCCCGGCGCGGCGCGCCGCTGTGGCGGGTCGTCCAGGAGATCGAGACCACGCTCGGACGGGACTGAGCGGCCCGCCTCGTCGGCACGGGCGCTCCGCCGATGTCACCCGCCAGATTAGGGGTACGGAGTGCCTTTACGAGTGGCACTGAGTGCCATACTCTGTGGGCGTGCACGGTGGCACGTGAACCGCGCACGTCCGTGCACGGATGACCCGCGCACGTGGGATTCCGGCCGAGTGCAGGGAGTTGACCAGCGTGTACCACCACTCAGGAACCGTTGCTCGCCAGTCCGCCGGCTTCGGGGCGGGGGTCCTCGACCCCGCGGCTCCGGACACGGAGGCCATGCTCTTCCAGCGCTGCACCTGGTGCGGCACCGCCATGTACCACCGGCTGCTGTGTCCGGTGTGCCAGGGCAGTGACCTGCGCACGGAGCGCAGCGAGGGCGTCGGGACGGTCCGGCATTCCACGGTCGTCCACCGCAACACCCCCGCCGCGCGCAACGTGTCGCTCGTCGAGATGGCCGAGGGGTTCGTCGTACGCGGCCGGGTGATGGGTCCGCCCATCGGCATCCACAGCGGCGACCGGGTCCGGCTGTCCACGGCGAAGGATCCGGTCCGGGGCGAGCCGGTGTTCCAGCTGATGGACGAGCCCTACCGGGCCTGGACCTGAGCGGCGCCCGCCCCCAGGCCGCCCGAGCGCTCCCCGACGCCGGGCACCAACTCCCGTACGGCTGAGGGCCGTCCGCTCTCGAATCGTGGAACGGCGGCGAGCCGCGACGGCCGTCGCCGGCGCACCCTCGCGTTCGGTGGCCGTGGGGTGCGCGACCGGCATCCCTCGAAGGCCGCCACAGCGGACGCGGCGTGAGCCGGACCCCGCCCGCCTGCTCGGCGGCCGTGTTCCCGTGCGGCACGCCGCCGGCCGAGCCGGCCCGGGTCGGCGGCGGCTCTCCTCGTCTCCCGGGCGGTACGTCTGTGTCTCCCGGGCGGTACGTCTGTCGCCGCGCCCCCGGCGTAGGGGGACGCCGTCCTGTTCGTCGTCCGGTTCGGGGCGCGGACGGTGTCGAAGGCGCGGACTTCTCAGTCGACTCCCCTCACAGGCAACGCACATGTACCTCCTCCCGTCCTCCCGGAGTGAGAGCCCCGGGGCCGTCCCGGGGCATGCGGAAGGAGGGGCACGTGATCCGTGCCCGGCGACGGGGGTCCCCCCGCGCGAGCAGAGTCGGAGTGTGGGCGAGGGTCACCGCGGTGGCGTTACTCGTGGGCGTGGGCGCCTCGCCGCAGTGGGCTCAGGCGCAACAGGCGTCGGACGGGCGGTCGTTGGGGAAGACCGCCGACGGGAACGGCGGTCTCCCGGCGGACTGGAGCATCACCGGTGACGGGGCCGCGCGCACGCTGCAGTGGCGGTCCGACGACCGGGTGCCCATGGGCGACGCCCGCGTCGAGTTCTACGCCGGCGACCGGCTGCTCGGCCGGCCCGAGCCCGCGAAGGACGGGCGCACGTTCCGGCTCCGCCTCGACGGCGTCCGGCTGGATTCGGTGGGCGACCTGCAAGTACGGGCAGCGGGACGCCGGTTGGACGCGCCCGGCGCCCGCTCCGGCGCGCGTTCGGCGGTGACCGTGCCGCGGCGGCTGCCGGCCAACGAGGTCGATCCCGGCAAGCCGGGCACGTACCGGACGGTGACGGGCGAGTACGACCTCGACCCCGTACGGCTGCCAGGGTTCCCCGCGCCGGTCGAGATGCGGGCCGTGGTGGTGGCGCCCGAGGACGCCGACGGCAGTCGTCCGCTCGCCCTGTTCCTCCACGGACGTCACGTCACCTGCTACACCCCGCAGGGCGAGATCAGCGGCGACTGGCCCTGCGCCGACGGCGCCAAGCCGGTTCCCAGCCACCGCGGCTACCTGCGTGACCAGCGCCTGTTGGCCTCCCAGGGCTATGTGACCGTCTCCATCTCCGCCAACGGTGTCAACGGGCAGGACTGGCAGGCCGAGGACGGTGGTGCCCAGGCCCGTTCCTCGCTCGTTCGGCAGCACCTCGCCCGCTGGGCCGACTGGTCCGCGAACCCGGGCTCTGCCCCGGCGGCCGTACGCCGTGCGCCCAGGGCCGATCTGTCGCAGGTGCTCTTGGTGGGGCACTCCCGGGGTGGTGAGGGCGTCAACCGGGCCGCGATGGACAGTCTCTACCCGCCGCCCGCGCAGCAGGACGGATATCACGGCCCGGTGCGGTGGCACATCCGCGGCAACGTCCTCATCGGCCCGACGATCTTCGGTCAGAACCCGGTCGCCGATGTGCCGTCGCTGACGATTCTGCCGGGCTGTGACGGCGACGTCTCCGACCTCCAGGGTCAGGTGTACGTCGACGGCACGCGCCGCGTCAGCCGCGGGGCCGCGCTGCACAGCGCGGTGTACATGGTGGGCGCCAACCACAACTACTTCAACAGCGAGTGGACGCCGGGGCAGGCCGAAGCGCCCGCCGACGACGACTTCTGGCACGACGACGAGCAGCCCGACCCGGTCTGCTCCCCCGGCACCCGCACCCGGCTGACCGCCGACCAGCAGCACCGGGCCGGTGCCACCTACATCGCCGCGGCCGCCCGGCTGTTCGTCGCCGGGGACGACCGGGTGCGCCCGCTGCTCGACGGCACGGGCCGCCGGGCGCCCTCGGCCGATCCCGCCCAGGTCCTCACCCACGCGGTGGGCGCGGGGCGCGGCGCCGGGTTCCTGCCGGACGGCAGGATGGCCGTACGCGGGGGCCGGCTGTGCTCGGCCGTGGATCCCTCGGCCGCCAAGGCGTGCCTCTCGGAGGTCAGGGACGGGCCCTCACCCCACTTCGCGCGCTGGGAGACCGACCGTGAGCCGGGTCGTCGCGCGGTCGCGCTGCGCTGGTCCGAGGCGGGTCACCCCGTTCGTGTACGACCCGACCGGCCGCAGTCCCTGTCGGGCGCGAAGGCGCTGGCGCTGCGCGTCATCGTGCCGCCGAACACCACCGGGACGCAGCTGGACGTCACCGCCACGGACACCACGGGACGGCAGCGCACCCTCGGCCGGGTCAAGGTCGACGGGCTGCCGGGTACGAACCGCACCGCCTCGTACTGGGCGCGTGAGGTGCGGGTGCCGGTCGGGGCGGACGACGCGGCCGCACTCGACCTGAGCCGTGTCAAGTACCTGACGCTGACGCCGCGCACGGGATCCGGGCGGGCCTGGCTGATGGACGCCTGGGCCTGGCGGCCGGGCACACCGGACGTGCGGGAGGCCCCGCTGTCCCGGGTCGACGTCGGCCGGCTGACCGTCAAGGAAGGGGATGCGGGGACGCGCATCCACCAGGTGCCGGTCCGGGTCTCGGGGCAGGCCGGTGGGCAGATACGGCTGTTCGTCGTCGACCCGGTCACGAACAAGGTCACCGACCGGCTGGTGACGGTCCGGCCCGGCACGCACGCCATCGACGTACCGGTGAAGGTGGAGGGCAACGGCCGCTACGGGTACGACGTGGCGCACGGCGTGTTCGTGAAGGCGGTGCGCGCCTCCGTGGTGGGCGCTCACATGGGCGGGGTGACCGTGGAGAACGACGACCCGAAGCCCTCGATCTCCGTGACGCCCGTCGCCGACCGGGTGACCGAGGGGAAAGCGCTGAAGTGGCGCGTCTCGCTGTCCGCGGTGGCCGACGCGGAGGTCGGCGGGCAGCTCGCCGTGCTTCCCGTCACCGGGGGCCGGGAACTGTCGACGAAGGACGTCGATCCCGCCTGGCTGGAGGAGAACGCGGGTGTGTCCCCGGATCCGGAACGGCCGTTGTCCGAGCTGGACGGTCTGTATCTGTGGGCGGCCGTCGAGCCCGGCCGGACCAGCACGGAGGTACGGCTGCCGACGGTCGCGGACCGGGTCGCCGAACCGGCCGAGTCGGTGCGGTTCCGGCTGGAGGACGAGTTCGGTGAGCCGCAGCCCGGCGCACCGGAGATGAAGGGCACGGTGCTCGACGCGTCGTGACGCGCTCACCGGGGCGGCGCGGGG
Organism: Streptomyces sp. NPDC001920; assembly: GCF_053594495.1. Lineage (NCBI taxonomy): Bacteria > Bacillati > Actinomycetota > Actinomycetes > Kitasatosporales > Streptomycetaceae > Streptomyces > Streptomyces sp. NPDC001920. The sequence continues at coordinate 44,627 of NZ_JBSFEP010000004.1, forward strand.
GTGACGCGGTCACCGCGGGCGACGGTCGCCGTCCGCTCCCCCGGTGAGTTCGTCGGGCCGCGCACGGTGAGTCGTCGCCGTGCGCGGCCCAGCCGTTCGGTGCGGTGCCACCGCCCGCGCCTCAGTCCCTGGGCGACAGCGTCACACGGATGCCGACCGTGCCGTTCACGCCGCGGCGCAGCCTGCTGCCGAGGAGTGTGAGCCGGCCGGTGATCCCGTACTTGCGGGCGATGAGCGCGCGGTAGCGGGCGCCGGTGGCCTCGTCGCAGATCTCGGCGGTGGCGGGGACCTGCTCGCCGGTCGGCTTGCCCCGCAGGTCACAGGGACCGACGAGGACGTCCGGACGGGCCCGGATGCGCTTGACCTTCCACGAGTCGGCGACCGTCCACACGCCCAGCGCGTTTCCGTCGCGCACCACCCAGACCGGAGTGGGCACACCCGTGCCGTTCTTGCGGTAGGTGGTGATGAGCAGGTACTTGCCCGCGCCGAGCAGGTCGAGCGACGTGTCGTCCATGGCCGAAGTGTAGGCAGGCAGGTGGGGGCGCCGATCCCTGCCCCCACCTCCCCGTCCGGCCGGGTACGGGCCGCCGGCCGGGGTGAGCGGTCAGGCGAGGGCCGCCGCCATCCGCCGTACCCCTTCCTCGATCGACTCCGGCGACGTGGCCAGGTTCAGCCGTACGTGCCCGGCGCCGCCGGTGCCGAACGGGATGCCGGAGTTCAGCGCGACCCTCCCACGGCGCAGGAAGACCTCCGCGGGGTCGTCGCCGAGGCCGAGGCCGCGGCAGTCCAGCCAGGCCAGGTAGGTGGCCTCGCCCGGACGGTGGGTGATCGCCGGGATGTGCTCGGCCAGGAGGTCCGAAAGCAGGCGACGGTTGTCGTCGAGGCCCGCGAGCAGGGCGTCGAGCCAGCCGATGCCGTCGCGCAGGGCGGCGGTGTGGGCGATGACGCCGAGGTGGCTCGGTCCGTGGCTGACCACGCCGGGCAGCCGGGCCAGGTCGGCGGCGGCCGCGGGGCCGGCGACGGCCAGGGCCGCCTTGAGGCCGGCCAGGTTCCACGCCTTCGACGCCGACATGACAGACAGTCCGCTCTCGCCGCCCGGGACGCTCAGATACGGCACGAAGTCGACGCCCGAGGCGGTGAGCGGTGCGTGGATCTCGTCGGCGACGACGCGTACGCCGTGGTGGTCGGCCAGGGCGGCCACGGCGGCCAGTTCGTCGAGGGTGTGTGCGGTGCCGGTCGGGTTGTGGGGGCTGCACAGCAGGAAGGCCGCGCGCCGGCCGCCCGACGTCGCGCTCCGGAACGTCGCGTCGAGGGTGTCGAGGTCGATGCGCAGGTCCGTGCCCAGCGGGGCTTCGACGACCTGCCGGTCCATGTGCGCGACGAACTGGTAGAACGGCGGGTACACGGGCGAGTTCACCACGACGGGATCGCCCGGCTCGGTGACCAGCTTGAGCATTTCGACCACACCGAGCATCACGTCGGGCACGAGGGCCGCCCGCTCCACGGCGAGCCCGGCCCAGCCCCATCGCTTGTCCGCGAAACCGGCGAGCGCCTCGGCGTAGCCGGTGCCCGTCGGGTAGCCGGTGTCGCCGAGCGCCAGGGCGTCGGTCAGGGCGCGCACGACGGGTTCGGCGAGCGGTACGTCCATCTCGGCCACCCACAGCGGCAGCACGTCGTCGGGGTAGGCGCGCCACTTCACGCTCGTTCGGCGTCGCAGGTGGTCGAGGGTGACGGCGCGAAGGGGGTTCGGTTCACCGGACGTGGCGTGCGGGATCCTGGTCATGGGGCACAAGATAGGGGGCCGTGCGGCGGCCGGGAACGGCGAGGACGGGGACGGTGACGGCCGCGGGCTCCACCTCCGATGCCTTCGCCCCGCCGGCGTGCGGGCTGCTGCCCGTGGGACCGGCAGCAGGTCAGATACGGGGGCCCGGGGAGGGGTCGGCAGGCGCCTCGGTCCCCGCGTGCGGTCGGCGGTTTCCCCTCCGGGCTCGCCCGCCGGCCAACGACCGGGATCCCGCGGCGGGGCCGGCTCGGGCGGCGGACCGCGCAAGAACGATCAGCCGTGCGGTGAACGCGGGCGCGCCGGGCCACGTATGGAGAGAGGGTGCTCAACCACGGGAGGGCCCCGCGGCGTTGACGCCGCGCTGTACTGGTTCGGGAGCCATGCATGAGGCACGCACGACGACGTCTCGTCCGGCGAGTGACACGGCTGGCGGCCGTCGGCGGACTCCTTCTCGGGGGAACGATGGTCACACGGGCCGTGGCGAGCGAGCCTCCCGACGCCGCCGTCCCGCGCACCTACGCCACCTCGGCCGCCGACCCCGGCAGCGCTCTCGTCTCCCGTCTGGGCACGTCCCGTACGGCGGGCAGCTGGCTCGGTGCCGACGGCAAGCCGGTCGTCGCGGTCACCGACGAGAAGGCGGCCGACGAGGTCCGCAAGGCCGGCGCCGAGGCGAAGATGGTCGACCACAGCATGGACGAGCTGAAGTCGGCGACGTCGGCGCTGCGTTCGGCGCCGCGGGTGACCGGCACGGCGTGGGTCATGGACTACCGGTCCAACGAGGTGGTCGTACGCGGTGACAGCACCGTCTCGGCAGGGGACTGGTCCCGGATGACGAAGCTCGCCGAGGGCCTCGGCGGCTTCGTGCGCATGGAGCGCACCGAGGGTACGTTCACCACGCGGCTCAACGGCGCGTTGCCGATGCTGTCGACGGCCGGGCGCTGTTCGGCCGGTTTCAACGTCACCGACGGGAAGCGGGACTTCATCCTCACGGCCGGGCACTGCGGCCCGGACGGTTCCGTGTGGTTCGCCGACAACCAGGGCCGCCGGCAGCTGGGCCAGACCATCGAGCAGAACTTTCCCGGCGGTGACTTCTCGCTGGTCCAGTACGCGAGCGGGGACGCCGGTGCCGGGGCGGACGTCGTGTCGATCGGGGACGGCAAGGGCGTGCGGATCACCGGCGCCGCCGATCCCGCCGTCGGACAGCGGGTGTTCCGCAGCGGCAGCACGACCGGGCTGCGTGACGGCGAGGTGACGGCGCTCAACGCGACGGTCAACTATCCCGAGGGGACGGTGACGGGGCTCATCGAGACGAACGTGTGCGCCGAACCCGGGGACAGCGGGGGGCCGATGTTCTCGGAGGGGGTAGCGCTGGGGGTGACGTCGGGCGGCAGCGGGGACTGCACCGCCGGCGGTACGACGTTCTTCCAGCCGGTGACGAAGGCGCTGGCAGCGCTCGATCTGAAGCTGATCGTGGCGGCGCAGAACGGCGGGGGGCAGCAAGGCGCCGCGCCGGCTCCCTCGGGAACGCAGAGCGCGATCGAGCCGGGTGACGCCTCGCCCGGCTCGTCGGCCCCGGTGACGGGCGTGGACGCCTCGACGCTGCTGTCCCGGCTCGCGGACCCGAAGAACGTCGGTCCCGGCCTGCTCGTCGTGGCGGGCAGCCTCGTCGCGCTGGTGGCGACGCGGTTCATCCGCGCGGAGCAGGACCGCAAGGCCTACCAACGCCATTACTCGGCGACCTGGGGGTGACCGATGCCGGCCCACCGCCCGAGGGTCGGCAGGCCGGTGGCCACCGCGGCGCCGCCGAGTCCCGCGGCGCGCCGCCCGGTCAGGGGGGTGTGGAGGAGGACGAACCCCGGTACGACGAGGAGGGCCGGGCGGAGGGAGGCGGGGATCACAGCGAGGGCGAGGAGGCCGTCGGTGACGGCTGTGGCGGGGCATGTGCGAAGCCGACGCTCCACGTGATCACGGCGGGGGCCACGCCCCGCGTCCGCGACCAGCCGGAGCGACGGCACGGTGATCGGGACGCCTGGCCCTGGCCCGGGCGCCGGCCCGGTCGCCGAGGAGGATCACGCCGCACGACACGGACAGGGCTCTCGCGGAGAGCGTGACGTCGGCGAAGTCGACGATGCCGTGGCGGCCGGCGGAGGTCAGTGCGAGAAGGGCACCCATCGGATCAGGGGTGCCCTTGGAGGGTCTTGCGATGCCTGACGAGGCGCGCCGAGGAGGGGGACGGGGTCGCCGAGGCGGGTGGTCAGGCTGCCTTCACCTGCTGCGGGACCGCGGCGGCCCACTCCAGGACGAGACGCTGGTACTCCTCGCGCTGCTCGACGCTCAGTGTCCCGCCCGACCGGCGCCACAGCGCCCGGATCTCCTCGTTGACCTCGTCAGCCGATCGATCGGAGGCGATTTCAACAGTGGTGGACATGTTGTGAAGCATACGACCCCCGAGGTGAAGGCCGCGTGAGCAAGTAAGAGCAATACCGACATACCGGACAGTGGTGCTGATCACGTCCATGTGGCCGCACCGGCCGCCGAGTTCACGCGTCCGCCGCGCCCAGCACCAGCACCTGGATGGCCAGAACGGCGGCGCCACGCGCCCAGTCGTGAAAGTCGGACACCTTGGTCTCCAGGTCGACCGGCGCCGCGAGCGGGTGCCGGAGCGAGCGGATGGTCTTCGTCACGGTCTCGCCGGCGACGTCCATGAGGCCGACCCCCTCCCCGGCGAGAAGGATCTTCTGCGGCGGCCTGGATCTGGTAGCGGATGCCGGGGATGGCCAGCAGGGAGACGGCACTGCCCCGCTCCCCCTCGGGAGTGAGCGGACCGCTGGGGTCGACGATCCAGTGATGGCCGAAGCCGCGGTCCTCCTCCGCGTACGGCACTCGCCTGCCGCCCGCGGCCCTGTGGCAGGACAGGAACGGGGTGCGGGACATCAGCGAGCTGCTGGAGCCCAAGCCCACGATGTCCCCTGACGACCCGTCACTGCAGCACATCGCACCGGATCTGCGGGCCGCCTTCACCTCGGGCTCGGCCCCCGTGCACGACCGGTCGCGGCTGCCCCGGGCGTTCGACCACCTGCACAACGGTCATGAGGGCAGCCACCACTTCCTCGTCGACGACTTCGTGACCGCCGTCAACACCCGCACCCTGCCGTCGGTGAACGCGTGGGTGGCGGCCCGCTACACCCTGCCGGGCATCGTCGCGCACGAGTCCGCGCAGCAGGGCGGGGTCAGGCTGGCGATCCCGGACTTCGGGGACGCCGCCGCGCTCTGACGACCGGGACGTCCCGGAGCGGGCCGGGTGCCTGTGCCTCGTCAGGTGCCCGGCTTGCGGCCGTACACGTAGACGTCGTCGCCGTTCTTCAGCAGCGACCAGTACTTCTTCGCGTCGGTCTTGGTCATGTTGACGCAGCCGTGCGAGCCCGGCGGGTTCCACATGCTCACGCCGACCTGGTGGAACGCCTGACCGCCGTCGAAGAACTGGGCGTAGGGCATCGGCACGTCGTAGATGCTCGACACGTGGTCGATGTTGCGCCAGTAGATCTTCTTCAGACCGGTGCGCGTCTCGTAGCCGTTGCGACCGGTGCGCACCGGTACCGGGCCGTAGACCAGCCTTTCCCCGTCCTGGATCCAGCTCAGCTGGAGCGTGAGGTTCACGCAGGCGATGCGGCCCTTGTTGACCGGGCACTTGCCGTCCCTGTTGGGGTTGTTCCCGACGGCCTTCTGCTTGTTCATCAGGTCCATCACGCCCCAGGTGACGGGCCCCGCGTAGCCGGCGTTCGGGGTGATGCCGTGCTTGGTCTGGAAGGCCTGGATGGCCTTGCAGTCGGCGGCGGACTGCCTGCCGTCGACCGGGCGGCCGAGGAACTTCTCCACCTTCTTCTGATAAGGACCGGCTTGCGTGGTGCAGCTCGGAGCCGCTTGTGCCGGTGCGGCGGCGAGTGTGAGGCCGAGCGGTGCGACCAGCCCCGCGGTGATGCCGAGTGCGACGGCTCGCCGTCTAAGTATGTCCCCCATGCCCGGACCCTTCCCTAGCGTGTGCCTGTGGACTTCAGCCAGGTAGACCCTTGTACGGGGGGCCCGGTTGTGGCCCGGAGCGGGCTGTGACCAAACGGTGAAGTTCGCCGGGCACGGGCTCGTGGCGCGGCGAACCGCGAGACCGTGCGTCTCAGTCGTCGTCGGGGTGCCGGACCGCCGTCCGGAAGCCGGTGTTCACCGCGGTGAGGCCGCCGTCGACGGTGAGGGCGGTGCCGGTGATCCAGGCCGCGTCACGGGATGCCAGGAAGGCGACCGCCGCGGCGACGTCCTCGGGTTCGCCGACCCGGCCCAGCGGGTACAGGGTGCGGATCTCGTCGAGTTCCTCGTCCCGTCCCTCCCACGCCGAGGTGCGTACCGTCCCCGGAGTCACCAGGTTGACCCGGACACCGCGGGCCGCGGCATGGCCGGCGAGGGTGCGGGTGAGGGAGCCGAGGCCGGCCTTGGCGGCGCTGTAGGCGTGGTTGCCGAAGTCCTGGAGGCCGTTGACCGAGCCGATGTTCACGACGGCACCGCGTCCGGTGGCGGCCAGGTGCGGGAGGGCGGCCCGGCAGCAGCGGTAGGTGCCGGTCAGGGTGATGTCGAGGTCGCGGGCCCACGCCTCGTCCGGTCCGTCCTCGAACAGCGGGGTGTCCGGGGTGCAGGAGGCGGCGCTGTTGACCAGGACGTCGAGGGAGCCGAAGGCGTCGACGGCATGCGTGACGGCGGCCTCGACCGACGCGCGGTCGGACACGTCGCACACCCGTGCCCACACCGCGTGCCCCCGTGCCCGCAGGCGCGCCGCCGTCTCCTCGGCCTCGGGCCCGTCCCGGTCGGTCACCAGGACCGTCGCCCCCTCCTCGGCGAACCGGCGCGCGGTGGCGGCGCCGATACCGCGGGCCGCGCCGGTGATCATGACTCCGTGACCTGCGAAGCGCGTCGTGTCCGTCATGCACCGACCGTACTGCCACGACGATCACCGGGTGGATAACGTTCCTCCATGTCGGTGTTCCTTCAGCAACTCCCCGCGCTCATGGGCGTCGTGATCGGCGCGCTCGGTTCGTACGTGGTGGTCGTGCGGGGCGACCGGATGAGGTTTCGGCGTGAGCAGGCCGCGCGCTGGGAGGAGCGGCGGCTCGCGGTCTACGCCGACTACGCGCAGTCGGTGAAGAAGACGGTCACGGTGACGTACCGGGTCGCCGCCGCACTGGGCAACGACCCGCACCCGGATCCCCTCACCCTGGAAGAGGCCAAGCCGCTGCTGGCCGAGGCGATTTCCCGCCGGGACCCCTCGGGCGAGGCGCTGCTCATGCTGGGCAGCCCCGCGGTGGTGGACAGGGCACGGGCCTGGGTCGTGTCGGCGATGGACATGGAGCGGTTCGTGCGGGAGCAGAGGCGGGATCCGGAGGTGTGGCAGGCGCTCCTTAAGCGGCAGCGCGCCGGACGGGAGGGGTACTACACGGCCGTGCGGGAGGATCTCGGCCTGCCGCCCGGCCACTTGGCGCGCTGGCCCCTCCCGGCGGCCGACCCGGTGCCGCGTCAGCGGTAGCCCGCCGTGTCCGCCGGCTTCCCCGCGTCCTGCACCTCCACGACATACCGCCAGGCGTCGGGGCGGCTGCCGTCCAGGTCCGTGAAGCCGTAGACCCGGGCGAGCTGCCCGGCGGAGAGGGATGCGCCGTTCCAGCGCGCCACGTCGGGGTCGGCGGCGAGGGCGGCGACGGCGCGGCCCACGTAGCGCGGGGTCTCGGAGATGGCGAAGTGCGGGACGCGGTCGAGGGCGTCGCGCCAGTTGTCCTCCCGTACCCCGAACGCCTCCAGCATCATCTCCGAGCGCAGCCAGCCCGGTGTCAGGGCGACGGCCGTCGCGCCGCGGGGTCCGAGTTCGTGCCCGAGGGAGAAGGCCATGCGCAGGACGGATGCCTTGGCGAGGTCGTAGAAGAAGGAGTTGCGGTAGTGGTCGCGGTTGTAGTCCGCGGTGCCGTCGGTCATCTCGACCACCAGTGCGCCAGGCCGGCGCAGGAGCAGGGGCAGGGCGTGGTGGTTGGTGATCGCGTGGGTCTCGACGGCGAGCCGGAGCAGCCGGAGCCCCTTGTCGAGGTCGTGCTCCCACACCGGGCTGTCCCAGGCGAACAGCTTCTCGCCGCCCCAGATGTCGTTGACGAGGACGTCGAGGCGGTCCTGTTCGTCCTCGATACGGTCGACCAGCGTGCGTACCTGTGCGGGGTCGAGGTGGTCGGTGGGTACGGCGACGCCGTGGCCGCCGGCCTCGGTGACCAGTTCGGCGGTCTCCTCGATCGTCTCGGGGCGGTCGTACTCCGAACGCCGTCCGCGCGTGCTGCGTCCCGTCACGTAGACGATGGCGCCGGCCGCCCCGAGCTCGACGGCGATGCCGCGTCCGGCTCCCCGTGTCGCACCGGCGACGAGTGCGACCCTGTCCTTCAGCGGTTGTGCCATGTCCGGCCTCCCGTACCCGTGTGAGCGTTGTCGCTCTTGAGGGTGCCGGGCAAACCGGACATCTTCTGTCCTCTTTTGCATGGGGTTCGTCCAAGAGACGGAAGGGACAGGCCGAGCGGCTCGCCCTCGCGTTCCGCCGGTCGTCTCAGTGGCCCCGGTCGATCCACTCCTGCAGGTGCGGGGCCTCCGCGCCGATGGTGGTGGCGTCGCCGTGGCCGGTGAGGACCCTGGTCTCGGGGGGCAGGGACAGCAGGCGGTTACGGATCGAACCGATGATCGTCGGGAAGTGGGAGTAGGAGCGGCCCGTGGCGCCCGGACCGCCCTTGAAGAGGGTGTCGCCGGTGAAGACGACGCCCAGACCGGGGTCGTGCAGGCACACCGCGCCCGGCGCGTGACCCGGGGTGTGCATGACCTTCAGGTCGGCGCCCGCGGCCTCGATGATCTGCCCGTCCTGGAGGTGTGCGTCGGGCTCTCGGTCCCGGTGGGTCTGCTTCCACAGCGGCAGGTCGTCGGGGTGCAGCCAGATCGTGGCGCCGGTGCGGTCGGCCAGGGCGGGCGCCGCGTCGATGTGGTCGTTGTGGGCGTGGGTGCAGACGATGGCGGTGAGGCGGCGGTCCGCGACGGCCTCGGCGATGGCGTCGGCGTCGTGCGCGGCGTCGATGACGACCACCTCGTGGTCGTCGCCGACGAGCCACACGTTGTTGTCGACGTCCCAGGTGCCGCCGTCCAGGGTGAACTGCCCGGAGGTGACGAGGCGTTCGATACGGGCGGCCATCACAGCATCACCACCGAGCGCAGGACGTCACCGTGGTGCATCCGCTCGAACGCCTTCTCCACCTCGCCCAGTTCGATGGTCTCGGTCACGAACGCGCCCAGGTCCAGGCGTCCTTGCAGATGCAGGTCGATCAGCATCGGGAAGTCACGGGACGGCAGGCAGTCGCCGTACCAGGACGACTTGAGCGCTCCGCCTCGTCCGAAGACGTCCAGCAGCGGCAGCTCCAGCTTCATCTCCGGGGTGGGTACGCCCACGAGGACGACCGTGCCGGCGAGGTCACGTGCGTAGAAGGCCTGCCGGTACGTCTCCGGGCGGCCGACCGCCTCGATGACGACGTCCGCGCCGAAACCGCCGGTCAGCTCCCGGATCGCCTCGACCGGGTCGGTCTCCTCGGAGTTGACGCTGTGGGTGGCTCCCATGGACCGTGCCTTGTGCAGTTTGCGGTCGTCGATGTCCACGGCGATGATCCTCGCGGCCCCGGCCAGGCGCGCCCCGGCGATCGCCGCGTCCCCGACCCCACCGCAGCCGATCACCGCGACGGTGTCGCCGCGTCCGACGCCGCCGGTGTTGATCGCGGCGCCGATCCCGGCCATCACGCCGCAGCCCAGCAGGCCCGCCACCTGCGGGGCCACCGACGCGTCGACCTTGGTGCACTGCCCGGCCGCGACCAGGGTCTTCTCCGCGAAGGCGCCGATGCCGAGGGCCGGGGAGAGCTCCTGGCCGGTCGACGCGAGGGTCATCTTCTGCCGGGCGTTGTGGGTGGCGAAGCAGTACCAGGGGCGTCCGCGCTGACAGGCCCGGCACTGGCCGCACACCGCACGCCAGTTGAGGATGACGAAGTCGCCGGGCCCGACATCGGTGACCCCGGCACCCACCGCCTCGACGACGCCCGCGGCCTCGTGGCCCAGCAGGAAGGGGAAGTCGTCGCTGATGCCGCCCTGCTTGTAGTGCAGGTCGGTATGGCACACCCCGCACGCCTGCACCTTCACCACGGCCTCACCCGGCCCCGGATCCGGCACCACGACCGTCTCCACCCGCACCGGCTCGTCCTTGCCCGGTGCGATCACGCCGCGTACTTCCTGCGCCATGGTGCTCCACCCTTCCCTCGGCGGCTCTGCGTCCACTTCCGACCCTAGTCGTGGCTGATCGGTAAAGGCACGGAACACGGTCTTCACATCGTCCGGCCCGTACGGCAGCCCGTCCCACGCCCGGAACCGGCGGGCCCGCGGGGGACGGTCCGACGTAGCCTGAGTGCTCCCGTCCGACTCCGAAGGAGCACCGTGAGACCAGCCCGGACACCCACCGACCAGCCCGCGTGGCGACTGCTGCTCGCCTATGTACGCCCGCACCGGTGGGCCCTGCTGACGGGCGCCGTGCTCTCGCTGGTCACGGGCGCGACCGGGCTTTTTCTCCCTTTGGTGGCACGGGAGTTGATCGACGACCTGTCCCACGACCGGACCATCACCGGGGCGCTGCTGCTGATGTCCGGGCTGGTCGTGGCCAACGCGGCGCTGGGAGCGCTCGGTTCGTACGTGCTGCGGCGGACCGCCGAGTCGGTGGTGCTGGGCGCGCGGCGCTCCCTGTCGTCGTATCTGCTGCGGCTGCGCATCACCGCCGTCGACCGCAGTGAGCCGGGCGATCTGATGGCCCGCATCACCTCGGACACGACGCTGCTGCGCGAGGTCACCACCGACTCGCTGGTGGGCCTCGGCACCGGAGGGCTCACGCTGGTGGCGACGGTGGTGATGATGGGCCTGGTGGATCCGGTGCTGCTGGCGGTCACGCTCGGCGTGATCCTGGGTGCCGGCACCGTTCTCGGTGTGATCGTGCCGCGCATCAACACGGCCAGCCGGCAGGCGCAGGACGCGGTCGGGGTGATGGGTGCCTCGCTGGAACGGATCCTCGGCGCGCTGCGCACGGTGAAGGCGTCCGGCGCCGAGCACCGGGAGGAACGGACCCTGCACGAGGCGGCACAGGAGTCCTGGCGGCAGAGCGTGCGGGCCGCCAAGTGGTCGGCTGCGGCGGGCAACACGGCCGGGCTGGCCATGCAGATCGCCTTCATCACGGTGCTCGCGGTGGGCGGGGCACGGGTGGCGACCGGAGCCATCGACATCGGCACCCTGGTCGCGTTCCTGCTGTACGTCTTCTATCTGATGTCGCCGATACAGCAGGTCGTCGGCGCGATCACGCAGTACCAGACGGGGTCGGCGGCGCTCGCCCGCATCCAGGAGGCGCTGCGGCTGCCCGCCGAACCGGCCGCCGCGGCGGCGCCGTTGCCCGCGGCGGGCGCCGAGCCCGCCGCTGTGGCCTTCGAGGACGTCCGCTTCCGGTACGCCGACGATCTGCCGTACGTCCACCACGGCGTGACCTTCGCGGTCCCCGCGCAGGGCATGACGGCGTTCGTCGGCCCGTCGGGGGCGGGCAAGACGACCGTGTTCTCGCTGATCGAGCGGTTCTACGACCCGGAGGCCGGGACGATCACCCTCGACGGACGGGATCTGACGGACTGGGAGCTGCCCCAGCTGCGGTCCGCCATCGGCTATGTGGAGCAGGACGCCCCGGTCCTGTCCGGCTCGCTGCGGGACAACCTGCTGCTGGGCAATCCCGAGGCGGACGACGACACGGTCGCACGGGTGCTGAAGACCACGCGCCTCGACGACCTGGTCGCGCGGTTGCCGGGCGGGCTCGACACCCTGGTCGGGCATCGCGGCACCAAGCTGTCCGGCGGCGAGCGCCAGCGTGTCGCCATCGCCCGCGCCCTGCTGCGCCGCCCTCGGCTGCTCCTGCTCGACGAGGCCACCTCGCAGCTGGACGCGGTGAACGAGGCGGCCCTGCGTGACACGGTCGCCGATGTGGCCCGTACGACCACGGTTCTGGTCGTCGCGCACCGGCTGTCGACGGTGACGATGGCCGACCGGATCGTGGTGATGGACGCGGGCCGGGTACGTGCGGTGGGCACGCACCGCGAACTCGTCGCGCGGGATCCGCTCTACGCGGAGCTGGCGGCGACGCAGTTCCTGGCGACGGCAGGCTGACGGCGCCGGGACGGCGAGCGGAACGGTCCCGGCGAGACGAGGGCCCCGCCCGGCCCGCTCGCCTGCCCCGCTGGGTGCAGGGGACGTCACTCTCGGCGCATCGCTCTCGGCATCTCGCTCTCGGCACCTCGTTGCGGGCACACGCGAAGGGCCGTCCGGCGCGGTCCCGGACGGCCCTTGCTGTGAGTCGGTGACGCGGCGGTGTCCTCAGAGCCGGTTCAGCTGGTTGATGTGATCGAGGTGACCCAGCTGCTGCGAGACCCTCGGGACCCGGTGCTTGTGCTGCTCGGGGATCCCGGTCGTCGCGAGCGAGTCGAGCGCGGTGATCGGGTTCAGCTGGGGTCCCGCGTTCCGGGTGTCCGCGTGGGCCGGGGCCGCCAGCGGCGCGGTGAGACCGGTGAGGCCCGCGGCGAGACCAACGGCGGCGGCGAGAATCGGAGTTGAGATCATGTTCCAGGAACGGAAGGGCGCCGCCGCCGGACACGGCCACCCCGCGGGGCTCACCCGTCAGGCCCAGCGCTCGGGCTGCGCTTGCCGAGTCCGGCGGGGCGGAGGAGTCTCTTCATCAGAGGTCCTCGCGGCCACTCCTCGCCGTGCCGCGGGCCTCGCAGGAGGTCACCATGGGCACCACCACGAACCCGTCGTTCGACACCGAGACCCTGCGCCGGGGCATCGAGGGACAGACCCCGGACACGCTGCTGTCGCTGTACGCCGACGACGCCGAACTGCGCGTCGTCAACCGCAACTCCCAGCCCAGCCACCCCAAGGTGCTGCGCGGCCGCGGCGAGATCGCCGACATGCTCGGCGACGTCTACAGCCGCGACATGACGCACAAGCTGGAGGGATGCGTCGTCCAGGGGGACCACGCGGCCTACAGCGAGTCCTGCGAGTACGCGGACGGAGTGCGTGTCCTGTCCGAGTCGATGATCACGCTGCGCGACGGCAAGATCTCCCGGCAGATCCTGATCGAGGCGTGGGACGAATAGACGAATAGGGGGAGCCGTCCGTGGACGTGGGCCGGCGAAGCCCGAAGCCGCCGCGGACGCAAGCCGCCGAAGGTCCAGGTCTCCCCGGGGCGACCTGGACCCTGGCCCACGGTCAGAGGGTGCGCAGCGTCATGACCAGGTCGCGTGGCAGGCCGTGGGTGTCGTGCAGGTAGCGGTAGTCCTCGTCGCTCAGCGGCCCGTCGAACCGCGGCCTGTCCAGGACCCGGCGCCCTCGCTCCAGGAGGCGGCTGAAGCGCCGTTCCTCCTCCACGAGCACCTGGCGCACCTCTGTGGAGTCGCAGGGCTGCCGGAAGTGGTCCAGGGTGTGCCCGAGGAGTTCCTCGGGCAGGTCCGACAGGGTGCGGGAGGGGTCGTCGCGCCACAGGGTGGTGAGGGCACGGCGGATCAGCCGGCGCAGGACATGGCCGCGTCCGGTGGGAGAGGGACGTACGCCGTCACCGATGACGACGATGCCGGAGCGCAGGTGGTCGCAGACGAGCCGTCGCGGTGTCTCCCGCAGGTTCCACAGGGGCGGCAGCAGCCTCGTCCACGGTTCGAACAGGTCGGTGTCGTAGACGCAGTCGTGTCCTTGGAGGACCGTCACCAGTCGTTCCAGTCCCATGCCCGTGTCCACACAGGGCTGTTCGAGGGGTTGGAGGCCGCCGTCCTCAAGGCGTCGGTAGCGCATGCTGACGTGGTTCCACACCTCGACCCACCGTGGGTCGGTGGTGGGGGTGCCCTGGGGCGGGGTGCCGGGGTTCCCGGTCCAGACGAAGATCTCCGAGTCGGGGCCGCACAGGCCGACGGGACCGTGCGACCACCAGTTGTCGTCGCGCGTCAGCTCCACGGGCAGTCCCAACTCCTGCCACTGGCGCAGCGATTCACGGTCGGGGCCGACCTCGTCGTCCCCGCCGAAGACGCTGACGTGCATCCGCTCCCGCGGGATGCCGAATCCGTCGCGCAGCAGCTCGTACCCCCAACGCAGGCTCTGGGTATGGCCGTAGTCGCCCAGCGACCAGGAGCCGAGCATCTCGAACACGGTCAGATGGGTACGGTCGCCGACCTCGTCGAGGTCGGTGGTGCGCAGACAGCGCTGGACGTCGACCAGGCGCCGTCCCTGTGGATGGGGCCGGCCTTCCAGGTAGGGCGTGAGCCGGTGCATGCCCGAGGTGGTGAAGAGCACCGGGTCGGAGGGCGGCGGCAGCAGCGTGCCGCCGCTGACGGGTTCGTGTCCGCGTTCGCGGAAGAAGTCGGTGAAGGTGCCGAGGATCTCGTCGGTGGTCGGTGTGGTGGTCATCGCGGTTTCCTTCGGGTCATGGGGACCGGAGGGGACCGCAGAACGGGTTTCGACCTGGGAGAGAAGCAAGGCGCACACCGGCGGTCCGTTTCCGGCCGCCGGGGGGAAGGGGTCAGGCGTCGGCAGCCGAGGAGCTGGTCGCTCGCGCGGCTGCGGTGCGGGTGTGCCTGGTGACCTTCATGGGAGCGACGGTAACAGGGCGTGTCGGGGCTGTCGCCGGATTTTCCCGCCGCCCATCCGGCCGGAGCGGCTGACCCGCGATTTGCGGGGGCGTGGCCACGCGTGAGCCCGAAGAAGTGGGGATACCCGGGGCCCATGAACCGACTGCTCAGATCCAGGCACAAGGAACACCAAGGGCGGAACAGCCCGTCACCGCCGTCCGGCACCGAGCGGACGGCCCCCGACCGGTCGCCCGCCGACCGGGCAGAGCCGGAGGCATCCGGCACGTCGGAGGACTCGCAGGAGTCGTTCGGGCCGGATCCACAGGTGGAGGAGCGGGCGCCCGACACCCCGGGGGAACTGCCCCGGCGGTCGTGGGGTGCGGTGCTCAAGGGCACGCTGCGGGAGTTCAAGGACGACGAGCTGACCGACCGCGCCGCGGCGCTGACCTACTACGGAGTGCTGTCGCTCTTCCCTGCCCTGCTGGTGCTGGTGTCCATACTCGGCCTGGCCGGCAGATCCGCCACGAACGCCGTCCTGGACAACATCAACAAGCTCGCGCCCGGCTCCGCCAGGGACATCCTGACCGGTGCGGTCGAACAGTTGCAGGGCAACAGCGGCGTCGGGTCCGTGATGGCCGTCGTGGGTCTGCTCCTGGCGGTGTGGTCGGCCTCCGGCTACGTCGCCGCGTTCATCCGCACCGCCAACGCCGTCTACGACATGCCCGAGGGGCGCCCGATCTGGAAGGTCCTGCCCGTCCGGCTGGGCGTGACCGTCGTCCTGATGGTGCTGGCCGTGCTCAGCGCGCTGATCGTCGTGTTCACCGGCGCCCTGGCCCGCGAAGTCGGCTCCACCCTGGGCATCGGCGACACGGCCCTGACGGCCTGGGCCATCGCCAAGTGGCCCGTCCTGGCCGTCCTGGTGACCACCATGATCGCGATCCTGTACTGGGCCACGCCGAACGCCAAGGTGCGCGGCTTCAAGTGGATCACCCCGGGCAGCTGTCTCGCGCTGCTGATCTGGATGATCGCCTCCGCGGGCTTCGCGTTCTACGTCGCCAACTTCGCCTCGTACAACAAGACCTACGGCACGATGGCGGGCGTGATCGTCTTCCTGATCTGGCTGTGGGTCGGCAATCTGGCCATCCTGCTCGGTCTGGAGTTCGACGCGGAGGCCGCCCGGCAGCGCGCGATCGCCGGCGGGCACCCGCCCGAGGAGGAGCCCTACACCACCCCGCGCGACACCCGCGCCTGGGACGAACAGGACCGGCGCCGCCTGCGTGACACATGACGCGGCCGCGCGGTACGGCAGGGCGACGCCCGGGTACCCGGCGCCACAGCCCGTCCGCGAACCCCATCCGCAAGGGGAGAAGGTGACCCTCATGACCACCCTGCAACCGCAGTACCGCTCCCGCTCCGACGCGTCGGTCGGCGAACTGGTCCAGGAGGCTTCCCGGGAACTGACCGACCTGGTCCGCGCCGAGATGCGGCTGGCCCAGACGGAGATGACACAGAAGGGCAAGCGCCTGGGCATGGGCGGCGGCATGTTCGGCGGTGCCGGACTGGTCGGCTTCCTCGCCCTGCAGGCGATGGTGGCCACCGCGATCGCGGCCCTCGCCGTGCCGCTGCCGGTGTGGGCCGCCGGGCTGATCATCACGGGGGGCCTGCTCGTCGTCGCCGCGGTGATGGCGGCGGTGGGCAGGGCGAAGGTGCGGCAGGCGACCCCGCCCGCGCCCGAGCAGTCCATCGACAGCGTCAAGGCCGATGTGGCCGAGATCAGGGAAAGGGCACAGCGATGACCGGTGGCGCGACGCCCGGCAAGGGCCCCGACGAACTGCGCGAGCAGATCGAGCAGACCCGGGAGGAACTGGGCAGGACCGTGGAGGAGCTCGCCTCCCGGGCCGATGTGAAGAGCCGTACCCAGGAGAAGGCCCAGGAGGCCAGGGAACAGGTCGGCCACACAGCCGCCGACGTGGCCCGGCGGGTGCGGGAGAAGGTTCCGCAGCCGGTGCAGGACAAGGCCGACCGGGCAGCCCACCGCGTCCGGGACACCGCGTCCCGGGCCGGCCACATGGTGCAGGACAGGACGCCCGAGCCGATCCGGGAGCGGACCGACCGCGGCCTGCGGACCGCTCGGCAGCACCCCGGTGCCCTGCTCGTCGGGACGGCCGCGGTGGGCGGCGCCGTCCTGCTGGCACGCCGTCGTCGCGCGGGAGCCCATCGATGAACAGCGCAAAGATCGCCTACAAGCCCGTGGGTCTCGCCCTCGGGGCCGTCAGCGGCATGCTGGCGGGCGCGGCCTTCAAGCAGACCTGGAAGATGCTCGGTCACGACGAGGACGCGCCGGACGCCACCGACGAGGAGCGCACCTGGAAGGAGGTCCTGACGGCGGCGACCGTCCAGGGCGCCATCTTCGCCGCGGTGAAGGCCGGAGTCGACCGCGCCGGAGCCACGGCGACCCGCCGCCTGACGGGTACCTGGCCCGGCTGAGCACCCGGCCGGCAGGGCGCGGCACGACCGCGTCAGCGCATCCAGGCGCTGTACTCCATCACGTCCCCGGCCTCGACACCGTACTCCGGCTGGTCCGCGGTGAAGGTGGTCTCCAGGCCGAGGACCGTACCGGTGGCGGGGTCGAGGACGAGCATGCGCCGGACGCCGGAGCTTTCGTACACGTACGCCTGCCCCCGCCTTCCCAGCCGGTCCGTGACCTGCCCGGCCGGCCGCAACCCCTCGGTGTCGGCGAGGAGTCCGGCGAGCGCGGTGGTCTCGCGGACGCCGAGGGTCCAGTGGTCCAGCAGCACCCGGACGGCGTCCAGCAGTCCCGCCGCGTCCATCGGCTCGTCGCTGTACCGGGTCTGCTGGAGGTAGGCGCGCAGCCCGGCGGCGTCGTGCGGCGGCGGTGACTTTGGCGGGGCGTCGCTCCAACTCGGCGGGTACGTCCGCCTGCTGAGGACGTGGCCGTCCTCGACGAGACGCGGTTCGCCGTCCGTCTCCCGCAGCACCGGCCGGCCCGGATGCCTCGGGTCGGTCGCCACCACCAGCTCGGTGTGGCTGTCGTCGGCGTGCCAGCGCACGATGCGTTCCTCGGGGAGGGTGATCGGCGGCTTGTCCTCGCTCATGCCGAGGCTCCACGACTGCACATGGGTGCCCTTGCGCAGGGCCGGTGACCCGTCGGCCGCGGCCGCCGCCGCCCGCCGTGCCACGGCGTCGAGGGCTACGGGGGTGGAGTCGGCCTGGACGACCAGCGGGCGGGGCGCGGCGACCGCGGGCGCGGTGGTGGGTGCGGTGAACAGCAGCGCCGACACCAGTGCGGCGACGACCGCCGAGGCCGCGAGGCCCCATGCCAGGCGGGTACGGCGGCCAGGGGGTGTTTCGAAGGCCCTGTGCGGTGCTGCCCGTGGTGTCCGGTGCGCGCTCTCGGTGTGCCGGACGGAAGCCCTCGTACGGGGTGCGGCCGGGGTTTCGGCCGGTCCGGCGAGAGGGCGTGCCGGGTGCCGTGGGTGCTGTGCGGGACGTCCGAAACGCCCCCCGGGCTCGGTGGGACTGTCGTGCAGCAGCCGGTCGAGGTGGCGTTCGGCGCGGTCGTCCAAGGGTCCGTCGGCGAGGTAGGTGCCGTCGGCCGGCACGGGGTCGGCACGGCGCAGGAGTTCGAGTTCGTCAGCCATGGCCGTGTTCCTTCGATGCGGTCGCGGGTGTCATGCGGTCGATCTCGGATCTCAGTCGTCGGCGGGCGCGGTGCAGCCGCATCGCCGCGGCCCGGCTGCCGCAGCCGAGGACGACGGCGATCTCGTCGACGCCGAGTTCCTCCCAGGCAGCCAGCCGCAGCACCTCCTGGTCCGCCGGGGAGAGCCGGGCGAGCGCCTCGTGCACCCAGGCGCCCGGTGACTCGGCGTCGGGACCGGCCTCGATGTGCCGGCCGTGTGCCGTGTCGTCGTTGCCGAGCCGGTCCACCAGCCGTCGCCGGCGCCCGAAGCCGCGTACCGCGTTCGCCAGGCAGTTGCGTGCCACGCCGTACAGCCAGGGCAGCGGGGCGGCCGGGAGGTCGTCCCGGCGCCGCCAGGCGACGGTGAACACCTCCGCCACCACTTCCTCGACCTCACTCATGCGCCCGTCCAGTCGCCGCGCGACATAGCGGCTGACCGCCCAGTAGTGCTCGCGATAGGCAGCGGCGAAGATCTCGTCGTTGCTCATGTTCCGTCCGTGTCCGGCACCCGCCGGATCGTCACACCCTTTTCCGTGATTCTCGTCGCGCCCGGCAAGTGTGACGTCCGGGCGGTGGGCGGACACAGGCGGGGCGTGAAGAGGATCAGAGACATCGAGAGCGTCAAGGCCGTCCGGTGGTTGACGACCACCGACCACAAGACGATCGGAACGCTCTATTTGGTCACGTCGTTCGCGTTCTTCGTGATCGGTGGCGTGATGGCGCTGCTCATGCGCGCCGAGCTGGCCCGGCCTGGTCTGCAGATCATGTCGAACGAGCAGTTCAACCAGGCGTTCACGATGCACGGCACGATCATGCTGCTGATGTTCGCGACGCCGCTGTTCGCCGGCTTCGCGAACTGGATCATGCCGCTGCAGATCGGCGCGCCGGACGTGGCCTTCCCCCGGCTGAACATGTTCGCCTACTGGCTGTACCTCTTCGGCTCGCTCATCGCGGTCGGTGGCTTCCTCACCCCGCAGGGCGCGGCCGACTTCGGCTGGTTCGCCTACTCCCCGCTGTCGGACGCGGTCCGCAGCCCGGGCATCGGCGCCGACATGTGGATCATGGGTCTGGCCTTCTCCGGCTTCGGCACCATCCTCGGCTCGGTCAACTTCATCACCACGATCATCTGCATGCGCGCCCCCGGCATGACGATGTTCCGCATGCCGATCTTCACCTGGAACGTGCTGCTGACCGGTGTGCTGGTCCTGCTCGCCTTCCCGGTCCTGGCCGCGGCGCTGTTCGCGCTGGAGGCGGACCGCAAGTTCGGCGCGCACATCTTCGACTCGGCCAACGGCGGAGCGCTGCTGTGGCAGCACCTCTTCTGGTTCTTCGGCCACCCGGAGGTGTACATCATCGCGCTGCCGTTCTTCGGCATCATCAGTGAGGTCATCCCGGTCTTCTCCCGCAAGCCGATGTTCGGCTACATGGGTCTGATCGCGGCGACCATCGCGATCGCGGGTCTGTCCGTGACGGTGTGGGCGCACCACATGTACGTCACCGGCGGTGTGCTGCTGCCGTTCTTCGCCTTCATGACGTTCCTCATCGCCGTACCCACCGGCGTGAAGTTCTTCAACTGGATCGGCACCATGTGGAACGGTTCACTGTCCTTCGAGACCCCCATGCTGTGGGCAGTCGGCTTCCTCGTCACCTTCGTCTTCGGTGGTCTGACCGGCGTCATGCTCGCCTCGCCGCCGCTGGACTTCCCGACGTCCGACACCTATTTCGTGGTGGCCCACTTCCATTACGTCATCTTCGGCACGGTGGTGTTCGCGATGTTCTCCGGCTTCCACTTCTGGTGGCCGAAGTTCACCGGCAGGATGCTCGACGAGCGCCTTGGCAAGATCACGTTCTGGACGCTGTTCATCGGCTTCCACGGCACCTTCCTGGTCCAGCACTGGCTGGGCGTGGGCGGCATGCAGCGCCGGATCCCCGACTATCTGGCGGTGGAAGGACTGACGGCCCTCAACACGCTGTCGAGCGTGTTCTCCTTCGTGCTGGGACTCTCCCTGCTGCCGTTCTTCTACAACGTGTGGAAGACGGCCAGGTACGGCAAGCCGGTCGGCGCCGACGACCCGTGGGGCTACGGCCGCTCACTGGAGTGGGCGACGTCCTGCCCACCCCCACGGCACAACTTCGTGGCGCTCCCCCGGATCCGGAGCGAGTCCCCGGCCTTCGACCTCCACCACCCCCTCGTGGGCGCCGAAGCCCCCGCCCCGGAGCGGAAGTTGACGAGCCGATGACCGCCATGGAGGAGTCGCGCACGCTGATCAACGACATCGAGGGCCATCTGCTGCTCGCCGCGGCCCGGGCCGAGGGACGGGCGGCGGCCGCCCGGGTCACGGACCCGCTCGACTGGCTGACAGACGGTCAGAGGACGTTCCTGCAGGATCGTTTCGAAGCGGAGTACCTCGTACTCGCCCGTGACTCCTGGCAGCGCACGGCGGTGCGGGCCGGGACCCTGCGGAACGAGTACGAGGAGGTCTACCGCGGCCTGCGGCGCCGGCTGCTGGCCGGCTGCCTGCTGGGGTGGGTCGTGACGGCGGCCGTGGGCGTCGTGGTGGTGTGCCTGACCCAGGCCACCGCGACGTGACGGCCCGGCCCCTCGCGTCTCGGCCATTGCGGTCCCGTGGACGGGCCACCCTTCGCCACCGCGGTGCACACGGTGCCGCGCGCCGCCATACTGGCCGGGTGCGCGTAGCGGTCATGACGGCGGGCTCCCGGGGTGACGTGGCTCCCTACACCGGACTCGGGCACGCCCTGGCCCGGGCCGGGCACGAGGTCACCCTGGTCACGCACGGCAGCTTCGAGGAGTTGGTGACGCGAGCGGGTCTGCGGTTCCGTCCGCTGCCGGTGGACCCGCGGGCCGAGTTGGAGTCCGCGCGCGGGCGGCGCCTGCACCGCAGCGCCACCGGCGTGGGCAAGCTGGTGCGCGTGGTGGCGATGGCGCGGAGCCTGGCCGGGACGATGACGGACGACATGCTCGCGGCCGCGCGGTCCAGCGACCTCCTGCTCCTGGCGGGCTCCACCGCACCTCTGGGCCGTGCCATCGCCGAGGGCCTGTCGCTGCCGAGTCTCGACCTTCCTCTGCAACCCCTCGCACCCACACGGGAGTTCGGGCCGCCGATGCTCGGTGGCGGGTCCTGGGGCGGCCTCGGCAACCGCCTGGCCGGGCACGGTGTGAACCTGGCCGTCGAGCGCGTCTTCTCAGCGGCCGTACCGCAGGTGCGGGCGACGCTCGGACTGCCCCGTCGCGGCTCCCGCGGCGCGCGAACGGGTCGCGCGCTGCACGGTTTCAGTTCTCTGGTCGTGCCCCGCCCTCGCGACTGGCGACCGGGCCTGGAAGTGGCGGGTTACTGGTGGCCGTACGACGGTGACGCTCAACTGCCCGGCGAGCTGCGGGACTTCCTCGACGCCGGCCCACCGCCGGTCTTCGTGGGCCTCGGCAGCGCGACCGTGCCCGATCCGGCTCGGCTCAGCGCCGAGGTCGTCGGTGCGCTGCGCCGGGCCGGGCTGCGCGGGGTGATCCAGCGGGGCTGGGGTGGCCTGGAAGGCGCCGGGGACGACGTCCTGACCATCGGCGAGGTGGCGCACTCCGTGCTGTTCCCGCGGGTGGCCGCCGTGGTCCACCACTGCGGTGCGGGCACGACGGCGGCGGGGCTGCGCGCCGGTGTGCCCGCGGTGCCCGTACCGATCCAGTTCGACGAGGGCTTCTGGGGCGCTCGCCTGGTGGCGCTCGGCGTGGCGCCCCGGGCCGTGCCGCTGAGGACGTTCTCGGCACAGGCCCTCGCGAGGGCATTGCGCGATGCGACCGGCGACCTTTCCTACGGCCGTCGTGCCCGGGCCCTCGCCGCGGGGCTGGCCGCCGAGGACGGTGTGGCCCCTGTCCTCGAAGCGGTGAACCGGCTCGGCGGCTGAGCCCGCCGGCTCCCGCCCCCGACGACCCGCCTCACCCCGGCACGCGCGTCCTCGGGTCAGGGCCGTCCGCGCGCCGCTCCCCCGCCTCACACCCCGCCCGGCCCCGGCGCCGTCGGCTGCAGGATCCCGAGCAGGATGCGGACGAGTTCGTCGACGACCTCGTCGAGTGTCGCCTCCACCCAGCCCGCGCTCCAGTCGTGCAGCAGCCCGTTGACGCTGCCGATGAAGGCCGTCACCGCGAGTCGGTAGTCGCGCGGCGCCGCCTCGCCGCGGGCGACGGCGGCCGCCGCTTCGGCGCAGACGAGTTCGACCCAGCGCGCCCGGCGGGCGAGGCGCTGCTCCTCCAGACGTGGGCTGACGCCGATGATCTCCACGAACGTGATGCGGATGCGGCGCGGGTCGGCGGTGACGTTCGCGGCGTACGCGCGGAAGATGAGCGTGGCGCGCTCGGCGAGCGGCAGGCCCTCCGCGTCGGCGACCGCGGTCAGGACGGCTTCTTCCGCCCACGCGTTGACCTGGAGGTGGAGGGCGGCGAGGACGTCCTCCAGGGTGCGGAACTCCTCGTAGAACTGGCGTGTCGACAGGCCCGCGGCCTCGCTCAGCGCCGCGACGGTCGTGCCCCGGTAGCCCGGGTGGTCACCGAACAACCGCAGTGCTGCGTCCAGGAAGCGGCGGCGCCGCTCGGCCTGCCGTTCCTCGGCCGACTTGCCGCCGTAGCGGCCGGTGGGCGCCTTGAGCCTGCCCGTCACACTGTCCTCCCGCCACCTTGCCGACCCGACGGCCAATTTTGTCGTGTCCGCTCTCTTGTGGAGAAGGGCACCCCCTCCTTACTTTTCAGTAAGTTGATTCTGAAAGCAATGGTGTTCAGATTCTTCCCCATCTGCTTTGGCATGCCCAGTTCATGAGACCCCACCTCAGAGGAAGAGAGCAGTCATGCCTGCCATCCGACCCAGGCACCTGTGCTCCGTAGCCGCCGCCCTCGCCCTGACCGTCGCAGCCGCTCCCGCCGCCACCGCCGCCGACTCCTCCGCAGCCGCCCTGCGCGAGGTGCTGATCGTCGGCAACAACTGGGACGGGACGGCCGATGTCATCAAGTCCTCCGGTGACTTCGGGAAGATCGGCCGTATCGACGTCGTCCCCGACAAGGACGAGCGGATGGCGGCGATCAACGCCGACCCGATCAAGTGGATCTACTTCATGGCGATCCGCAACAGCGTCGGGGAGGGCCACGACCAGTTCGTCGACGACATGTACTCCACCCCGGACGGCAGCGCGATGGTCGTCTCCCGGCCGAGCTTCGCCGACGTGGTCTCCATCGACCTCTCCACCGGTGCCATCAACTGGCGCTTCCCCGTGTCCGGTTACCGCGCCGACCACATGGCGGTCTCCCCCGACGGCAAGCGGGTCGCGGTGTCGGCCTCGACCTCCAACACCGTGCACGTGCTGGACATCTCCACCGGCAAGGAACTGGGCAGGTTCGCCACCGGCGACAAGCCGCACGAGAACATCTTCACCCAGGACGGCAAGTACATCTACAACATGGCGATCGGCGACGTGAACACGCAGACCGACGCCCCCTGGCTGGACTGGACGAAGGGTGACCGGCGCGTCACCGTCGTCGACGCGACCACGTACAAGCAGGTCAAGGTCATCGACATGCGCCAGCGCCTGGACGCCCTCGGCCTGAAGGACCACTCCGACGCGGTGCGGCCCGCCGTGTTCTCGCCCGACGAGTCGAAGCTGTACTTCCAGGTGTCGTTCTTCAACGGGTTCTTCGAGTACGACCTCGCCACCGACAGGATCACCCGCACGAAGACCCTGCCGAAGAACCCGGCGACCAGCGACGACCGCACCACCTTCGTCAACGACTCGCGCCACCACGGCATGTCGATGAGCCCCGACGGAAGCAAGCTGTGCGTGGCGGGCACGATGGACGACTACGCCACCGTGGTCGACCGCGCCACCCTCCAGGAGGGCCCGCTCGTCACCGCCGCCAAGCCCTACTGGGCCACGGTCAGCGGTGACGGCAGGTCCTGCGTGGTCTCCGAGAGCGGCACCGACCAGGTCACCGCCATCGACTTCGCCACCGGTCGCAAGCAGGTGTCGGTTCCGGTGGGCGACCACCCGCAGCGGGTCCGCCTGGCCCGGGTGCCGGCCGGCTGGACCGGCCCGTCCGCGGGCTGATCAGCCCAGGGTCTTCAGGACCGCCCCCACCCCGTCCTCGGTGGCCATGTGCCGCGCGGCAGCCGAGGCGGCGCGAGCGTACGTCTGCTGCCGTACGGCCTTCCCGAGGGCGTCGGCGAGCCGCTCGGCGGTGAGGGACGCGAAGGGGATCGGTTCGGTGGCCGCGCCGATCCCGGCGAGCCGTCCCGCCCAGAACGGCTGGTCCGCCGCCACCGGCACCGGGACCGCGGGCACCCCGGCGCGCAGGGCCGCCGCCGCGGTGCCCGCCCCGGCGTGATGCACCGCCGCGGCCACCCTCGGGAACAGCAACGCGTGCGGTACGTCGCCGATGGTCAGGACGTCGTCACCGGCCACCGCGAGTCCGGCACTGCCCGCCTGGACGATGCCGCGCAGCCCGGCCCGGCGCAACGCCCGCACGGCGACCTCACCGAGCCGCTCACCGTGACCGGCGGCCATGCTGCCGAAGCCGATGAACACCGGGCGCGCCCCGGCCGCCAGGAAGTCCTCCACCTCCTGGGGCAGCCGTCGCCCGGGGGCGACGTACGGCCACCAGGTGCCGACGACGTCGAGCCCCGTGCGCCAGTCCGACGGGCGCGGCACCAGCGCCGTGCTGAAGCCGTGCAGGACGGGCCGACCCGCTTCCTCCTGACGTCGCCGCATCGCGGCGGGGCCGAGCGGGGGCAGCCCGAGGCGGTGGCGCAGCGCGGTGACCGCCTCGGCGTAGACACGGTCGGCCATACGCAGCGCGAAGCGTCCGGCGAGCCGGTTGCCGGCGCGGCCGAAGGAGCGGACGGCCATGATGTTGGGTGGGAAGTCACCGGTCGGGGCGGTGGGCTGGAGGTGCACACCGGTCGCCGGAATGTCCAGGGCCTCGGCCAGGTGCCAGCCGAGCGGTGCGGTGGTGGCCGACAGCAGGAGCAGGTCCGTGTCCCGGTCCACGGCGTCGGCGAAGCCCCGGCCCAGCTCGGTGACGAACGCGGCCGCGGTGCGCATCAGTTCACGCCTGCTCTCGATGCCTCCTGGGGCCTGCGGCCGGGCGGGCAGCGGCCTGAATCCCAGGCCGGCCTCCCGGACCAGCGGCGCGAAGGTGTCGGTCGTGGCGACGGTGACGTCGTGCCCGGCCTCGCGCAGGCCCGCCCCCAGGCCGGTGTAGGGGTCGACGTCGCCGCGGGATCCGGCGGCGGCGATCAGGATTCTCATCCGTTCTCCTCCTGGTCGGCTCGGCGGGCCGCGTTCGCGTGGACGGCCTGGCGCAGATAGCCGGCGAGACCGGGCCGCTGCTGCGACGGCGGCACGACGAGCGCGAAGGCACGCGGGTCGGCGGCGAAGTCGTCGGCGATGCGCCGGTGCATGTCGGGCGGGCAGGTGGTGAACCAGCGGGCGATGTGCAGCCGGTGCTCCTCGGCGAGGTCCATGGCCCGCGCCCCGTGGTACGGCTCGCCGTCGTCGAAGGCGGCGAGGAGTTCCGCGCGCCAGGCGGCGGCCTCGCCCATGAGCTGCCGCCAGTCCTCCTTGGTGTGGGCGGCGGCACGGGCCATCGACTCCTTCTGCCCCGCCGAGTCCTGCCACTTCAGCTGTGCCTCGGTGGCGTAGCTGAGGTCGAAGGCGATCTCGCCGAAGACCTCGAAGCGTTCGGCGGGCGTCAGCTCCACCCCCGTCCGCTGGACCTGGATCGCCTGCTCGGCCACCTCGGCCAGGCGCTGGAGCCGGCCTATCTCCTCGCTCAACCGCCGCAGCCGCGCCTGGAGATGCTCCAGGGCGTTCGCCTGCGGGTCCTTGAGTATCTCGGCGATCTCGTCGAGGGAGAAGCCGAGTTCGCGGTAGAAGAGGATTTGCTGGAGCCGCGCGAGATCGGCGTCGCCGTACAGCCGGTAACCGGCGCCGCTGCGGCCACCCGGCGAGAGCAGTCCCGCCCGGTCGTAGTGGTGCAGCGTGCGCACGGTCACCCCGGCGAAGGCCGAGACCTGTCCCACGGAGTAGCTCATTTCACGTGCCCTTTCGTCGGGCTCCAGGGTGCGGCCTGACGTAAGGGGAGGGTCAACCGGGCTACTTTCCGATCGTTCGCGCGGCCCACGCGGTGAGCTCGGACCGCGCGGCCTCCAGGCGGTCGGCCGACGGGGCGCTCGTCCCGTTCGTCACCAGCGCGTAGTGCAGGGCGCCGGAGTCGGTGTCGGTGAGCAGCAGCCGGCGGCTTCCCGTGCCACCAGGTTCGGCGGCCACGCCGACCGGTGCCGTCGAGGCGTACGATGGCGGCGCGTGCACCGCCGCCAGGTCGGAGACCACCGTGGTGGACCCGGTCGGGAAGGACGCCGGAAGGTGCAGTTCGGTGGGCGCGGAGCCGTCGTTCGAACGCCACACCAGCAGCGCGTACTGACCCGTTGCCACCAGCCGTGCCACGTTCGGCAGGGAGCTGGGCACCGGGTTCCAGGTCAGTGTCGTGCCGCCGTCCCGGGAGCGGTCCTCGTAGGTGAAGGCGACGGTGGTGCCGGACGTGGCGCTCGGGTAGACCCGGTCGAGCAGCCGGGCGTCCTGGCGCAGTACCGGCGTTCCGGAGTCGTCGAGGCGTACGGCGGACAGGTCCTCGTCGTTCCAGGCGTCGCCGGCGGTGAGGACCTTGTCGGGGTTGCCGTTCATCAGCTCGCGGTGGCGTCCGTTGTAGATGTCCCACTGCCACTGCGAACCGGAGAGCACCGGGCCGGAGCCGGTCGGCTTCGACCACCAGCTCGCGCCGGGCACTCGGGAGTCGAGGGCCTGGTACATCGCCTTGAGCACGGTGGGCGCCTTGTCGGAGACCGGCCCGGCGAGCGGGTGGCCGAACTCGCTGACGATCGCCGGTGTCCTGGCCGCCGTGGCGCGGTCGCGGAGGGCTCCGAAGTCACCGGCGTACTGGCCGTCGGCGGCCTTGCCCCACATGAAGACGCCGGAGATGGCCTTCTGGTCGTAGAAGTGGGTGTTGAAGACGTACCGCGGCCCGAGCGTACCCGCGTCGAGCAGCCCGCCCTCCTGCCGCTGGAAGTCGAGGTTGGCGTTCCAGAACAGGTTCGGCTCGGCGAACAGCGGCTTGTCCTGCCACCCGGCCGCGTCCATGCGGGCCCTGAACCTCTCGTAGAACGGCCACAGGACGTCGTGTTCCCAGGTGCGGCTGGTCTGGCCGGAGTCGTGGACTCCGGCGTGCGGTTCGTTGTAGGGGTCGAAGCCGACGACGCCCGCGAACTGCGCGGCGGACGTGTGCTGTCTGACGTACGCCATCGTCTTCTCGGCGGTGGCGAGGAACGCGTCCTGCAGGCCGTGCTCGTTGTGCCAGAAGTCGTACGACGCCTGCTTCACGGCCTCGTTCTGGGTGATGTTCTGGCCCCAGAAGAGGCAGATGCCGCAGGACTCGTCCGGGTGGTCGCCGGCGTCCACGGCCCACTTGGGGGCGCCGTCGCCGGTGTACCAGCTGTCGGGGTCGAACAGGTGGCGGGAGTAGAGGTCCTGGTGGAAGTCGGGGTAGACGCGGATGCCCGCGTCCAGGAAGGCGCGGATCTGGGCGGTGGCGGCGGCCAGATACGCGGTGTCCACCGTGCCGCGTTCGGGTTCCGCGTACGCCCAGGAGAGCAGGAAGCGGATCGAGTTGCCGCCACCGAGGGCGCGCAGCGCGGTGGCGGACTTCTTCGCGTCGGCCACCGAGGCGAAGGGCAGACCGCCGTTCTCGGCCAGCTTGGTCTCACCGGAGACGTTGTAGCCACGCAGCACGACCTCGCGGCCGTGGCCGTCGGTGAAACGGCCGTTCTGCACGGTGAGGGGTGTTTCGTCGAACCAGAGGGAGCCGGGAAGGGGGGCGGCGGTGGCGGGAGAGGGGCCCGCCACCGTCAGGGATCCGAAGAGGACGACCAGGACGACGAGCAGACGCGTCCGTATGTTCGGCATGTCCACTACAGTCCGGTGATTTCAGGACACAGTCAACACCGCTGACTCGTGAGTAAGTTCCGGCTCGGCCGTCTCAACCGCCCACTCTGCGCGTCAGGTTCAACAGGTACTCCTTGCGGTTCAGCGGATTGAGGTCGCTGCGGCGGCGCTCCGGGACCGTGCCGCGCGGGGCGGGCGCGTAGTGGTCGAAGGCGCTCTCCAGTTCGCCCTCACCGCGGGTCAGTCCGGGCAGCTGCTGCTCCAACTCGTGCACGTGGGCCGCGGGCACCGAGCCCTCCAGCACGCAGGAGGCGCCCCGGGTCTCGGTGGTCTGCGGCACCGCGCGCAGCCTGGCCAGCACCGGCAGCAGCGCCGCCAGGGTGTCGGCCGGGGCCTGGACGCGGAACCGGTGCAGGGGCTCGTGGACCTCGGTGCCGGCCCGGCGCAGGGCCTCGACCAGGACCAGCGGGGTCAGCCCGCGGAAGTCGTAGCCGGTGCTGGACATGCTCTTGTCGAAGCCCTGATGGGCGTGGCTCTGGCGGGGCGCGTAGCCCGAGTGGGTCATGGTCACCGTGCAGTCGGGGATCTGCCAGCCGTGCAGTCCCTGGCCGAGGGTCTCGCGCACGGTGTCCTCGACGGCCTTGAAGAAGGCGTACGGCATCGAGCCCAGCTCCACCTCCAGCCGGAAGTCCACGCCGGACCCCGTCGGCGCCGGGTCGACGCGCAGGCCGACCGTCGCGAGGAAGGGGTTGTCGTCCTTCTTCTTGAACTCGACCGCCGCACCCGAGCCGACCGGCCGCTCCACGCACAGCGGAGTCGTCCCCCGGAAGGTGACGTCCAGACCGAACTCGTCGGCGAGGGTGGCCTGGATGACCTCCTTCTGCACCTCGCCGTAGAGGGAGACGAAGGTCTCCTGCCGGATCTCGTCGTGACGCAGGTCGATCAGCGGGTCCTGTTCGGCGAGCCGGGTGAGGGCTTGGTGCAGCGCCCGCCGGTCCGTGCCGGCGGCCGGGACGACGACCGTTTCGAGGGTGGGCGGGGCGAAGAACTGCCCGAGGGCCTTGCGCGGTTCGCCGATCGCGTCGCCGATCCTGATGTCCGTCAGCCCCCACAACCTGGCGATCCGCCCTGCGGGGACGGCATCGCAGCGGACGTCCGTGCCCCGGTCGAAGACGCTGATGGCGGTGATCCGGCCCTCGGCGCGTACGTCGCCGGGTCCGTCGGTGCGACCGGACGCCTGTGCGGTCCGCGGTCCGCCGTGGGTGCCGAAGGGGACACGGTCACGGGTGCGCAGCGTCCCGGAGAACATCCGGGCGTACGCGACCTTCTCCCCCGCCGGCCCTCGCTCGACCTTGAAGACGGTGGCGGAGAGCGGCCCTTCCGGGTCGTCGTCGGCCGCGGGCAGCAACTGCCTGATGCCCTCGACGAGCGCCCCGACGCCGGCGCCGGTGACGGCGGAGCCGAAGTACACGGGGTGGACGAGGGCGCGCCGCGTCTGGTCCGCGAGGGCTGCGTTCAGGCGGTCGCGCGTCACCGTGCCGTCGACGTACGCCGCCACCAGTTCGTCGTCGTGGTCGGCGAGGACGTCGAGTGCCGACGGTCCGAGACCGGGGGTGAAGCGGGCGTCGCGGGTGCCCAGGCCCTCGGCCGTGCCCATCGGCACGACATCGGCCGTCAGCCGCTCGGCCACCGCTTCGAGGACGGCGTCGTACCGCGCCCCGCGCCGGTCGATCTTGTTGACGAAGACCAGGGTGGGGATGCGCAGCCGCTGCAGCGTGCGCATCAGGATCCGGGTCTGCGGCTGGACCCCCTCGACGGCCGAGACGACCAGCACGGCACCGTCCAGCACACCGAGGACCCGCTCGACCTCGGCGATGAAGTCCGGGTGGCCGGGGGTGTCAATGAGGTTGACGGTCACGTCGTCGAGCTCGAACGAGACGACGGCGGACTTGATGGTGATGCCGCGCTGCCGCTCCAGCGCGAGGGAGTCGGTCCGTGTGTTCCCGGCATCGACGCTGCCGATCTCGTCGATCACGCCCGCGGTGTGCAGCAGGCGTTCGGTCAGGCTGGTCTTACCGGCGTCGACATGGGCGAGGATCCCGAGGTTGAGCATGTGCACGAAGCGTCATGTCCTTCGATGAGGGGGTCGTTCCTTCCTGGGGGGACATGAACGCAGTGCGCATTACCGCTCCTTTGTGTGTGACGACGGGTCTCTTCGAGTTCAGCAGGACCGCCCCCGCACGGGCAACGGATTTACCGCGAGGGCACCACCTGGAAGAAGTCGCGGTTCACGGCGATCGACCGCTCCGACTCCTCCGGGACGTGCTCCTCGGCCTAGATCGCTTCCACCGGGCGACCGGTTCACAGGCGCTGAGGCAAGCACCGACAGCGCGTGACCCGGGGCGAAGGCCGGTCCGCCGGTGACCGGTGCGGCTTGCCCACCTGCCGGGACGGCGATGCGAGGGGCGGCGGCGGTGCTTCGCGGAGCAGGCCCGGCGCCTGGCAGCCGCGGGGCTCGTACGGTGATCACGCCCCGTTCCATGTCCGCCGAACCCGACCGCGGTCCGCGGGCCCCCGCTCCTGCGCATGTGACCGACGCGACCGCAAGGTCGATACTGCCAAGAGCGGGGACCCGACGGGCACGCGCCCGTCGCCCGTCCGCCCACCCCGCTTGGAACTGGAAGGACACGGGTCGAAGGCTCGCCCACCGGTCGCACCAGGAGGTGGCGGCGACATGCGTGAGATTCTCCCGGTGATCAGCCGCTGGTACGCGGCCCGCGCCCCGTTCGGGCTGGCCACGGTCGTCGCCACGAGCCGCAGCGCCCCGCGCGACCCCGGTGCCGCGATGGCGGTGGGGCCGGATGACGAGGTCGTGGGCAGCGTGTCCGGTGGCTGTGTGGAGGGAGCCGTCTTCGAACTCGCGCGGGAGGTCGTGGCGAGCGGGCAGGCCCGGCTGGAGACCTTCGGGTACAGCGACGAGGACGCGTTCGCGGTGGGGCTGACCTGCGGCGGCGAGATCACCGTGCTGGTGCGGCCCGTGACGGCCGAGAGCGACCCGTCGTTCGGCGAGGTCGCGGAGTCGGTCACCGCGGGCCGTCCGGTGACCGTGGCGACGGTGACCGACGGTCCCGCGCCCCGCGGGGCGGCGCTGGCGGTGTGGCCCGACCGGGTCTCCGGGACGCTCGGCACCCCCGGTCTGGACGCGGCGGTCACCGCCGACGCGCGCGGTGAGCTGGCTCTCGGGGCCACGGGCCGCAGGCACTACGGAGCGCACGGCGAGCGCCGTGAGGACGCGGTCACCGTCTTCCTGCACTCCTTCGCACCGCCGCCCCGCATGCTGGTCTTCGGCGCGATCGACTACGCGGCCGCGGTCGCCCGGATCGGCGACTTCCTCGGCTACCGGGTCACGGTGTGCGACGCCCGCCCGGTCTTCGCCACACCCAAACGCTTCCCCGCGGGCGTCGAGGTGGTCGTGGACTGGCCGCACCGCTATCTGAGGGGCACCGACACCGACGAGCGCACCGTGATCTGCGTCCTCACCCACGACCCGAAGTTCGACGTGCCGCTGCTGGAGGAGGCGCTGCGCCGGCCGGCCGCGTACATCGGGGCGATGGGCAGCCGCCGTACGCACGACGACCGGACCCGCCGGCTGGTCGAATCCGGCCTGACCGAGGGCGAGTTGGCCCGGCTGCGCTCGCCGGTCGGGCTCGACCTGGGCGCCCGTACGCCCGAAGAGGTCGCCGTGTCCGTGGCCGCGGAGATCATCGCGCTGCGCTGGGGCGGCA
The DNA here is from genome assembly GCF_053594495.1 of Streptomyces sp. NPDC001920. Taxonomy (NCBI): domain Bacteria; kingdom Bacillati; phylum Actinomycetota; class Actinomycetes; order Kitasatosporales; family Streptomycetaceae; genus Streptomyces; species Streptomyces sp. NPDC001920. The sequence goes on from NZ_JBSFEP010000004.1 coordinate 76,604, forward strand.
GCGGCACGCCGTTGACGGGGGCCGCCGGCGCCATCCATCCGCGGCCGCTGTGAGTGCGGGGCGTCCGCGGTCGCCGTCGCCACGCCTCCCGTGGGGCGAGCGCCTGCCAGGCGGCGAGGACCGGCCGTCAGCGACGCGGCAGCCGGTGCAGCTCCACGTCCGTGAGGGCGCCCTCGGTGACGGTGGCGGTCATGTAGGTGCAGTGGGGCTGGCGGCGGCGGTCGGTCGGGGAGCCGGGGTTGAGCAGGCGAAGGCCGGTGGGGGCGGTGGTGTCCCAGGGGATGTGGCTGTGGCCGAAGACCAGGACGTCGAGGTCGGGGAAACGGGCCGCGCAGCGCCCCTCGCGGCCCTGGGCGGGTCCGGTCTCGTGGACCACGCCGAAGCGCAGGCCGCCGAGCTCGGCGTACGCCACCTCGGGGAGACGGGCACGCAGCTCCGGTCCGTCGTTGTTGCCGTGGACCGCCACCAACCGGGCGCTGCGGCTCTCCAGCAGGTCGAGCGTGGCCACGTCGACCCAGTCGCCGGCGTGGAACACGACGTCGGCGCGCGGGAGTTCGGCGAGGAGCGGGGCGGGCAGCTCCTTGGCGCGTCGGGGCAGGTGAGTGTCGCTGGTCAGGAGCAGGCGCACAGCGCCAGGCTACCGTGCGCGGTTGTCTTCGGCCGCGGCCGGCAGGCCGTGGACGCCGCGGTGGCCGTGGACGCCGCGGTCGCGGTAGACGCCGTGGTCGCCCCGTGGACAAAAGCGGTGACGGGGTTAGGATTTGGCCACGAGTGCCGAAATCTGCCGCCCACGCACAGCGACCCAGGGAGCGCGGAGCCGATGCCGGTCAAGGTCAGCGTCGTCGTCCCCGTGTACAACCCGGGGGCTCATATCGAGGACTGCATCGCCTCGCTGCTCGGGCAGTCGCTCCCCCCTGACGCCTACGAAGTGGTCTTCGTCGACGACGGTTCCACCGACGGCACGCCGGCCCGGCTGGACGCGCTCGCCGCCGCGGACCCCCGGGTGACGGTGCTCCACCAGGAGAACTCCGGCTGGTCCGGCAAGCCCCGCAACGTCGGTGTCGCCGCGTCCCGGGGCGAGTACGTGATGTTCGTGGACAACGACGACCACCTCGGTGACGAGGCTCTGGAGCGGATGTACGACTACGGCGTGGCCAACGGCGCCGATGTCGTGGTCGGCAAGATGGCGGGCAAGAACCGCGGGGTGCCGGTGGAGCTGTTCCGCCGCAACCATCCGCGTGCCACCGTCGAGAACGCGCCGCTGATCGACAGCCTCACCCCGCACAAGATGTTCCGCCGGGCCTTCCTCGACGACATCGGCCTGCGCTTCCCCGAGGGCAGACGACGCCTGGAGGACCACGTCTTCGTCACCGAGGCGTATCTGCGCGCGAGCAACGTCTCGGTGCTGAGCGACTACGTCTGCTACTACCACGTCCGGCGGGACGACTCCTCGAACGCCGGTTTCCAGCGCTTCGATCCGGGCGGCTACTTCAAGAACCTCCGGGAGGCCCTCGACGTCGTCGAGCGGTACACCGAGCCGGGCCCCCTGCGCGACCGGCTGCTGAGGCGCTGGCTGCGGGTGGAGATGGTCGAGCGGATGCGCGGACGGCGGCTGCTCGCCCTGCCGGCGGACTACCGCCGGGAGCTGTTCGAGGAGATGCACCACGTCGTCGTGGAGCGTTTCGGGCCGGGTGTCGCGGCCGGGCTCCAGCCGACGCAGCGGGTCGTCGCGGCGCTGATCGCGGCGGATCGGTACGACGACGTCGAGGCGTTCGCCGAGTGGGAGGCCGGCGTCGCCCTCACGGCCGTCCCCGAGCACGTCACGTGGCGGGACGGCACGCTTCGGGTCGGTTTCACCGCCGAGTACGCCTGCGGCGGCGAGCCGATGACCTTCGCCGCCGACACGGCCGGTACGCCGCCCGGTGACCCGCCGGGAGAGCTGGCCGCGGCCATCGCCTGGGTGGGCGCCGACACCCTCGCGCGCTTCGGTGCCGCCACGGCCGACCTGCTGCTGCGCGAGCGCGCCGGCGCCGCCCAGTACTTCCAGCCGGTGGAGTTCACCCGGGAGAAGGCGCCGGCCGGGGACGGCGGCGGCCGGGTCCGGCTGGCGCTGCGCGCGACCGCCGCCGTGGACCCCGCGACCCTCACGCGCGACGGCCTCTGGGACGCCGTCGTCCGCGTCAAACTGGGCGGTTGGACCAAGGAGTGCCGTCTCGGCCCCGCCCCCCGCACGCACCGTCCCGCCCCACCCGCGGGTGTGGCCGGCGGCCATGTGATCCTGCCGTACTGGACCGCGCCCCACGCGAACCTCGCTCTCGACGTCGACCGCGCGACCCACCGCCTCGGCCTGGGCGTCCTCGCGCCGGACCAGGTCACCGCCGCCGGCGACCGCCTGCGCGTCCCCCTCCCGCTGCACGTCCCCGACGACGGCACCGAGGTGTCGCTCCGGCTCACCTCGTCCGGCACCGCCCACACCCTGCCCGCCACCCTGTCCCCGCACGGCTCCGGGGCACTCCTGGACGCCGTCCTGCCGCTCGGTGGGCTGCAGCGCGGGACCTGGCGGGTCACGCTCGGCGTGCCCGGTCCGCGCCGTCTCGCCCTGCCGTTCGCGCTGCGTGCCGGGGCGGGCGGGGTGCGCGTGGTGCGCGCCCCCGGTTCCGGTCCGCTGCGGCGGCTGGTGCGCGGGGCACGGCGCAGGCTCGGCACGCTCCTGCGGCGCACCGCGCCCCGGCTCAGGGCCCGGGCCGGGAGGAGGTGACGGGATGCGGCCCCTGGGGATCGAGGGCGCCTGGGTGCTGGAGCCGCAGGTGTTCCCCGACGACCGCGGCACCTTCCACGAGTGGTACCGCGGCGAGGAGCTGCGCGAGGCCACGGGCTACGTCCTGTCCCTCGCCCAGGCCAACTGCTCGCTCTCCCGCCGGGGCGTGCTGCGGGGCGTGCACTTCCGCGACGTGCCGCCCGGGCAGGCCAAGTACGTGACCTGCGTGCGCGGCGCCGTCCTCGACGTGGTGGTGGACGTCCGCGTCGGCTCCCCCGCCTACGGCCGCTGGGAGGCCGTGCGCCTCGACGACACCACCCGGCGTGCCGTGTTCCTGGCCGAGGGACTCGGGCACGCCTTCATGGCCCTCACCGACGACGCCACGGTGGTCTACCTGTGCTCGACGGGATACGCCCCGGGACACGAACACGGCGTGCAGGCGCTCGACCCCGGGCTGGGGATCATCTGGCCGGAGCACATCCGGCCGGTCCAGTCCCCCAAGGACGCCGGGGCCCCGTCGCTGGCACAGGCGCGGGAGGCGGGCCTGCTCCCGTCGTACGAGACCTGCACGGCCCACTACGAGCGGCTGCGCACGGGGCGTTCCGCCGAGGCCTGACGCCGGTGTCCCGGGCGGCGTGGAGGTTCACCCGCCGCGGGCGACCCGCTGGACGGCCGCACGCAACGGCTCCCACCCCCGTGAACGTCCCACGCCGAGCCCGCGGGCACGTGCGAGGGGCCGCCAGAAAGTCGCGCCGAGCAGTGCCTGCGGGGCCACCGCGCCGGCCCGGTCCAGGACCGCCTCGGGCACCTTCTGCGGGTCCGGCGCGTCGTACTCGGCGACGATCTCGTCGTACCGGTCCCGCAGCACCGTGTCGCGGGGATCGGCGCCGAACACCACGAGCTGCCCGGTGGGCCGGGTGTCGACCAGGACCGTCGCCAGGTCGGGCCGGTACCGCCCGAGGATCTCGGCGATCTTGTAGACGTCCCCGGTCCAGGCCCCGGTGTGCCGGTCTCGCGCCGCCTCGTCGACGTTGCGCGGCAGCATGTCGTCGAAGACGATGACGCTGGTCCAGTCGGAGTGCCGCTCGATGTTGATGAAGTCCCGCAGCGCGTACTCGAACAGGTGCATGCCGTCGATGAAGGACAGGTCCAGGACGGTACGGCGCCAGTACCCGAGCAGGCCGCGGCCGCGGCGCAGGTTGCGCAGCGGGTGGCGCCCGCCCCTGAGGTGGACGAGCGGGTTGTCGCGGGCGAAGAAGTCGTCGCTGGTGGCCTTGACGAGGTGGACGTCGCAGCGGATCTCGGTGACGACCTTGAAGGCGGGGTCGACGGCGACGGTGGGCACACGGGAGAGTCTGAGGCTGCGGCCGTCGTTGACGCCGATCTCCAGGTAGTTGCGGTTCCCGCTGACCTTGTGCAGTTCCTTCAGGAACTCATGGCGTTTCACGAAGGGTCTCCTCGCGGATCAGGGGCAGTGCTTCGTGCAGGGCGGTGCGCCAGTGGCGTGGGGGCGGGAGGCCGAACCGAGGTGCGCGGTCGTGGGCGAGGACGCTGTACGCGGGGCGGGGAGCGGACCGACGGAACGTTTCGCCGGTGACGGGGCGCACCCGGTCGGGATCGGCGCCGAGGAGTCGGAACACCTCGCGGGCCAGGTCGTACCAGGTGGCCTCGCCGGAGTTGGTGACGTGCAGGACGCCGGTCGCGCCGGTGCCGACCCGGGGGCCGAGGGATGCGATCGTCGCGGCGACGTCGGCGCTCCAGGTGGGCCGGCCGCGCTGGTCGACGACGACGTCGACGGTGTCCCCGCGGGCCTCGGACTCGATCATCGTACGGACGAAGCTCCGGCCGTGGACGCCGTACAGCCAGGCGGTGCGGACGATCGCGCTCGCGTCCGGGAGCTCCTGCGACACCCCGCGCTCCCCCGCCAGTTTGGTGCGGCCGTAGGCGGTGCGGGGGCGGGGTGGCTGGTCCTCGGCGTACGGGGTGGAGGCGTCGCCCGCGAAGACGTAGTCGGTGGAGACATGGATCAGGCGGGCCCGGTGCGCGCCGCAGGCACGGGCGAGCAGGCGCGGGCCGTCGCCGTTGACGCGCAGGGCTCGTTCCTCGTCCGTCTCGGCGTCGTCGACGGCCGTGTACGCGGCGCAGTTGACGACGAGGTCGGGGTGGTGGGCGGTGAGGGCGCGGTCGACGGAGTCGGCATTGGTGATGTCGAGGGCGGCGTGGCCGAGGCCGGCCACCTGCTCGCCGCGGGCGAGGAGCGCGTCGAGTGTGTCGCGGCCGAGCATGCCGCCCGCTCCGGTGACCAGCCACCTCATCCGTGCACCTCGCCGACGCGGCGCTTGAGGGGTTCCCACCAGGCGCGGTGGTCGCGGTACCAGGCGACGGTTTCGGCGAGGCCGGACGCGAAGTCGTGGCGGGGCCGGTAGCCGAGCTCGGTGCGGGCCTTGGTCCAGTCGACCGAGTAGCGCAGGTCGTGGCCCTTGCGGTCCTCGACGTGCCGCACCCGGTCGGGGTCCGCGCCGCAGGCCGCCAGCAGCAGGGCGGTGAGCTCCCGGTTGCTCAGTTCCGTGCCGCCGCCGATGTTGTAGATCTCGCCGGGCCGGCCCTTGGTGCGCACGAGGTCGACGCCGTGGCAGTGGTCGTCGACGTGCAGCCAGTCGCGGACGTTGCGGCCCTCGCCGTAGAGGGGGACGTGCTGCCCGTCGAGGAGGTTGGTGATGAAGAGCGGGACGACCTTCTCGGGGAACTGGTGCGGGCCGTAGTTGTTGGAGCAGCGGGTGACGCGGACGTCCAGGCCGTGGGTGCGGTGGTGGGCGAGGGCGAGCAGATCGGAGGAGGCTTTGGACGCGGAGTAGGGGGAGCTGGGCCGCAGGGGGTGTTGCTCGGTGGCGGAGCCGGTGGCGACGGAGCCGTAGACCTCGTCGGTCGATATGTGCACGAAGGGTTCGACGCCGTGGCGCAGGGCCGCGTCCAGCAGGGTCTGGGTGCCGACCACGTTGGTGAGGACGAAGTCGTCGGCGCCGGCGATCGAACGGTCCACATGGGACTCGGCGGCGAAGTGCACCACCTGGTCCGCCTGCGCCATCACCTTGTCGACCAGGGCGGCGTCCTGGATGTCACCGTGCACGAACTGCAGCCTGGGGTGGTCGAGTCGGAGGTTGTCGAGGGTGCCGGCGTAGGTGAGTTTGTCCAGCACCGTGATCCGCGGCGCCTCGGGCGCGTCCGGCGCGTCACGGGCGAGCAGGGTGCGCACGTAGTGCGAGCCGATGAAGCCGGCGGCGCCGGTGACGAGGAGGTTCATGTGTGGATCTGCACCTTGCTGTGGTCTCCGAGGACGAGGCGGTGAGCGCTGGGGACGCTGGGTGCCGGGGTGACCTCGACGTGCCGCCCGATGAGCGAGGACTCGATCCGGCCCACCCCGTCGATGGACGCGTCCCGCAGCACGATGGAGAACTCCAGTTCGCTGTCGGTGATACGGCAGTTCTCCGCGATGGAGGTGAAGGGGCCGACGTAGGAGTCCTCGACGAGCGTGCCGGAGCCGACGACCGCGGGACCGACGATGCGGGAGTTGACGACGCGCGCCCCCTCCTCGACGACGACGCGTCCGACGGTCTCGGAGGCGTCGTCGACGTCGCCGTCGATGCGGCGTGCGAGGTTCTCCAGGACGGTCCGGTTCACCTCCAGCATGTCGGCGACGTTCCCGGTGTCCTTCCAGTAGCCCTTGATGACGGTGCAGCGCACGTCGGCGTCCGTGTCGATCAGGTGCTGGATGGCGTGGGTGATCTCCAACTCGCCGCGCCAGGACGGCGTGACAGCGCGTACCGCGCCATGGATGGCAGGGGTGAACAGGTAGACGCCGACCAGGGCCAGGTCGCTCTTGGGGTGCCGCGGCTTCTCCTCCAGGCCGACGACCCTGCCGAGGTCGTCGAGTTCGGCGACGCCGAAGGAGCGCGGGTCCTGGACGCGGGTGAGCAGGATCTGCGCGTCGGGACGGTGGTCGCGGAACTCGTCGACGACATCGGTGATTCCGCCGACGATGAAGTTGTCACCGAGGTACATCACGAAGTCGTCGTCGCCGAGGTAGTCGTGGGCGATGAGGACGGCGTGCGCCAGGCCCAGTGGTCGTTCCTGAGGAATGTAGGTGATCTCCAGGCCGAACCTGGTGCCGTCGCCGACGGCGTCCTGGATCTCGGCGGCGGTCTCGCCGACGATGACGCCGACGTCCGTGATACCGGCCGCTGCGATGGATTCCAGCCCGTAGAAGAGCACGGCCTTGTTCGCCACCGGCACGAGCTGTTTGGCCGAAGTGTGCGTGATCGGCCTCAAGCGCGTACCGGCGCCACCGGCCAGCACGAGAGCCTTCATCTGCTTCACCTTAGCCCGGGTCGGCCGGATTTGAGCGTGCCGGGATTGGCTTGTTCTCAACTGCCGTGCTGTACGGCGGTTCGCCGGATTCCGGCCTCAGCCGCCCGGCACGATCTCGCTCCACACCTGTTTTCCGCCACTGACCGGCACCGTGCCCCAGGCCGCCGACACGGCCTCGACCAGGAGGATGCCGCGGCCACCGGTGGCTTCCCAACTGATGCTGGTCGGCTTCACCGGGGTGCGGGGTGAGGAGTCGGCGACGGCGACGCGCAGCCGGTCGTTGACGAGGGTGAGGTCGAGGCGGACCCGGCCGTCGGTGTGCACCAGGGCGTTGGTGACGAGTTCACTGACGACCAGCAGGACGGTGTCGGCGTCCGGCGGCGGCACGCCCCAGGTGCGCAGGGTGCGTCGGGTGAAGCGGCGGGCGTGAGCGACGGCCTCGGGGACGCGCCAGACGGTCCAGCTCTCGCGCAGCGGGCGTACGGCCATGCCGTCGTAGCGCATCAGCAGCAGGGCGATGTCGTCGCTGCGGCGCGCCTCCACGAGCAGGGCGTCGGCGACGAGTCCGAGGTGGGCCGGGTCGGAGCGGGCCAGTGCGCGGGCGAGCCGGTCCATGCCCGCGTCGATGTCGGCGTCGGCGGACTCGACCAGGCCGTCGGTGGTGAGGGCCACGACGGTGCCGGGCCGGAGGCTGAGCGGGCTCATCGGGAACCCGGCCTCGCGCAGCACACCGAGCGGCGGACCGCCCTCCGCCTCCGCGATCTCCGTGGCCCCGTCCGGGTGGCGCAGCACGGGCGGCGGGTGTCCGGCGCGCACGCACCAGGCGGCGCCCTCCTCCAGGTCGACGTCGACGTAGCAGCAGGTGGCGAAGAGGTCGGTCTCCAGGTCCATCAAAAGCCGGTTGGCATGGTGGACGACCACGTCCGGCGGGTGGCCCTCGGCCGCGTAGGCGCGCAGCGCGGTGCGCATCTGGCCCATGAGGGTGGCGGCGGCCGCGCTGTGGCCCTGGACGTCGCCGATGACCAGCGCCACATGGTTGTCGGGCAGCGGGATGACGTCGTACCAGTCGCCGCCCACCTCCAGACCTGCCGTGGTCGGCAGATAGCGGGCGACGGCCTCGGCGCCGGGCAGCCGGGGCAGCCGACGGGGCAGCAGCTGGCGCTGCAGCATGCCGACGAGTTCGTGCTCGGCGTCGAAGGCGTGGGCGCGCAGCAGGGCCTGGCCGGCGAGGCCGGCGGAGGCGGTCAGCAGGGCGCGTTCGTCGGGTCCAAACTCGTGCGGGGTGTCCCAGCCGATCACGCACGCGCCGGCCACCCGGCCGCCGGCGGGCAGCGGCAGGACGGCGAGGCCGCCGGGGCCGACGTCGGCGAGGGCGGGTTCCAGGGTGGTGCCGGCGGGCCAGATCCGTGCGCGGCCCTCGCGCAGGACGGCGGCGAGGGTGGGCATGGCGCGCACGGGGGCGTCGGGCCATTCGGTGCGCCACTCCTGGCGCCACAGCTCGGGCCAGGACTCGGGGCCGGGTGGGTCCAGGACGGTGACGACGAGCCGGTCGTTCTCCAGCTCGGCGAGCGCGATGCGGTCGGCGCGCAGCGGCTTGCGCAGGGCGCTGACCACGGCGTGGCTGACGTCCCGGACCGTGCCGGCGGTGGCGAGGGCGGCGGCGAGGCGCTGGACGCGGGCGACGTCGGTGACCTCGGAACGCAGGGTGGAGGCGTCGGCGACGGTGCCGACGAGGCGGGCCGGGAGCCCCTCGCCGCCGGGCAGGAGACGGCCGCGCAGCCGGAGCCACTTGGGCGGGCCGGCGGGTTGCAGGACCCGGAACTCCAGCTCGCGGTCGCCGATGGACATGTGGTCGGCCTCGACGACGGACATCAGTGACGGCAGGTCCTCCGGGACGGTTCGGCCCAGCAGGGTCTCCACCTTGCCGTCGAACTCGTCCGCCCCGAGGCCGAACAGCGCCAGGATGTGGTCACCGACGTCGAGGCGGCCGGTGTCCATGGCGAGGCTGAACGCGCCCGGCGGCAGTTCCCCGGGCTCGGTGGCAGCGGGCCGGGCGGGGAAGGCGACGGCTTCGGCGATCAGCTCGAGGCACGCGCGGTCGTCGGGGCCGAAGCCGCCCGCGTGCTCGCTGACGGCCACCAGGCATCCGCCGTCGTCACCGCGGCGGGCGGGGAGCGCGGCCAGGTGGAAGTCCGGCGAGGGTGTCCGTCGCGAGTCCGCGGAGCCGGCGAGCTCCCGCGGGGTGAGCCACACCGGGTGGCCGGTGCGGTGGGCGTCGGCGAGCGGGGAGCGTCCGGCCAGGGCATAGCCGTCGCGCAGGCCGTAGAGGGTGCGGGGCACCCCGACGGACTCGATCAGGCACAGCAGCTCGCCGTCCTCGCTGGGCGTGTACACGGCGGCGAAGGAGGACCCGGCGAACACCAGGGCCTGTTCCAGGACCCGGCGCAGTCGCTGCGGTGAGTCCGTATCGACGGCAAGCGCCTTCAGGGCGGCTTCGGCCCGCAGACGCCTCCTGCGTCCGGCAGCGCCCTCAGTGACCACGTCCGCCATTACAGCGCTTGTGAGCCATGTGCGCAGCCCCTGTGAGCATTCGGTGCGGCGTTGACGAGGGTGGCGCTCGAAAACCTCCGAACAGTTCTTGACGCATGCGTTCCGCACGGTGAGCTCGTGACAGCCGTGACTGTGCGTGGCCTTCCCCGCACTGGAAGTCTCTGCGTCGTAGCCACGGAGGGGGAGGCATGGACAAGCGGTACGAGGTGTACGCGCTCGCCGACAGGCACTTCTACGAGACGCCTGAACGCATGTCTGAGGAGACTCGGGGCACCGCGCTCTACGAGACGGCGCGGCGCGAGGTGCCGGAGGGCTGGGACGCGACGCGGATCGGCGACTGGCTGGCGCTCACACCGCTCACCGCGGACGGGAAGCCGGTGTCCGGTCCGGCTCAGGGCTGGAAGATCCACGCCTCGGCCACCCGGGCCGACGCCGAGCGGATCGCCGCGATCGTGTGGGACTACTGCGTGCCGCGGCGCATCCCGTTCAAGTTCGTGCCGGGTCCGCACCTGCTGCATCTGCGCAACACCAAGTACGCCGCCCGTGACACCAGCGGCAAGTTCGTCACCCTCTACCCGGCCGACGAGGAGCAGCTGCACGTCGTGCTGCGCGAGCTCGGTGAACTCCTGGAGGGCTTCGAGGGGCCGTACATCCTCACCGATCTGCGGTGGAACGAAGGCCCGCTCTACGTCCGCTACGGCGCGTTCGCCCGCTCCTTCGTCGTCGACGAGCGCGGCTCGCTCGTGCCGGCGGTGCTGGACGGCGAGGGCAACCGGGTGCCGGACCGCCGGGCGCCGTCCTTCCAGGTGCCGGAGTGGGTGACCCTCCCGGCGTTCCTGGAGCCGCATCTGGCTGCGCGCAACACGACGACGGTGGGCGAGCTGCCGTACCGCATCGAGAAGGCGCTGCACTTCTCCAACGGCGGCGGGGTGTACGCGGGCACGGACACCCGGGACGGGCGGCGGGTCGTGCTGAAGGAGGGCCGGCCGCACGCGGGGCTGGCCGCCGACGGGGCGGACGCGATCGCCCGGCTGGAGCGGGAGAAGGCCGCGCTGGAACAGGTGGCGGGGACGGGGGTGGTGCCGGAGGTGAGGGACTGGTTCACGCTGGGCGACCACCGGTTCCTCGTCATGGACTTCGTCGAGGGACGCCCGCTGAACTCGTTCTTCGCCGAACGGCATCCGCTGCTCACCCCGGACCCCGACCCGCGGGCGGTGGCCGACTACACGGCGTGGGCGGTGCGCATCCACGGGGCCGTCGAGCGGGCGGTGGAGGCGGTGCACGCGCGCGGGATCGTCTTCAACGACCTGCATGTCTTCAACATCATGGTGACACCCGACGAGGAGTCGGTGGTCCTGCTGGACTTCGAGGCGGCTGCGCCCGTCTGCGAGCAGGGCCGGCAAGTGGTCGCCCATCCCGGCTTCTTCGCCCCGCCGGACCGCAGGGGCGTGGACGTCGACCGCTACGCGCTGGCCTGTCTGCGGCTCGCCCTGTTCCTGCCCGTCACCACGCTGTTCGTGGTCGACCGGGGCAAGGCGGCCCATCTCGCCGAAGTGATCCTCAGTCAGTTCCCGGACGTACCGGAGGAGTTCCTGGACGAGGCGGTCACCGAGATCACCCGCGGCAGCACCGTGCGCGCACCGTCGTTCGTGGCGCCGGGCGACTGGCCGTACAGCCGTGACTCCATGATCAAGGCGCTGCTGGCCTCGGCGACCCCGGAGCGCGACGACCGGCTCTTCCCCGGTGACATCACGCAGTTCTCCGACGGCGGCGGCCTCGGCCTCGCGCACGGTGCCGCGGGCGTCCTGTACGCACTGGACGCGGTCGGTGCCGAACGCTACGACGAGGGCGAGCGCTGGCTGCTGGAGCGAACGGCGCCCCCGCCGACGGGCACCCCCTTGGGGCTGTACGACGGTCTCGCGGGCGTCGCCCACGTCCTGGACCGGCTCGGCCACCGGCAGCGCGCCCTCGACCTGGTCGAGCGGATCCTCGGGGAGCGGTGGCAGAACCTCTCCTCCGACCTGCACGGCGGACTGGCCGGACTCGGCCTGGTGCTGGGCGAACTGGCCCGGACGACCGGTGAGTCGGAGCTGCGGGAGCGTGCCGCAGAGGTCGCCGGCATCCTCGTACGCCGACTCGCGCAGCCCCTGCCGGACACGCCCAGGCGTCGCCGGGCCGGGCTGATGCGCGGGGCGAGCGGGCCGGCGCTGTTCCTGCTGCGGCAGTACGAACGCACCGGTGAACCTCAGCTGCTGGAGGCGGCCGGGGTGGCACTGCGCCGGGACCTGGAGTGCTGCGTGACGCACCCGAGCGGCTCGCTGGAGGTCGACGAGGGCTGGCGGACCCTGCCGTACCTCGGCGACGGCAGCGCCGGCATCGCGATGGTCCTGGACGACCACCTCGCCCACGCCCCCGACCCGGACGGCGCGTTCGAGCGGGCCAGGGCCGGGATCCTGACCGCCGCCACCAGCCGCTTCTACGTGCAGCCGGGCCTCCTGCAGGGCCGCGCCGGAATGATCCTGCACCTCGCCCGCACCGACACGCCGGGAGCGACCGGCGAACGGCTCGCCGAGCAGATCGCCGGGCTCGGCTGGTTCTCCATGGACTACCAAGGTCAACTCGCCTTCCCGGGTCACCAGATGATGCGTCTGTCGATGGACCTGGCCACCGGAACGGCAGGGTGCCTGCTGGCGCTGGGAGCGGCCCACGCGGCCCCCGGCGACCCGGCCACCGCGCATCTGCCGTTCCTGCCGCCGCTCGGGCGGCCCTCACCACGCGGTTCCGCACTCTGACGGAGCCGTGACACAACCCCGTCCCCACGGGTGGACGACACCGATATGGAAGGAAGTAACGACATGGCACTTCTCGACCTGCAGGCGATGGAGTCCGACGAGCACACCGGAGGCGGCGGCGCCAGCACGCTCAGCCTGCTGTCCTGCGTCAGCGCGGCGAGCCTCACGCTCTGTCTCTGACGAGCACCGGTGCCCATGGCTCCGGGCGGTCCGCTTCCCACGTGGGAGCGGCCGCCCGGGGCCCGCACGCGTCGAGGGTGAGGCCGCCGCCGCATGACACAAGCCGTCAGGTCACTCACCGGGCCGCTCGGTCCGGCCCCCGCCCGCATCCTGGCCCTGTGCCTGATGAGCACGGCCGCGACCGGTGCGGGTCTGCTGCTGCCCGCCGCGCTGGGCCACACCCTTGATCTGCTGCTGGCGCGGGCCCCGGCGACCCGCTGGGTGCTGTACTGCGCCGCGATCGTCCTGCTGCTCGCCCTGCTGGACGCGATCGAGACGGTGCTGACCGGTTCCGTCGACGCCCGTACCACCGCCTGGCTGCGCCGGCGTCTGACCGGGCACGTGCTGGCCGTCGGCCCGCGTGCCGCCACCCGCTTCGGGCCCGGTGACCTCGTCGCCCGCCTCGTGGGCAACGCCGCCCAGGCCGGCACGGCACCGACCGCCCGCGCCGCGCTGCTCGCCGCGCTGGCCGGTCCCGTCGGCGGCATGGTGGCCCTCGCGTCGATCGACCCGTGGCTCGCGGCCGTGCTGCTGGCCGGGGCGCCCGTACTGGCGCTGCTGCTGCGCGCGTTCGCCCGCGACACCAGGGAGTGCGTGACGCGCTACCAGCAGGCCCAGGGACGGATCGCGCGGGCCCTTGCCGAAGCCGTCCGCGGGCACCGCACCATCGAGGCGGCGGGTACGGCCGAGCGGGAGACGGCACGGATCCTGCGGCCCCTGCCTGAGCTGTCCCGGGCCGGGCACCGCATGTGGCGGGTGCAGGGGCTGGCCGCGGGCCGGTCGGTCGCCGTGGCCCCGCTGCTCCAGCTCGGGGTCGTCGCGGTGGCCGGTGTCCTGCTCGCCCGGCACCGGCTGACGGTCGGCGAGGTGCTCGCGGCCTCCCGGTACGCGGTCCTCGCCACCGGAATCGGTGTCCTGGTCGGACAGCTCGCCGGTCTGGCCCGGGCCCGCGCCGCGACGGGGCGCCTGGACGAGGTGCTCACGGAGCCGGCGCCCGGCTACGGCGAGCGTGACCTGCCCTCCGGGCCCGGCCGGCTGGAGCTGCGCGGGGTACGGGCCGTACGCGGGGACCGTGCCGTGCTCGACGGGGTCGACCTCGTGGTGCCCGGCGGGACGACAGTGGCCGTCGTGGGCCCGTCCGGCTCGGGCAAGTCCCTGCTCGCCGCGATCGCCGGACGTCTGGCCGACCCGGACGCGGGCGAGGTGCTGCTCGACGGGGTGCCGTTGCGCGACCTCACTCACGACGCGCTGCGCCGCGCCGTCGGGTACGCCTTCGAACGCCCCGCGCTGCTGGGCGGCACGATCGAGGAGGAGATCGGCCTCGCCCTGCCGTCCCCCGTCCCCGAACGGGTCCGTGAGGCGGCCCGCGCCGCCCACGCGGACGACTTCGTACGCCGCCTCCCCCACGGGTACGCCACCGCCGTGGCCGATGCCCCGCGTTCCGGCGGGGAGTCCCAACGCCTCGGCCTCGCGCGGGCGTTCGCGCACGGCGGGCGGCTGCTGATCCTCGACGACGCGCTCTCCAGCCTCGACACGGTGACCGAGGCCCGCATCACCGCGGCCCTGGCGAACCCCGGTCCGCACGGCGGTACCCGGCTCCTGATCGCCCACCGCGCCGCGACCGCCGCACGCGCGGACGCGGTGGCCTGGCTGGAGGGAGGCAGGGTGCGGGCGGTGGGGCCGCACGAGCGGCTGTGGCGCATCCCCGAGTACCGGGCGGTGTTCGCGGACGGTGAGCCGTCATGACCGAGGGCGTGTACCGGCGCGGCCTGCGCTTCCTGCGGGAACGGTGGCGGGTCCTGGTGCGGCTGACGGGCTGGTCCGTGCTGGAGACCGGGCAGACCTTCCTCACGGGGTACGCGCTCGCCCGGGCCCTGGACGAGGGTTTCCTGGCCGGGCGGCCCACGACCGGACTCGTCTGGCTCGGGGTGGCCGGACTCGGTGTGCTCCTCGGGGCGTACGGCACGGCGCGGGTCTACGGTGCGGTCGCCGCGCTGGCCGAACCACTGCGGGACCGGCTGGTCGCGAGGGTCGTCGTGCGCGGGGTGCGGGAGGCGGACGCCGGGTCGCTGTCCGGGCTGACCCAGCAGGTCGAGATCGCCCGGGACACCTTCGCCGGGCTGGTGATGGTGTCGCGTTCGTTCCTGTTCACCTCGGCCGGCGCCCTGGTGGGGCTGGTGTCGCTCGACCCGCTGCTCCTGCTGGTCGTCGGGCCGCCGCTGGCCGCGGGCCTGGGCCTGTTCGCGGCGACGTTGCGGCCGCTCGCCCGGCGTCAGGAGGCGTTCCTCGTCGCCGACGAGGCGCTGGCCGACGGGCTGGCCACCGTCTGCCCCGGACTGCGGGACATCACGGCGGCCGGCGCGCAGGAGCGGGTCGCCGCCGTCACCCGGCGCCGGATCGACGCCGAGCGGCGGGCCGCCTGCTCCCTGGCCCGCTGGGGTGTCCTGCGGGTGGCCTCCCTCGCCCTGGGCGGTCAGCTCCCGATCGTGCTGCTCCTGCTCTGCGCGCCCTGGCTCCTCGCCCACGGCGTCACCGCCGGCGCCCTGGTCGGCGCCCTCGCCTACGTCACCCAGTCGCTGCTGCCGGCCCTGCACAACCTGGTCCACGGCCTCGGCACGAGCGGCTCACGGCTGGTCGTCGTCCTACGGAGGCTGACCCGTGAGCCCGAGGCCGGGGCGGGACGCCTCACCGACGGACCCCAGGGAGGGGCGAGGCGCCCCACCGACGGACCCGACATGGGGCCGGGGCGCCATGCCGACGCACCTGAGGACGGGGCGGGGCACACCGGCGGCGGGGCCGACGCCGGAGATGGGCGCGCTGTCGGCGGGGCCCCCGCCGGAAAGGGACGGCCGGCCTGCGAACCCGCGACCGCCGGAAAGGGACGGCCGGCCTGCGAACCCGCGACCGCCGGGACCGGGCGCCTCACCCATGCAGCTCCCCCGGCAGCCGAGCGGCCACCCGTCCAACGCCCTGCCGAGGCCGGGCGACGCGCCCACGAAGCACTCGGTGCGGCCGAAGGACCGGCCCGCGAACCCGTCTCAAGGACCGGGCGGACCCCGTCCGAGCGTTCCACGGGGCCCGGGGTCGCCCCCGAGTCGGAGTCCCACGCCCGCCCCTGCGACGAGACCAGGGCACGCCTGCCCCGCCCGGACGGCGAACCCGTGCCTTGCCTCACCCCGGCCGGCGAACCGGCCGCCTCCCCGCCCCCCGCCGACGAGCCCACCCCTCCCCTGCTCTCCCTCACGTCCGTCAGCTTCGCCTACGGCCCCACCGCCGCCCCCGTCATCGACGACCTGGACCTCGCCCTGCCGGCGGGCGCCCACCTGGCCGTCGTGGGTGCGAGCGGCATCGGGAAGTCCACGCTCACCGCGCTGGTCGCCGGCCTGCTGGAGCCGGGCCGGGGGGAGGTCCGGCTCGGCGGGCATCCGGTGCCCGGGCCGCGGGCCGCCGCGCTGCGGGTGCTCATCCCGCAGGAGGCGTACGTGTTCACCGGCACGCTCGCCGAGAACCTGGGGCATCTTCGGCCGGACCCCGTACCCGAGGCGGAGCTGCTCGCCGCGGCGGAGGCCGTCGGGCTGCTGCCGCTGCTGCGGTCGCTCGGCGGGCCCGGGGCGATGGTGGATCCGGCGGCGCTCTCCGCCGGTGAGCGGCAGCTCGTCGCCCTGACCCGTGCCTATCTCTCACCCGCGCCGCTCGCCCTGCTCGACGAGGCGACCTGCCATCTGGACGCGCGGGCCGAGGAGCGTGCGGAACGGGCGTTCGCGGAACGGCCGGGCGGCACCCTGGTCGTGGTCGCGCACCGGATCAGCTCGGCCCGGCGCGCCGACCGGGTACTGGTCATGGACGGGCCCCGTACGGCGTACGGCACCCATGAGGAGCTGCTGAGCCGCTCGGCCGCGTACCGCGAGCTCGTGGGCGGCTGGACGCACATGCCGTCACAGCCAGCCCTCGCCCTGCGAGATCCGGATCGCGTCGATGCGGTTGCGGGCCCCGGTCTTGCGGGTGATGGCGGCCATGTAGTTGCGCACGGTCCCGTGGGACAGATGCAGGCTTCCCGCGATCTCCGCCACCGAGGCTCCCTCGGCGGCGAGGGATAACACGCTCAGTTCCCGCCGGGTCAGGGGCATCTCGGCGGCCTTGAGGAACCCGAAGCCCAGCGAGTCATCGACAAAACGTTTCCCTTCGGCCACCCGCCGGATCCCGCGGACCAGGTTCTCGGGCGAGCCCTCCTTGTCCACGTATCCGAGCGCCCCCGCCTCGGCGGCCCGCTTCAGCAGACCCGGTCTGTGGGAGCCGGCGAGCACCAGCAGCCGCGGCGCCGGCCGGCCCGCCTCGCGTGTGCAGAGGTCGCCCAGCGGCGGGATGCCGTACGCGTCCGAGCAGTCCAGATCCGCCGCGCAGACCGTCGGCCGCACGGCCCGCAGACGGACCGGCGCGCTGCGCCACGAGGCGTCGTGCACCTCAAGGCCCGGTTGTCTGCGTAACCAGTCCGCCAGCACCGATCTGACCAGACACGCGTCATGCACCAGAAGCACCCGGATCACTACCCGCCCCTTCAGCTCGCCCTGCACCGGTTCCGTGGTGAGAAACGCGTGCCCTATTGTTCGCGTCCCGCACCAACTGCGGGCGCGAAGAACCGGCCATCAGGGTGCGCGGGGGCGCACACATGGCGCCCGTACGCGGCCCCGCGCTTCAGGTCCGGGGGCATGGTCCGGGCCCTAAGGGGTATGCGCCGCCTCCCCCGGCCGCGGGTACGCGTGCGCCGTGCATGATCCCGCCGCCTGTGAGGCCCTGTGCGCTCGCCGTGCGCGAAGGGCCGTGAAGGGGGAGATTTGAGCCCTGGGGCCCGGTTCCGGTGCGTTGCCGGCGGCCCGGGTCCGCGGGACGCGCCCAGTGGCGAGGAGGTGGTCGGCGTGTCCGAGGGGCAGACGTCCGCCCAGGCGCAGACGGCCGCGCGGACGCGGGTCGGCCGGCCGCTGCTGTCACTGGCGCTGGCGTCGATGATGGACGAGGTGCACGCGCACTCCGGTGCCGTGTATCTGCTGGCCGCCGATGAGCCGGTACTGGAGATGGCGGTGGTGGCGGGCCTGCCCCGGGCGTTCTCGGCGCCATGGGAGCGGGTCGGGCTGAGCGCGCCGATCCCCGTGGCCGAGGCGGTGCGGGAGCGACGGCTCGTCTGGGTGCGGGGCGAGGACGACATGGCCGCCCGCTATCCGCGGATCGCCGTCGTCCTGCCCTACTCGTTCGCGCTGGCCGCGCTGCCCGTGGCCACCGACACCACCGCCTACGGAGCGATCTTCGTGACGTGGCCCGGCTCGCATCCCCCGGAGCTGTCGGAGCGGGACCAGGACCATCTGGCGGCTGCCTGCCGACGGCTCGCGGTGCGGCTGGAGCGGGCCAGGGAGGACAGCCGTCCGCCGCTGCCCGAGCCCGATCTGATCGCCGGACCGGCGTTCAGCGGCGCGGCCGGCACCCTCGGCACGGTGGAGGCGGCACGGATGGTGTCGCGGCTGCCGTACGGGTTGTGCTCGCTGGATCTGCACGGCCGGGTCAGCTTCGCCAATGCGGCGGCGGCCGAGCTGATCGGCGTTCCGGCCAACCGGCTGCTCGGCAACCAGCTGTGGGCAGCGGTGCCCTGGCTCAACGATCCCGTGTACGAGGACCGCTACCGGGCGGCGCTGATGAGCCAGCAGACCACATCGTTCGTGGCGCTTCGCCCGCCCGGCGACTGGCTGTCGTTCCGTATGTATCCGAGCACGACCGGGCTGAGCGTCCGGATCAGCAGGGCCCGCGCGGTGGCCGAGATGGCCCGTGGCGGGCCTCCGCCCGGTGACGCGCCGGCCCGGCTGGTGACCATCTCCCAGGTGCTGAGCCTGGCCGGGGCGCTCACCGAGGCCGCCGGCGTCCAGGACGTGGTGCAGCTGGTCGCGGACGAGATCGTGCCGGCCGTCGGCAGCCAGGCCCTGGTCGTGCTGGGTTCACGGTCCGGCCGACTGCATGTGCTCGGGCACCGCGGCTATCAGGATCCGCAGGTCGTGGAGCAGTTCGACGGCATGCCGCTGACCGAGCAGACCCCGGGCACCCATGCCCTCACCACCGGCGTACCCGCGTTCTTCGACTCCCGGCAGGAGCTGGAGCGGCTGTATCCGGCGCGGCACGCGACCCCCGACGGCTTCGCGGCCTGGGCGTATCTGCCGCTGATCGCCTCCGGCCGGCCGGTCGGCACCTGTGTGCTGGCCTACGCCGAGCGGCACGCGTTCCCGGCGGACGAACGGGCGGTCCTGACCAGTCTGGGCGGGCTCATCGCACAGGCGCTGGAACGCGCCCAGCTCTACGACGCCAAGCACCAGCTGGCGCACGGGCTGCAGGCCGCCCTGCTCCCGCACTCGTTGCCGCCGCTGCCCGGCATCGACGCGGCCGCGCGCTACCTGCCCGCCACGCAGGGCATGGAGATCGGCGGCGACTTCTACGACCTGGTGCCGACCGAGCGGGGGCTGACGGCGGCGGTGATCGGGGACGTGCAGGGGCACAACGTCACCGCGGCCGGTCTGATGGGCCAGCTCCGCACCGCCGTGCGGGCGTACACCACCGTCGGGCAGGCGCCCGAGGACGTCATGCGCAGCACCAACCGGCTGCTGCTCGACCTCGGCGCGGATCTGTTCGCCAGCTGTCTGTACCTGCGCCTCGACCCCGAGCACGGGAAGGCGGTGATGGCACGTGCCGGGCATCCGCCGCCGCTGCTGCGACGGCCGGACGGGCGGGTGCGGGTACTGGACCTCGCGGGCGGCCCGCTGCTGGGCATCGACGGCTCACCCACCTATCCGACGACGGAGGTCGATCTCACGCCGGGCTGTGTGCTCGTCCTCTACACCGACGGCCTGATCGAATCCCCCGGTGTCGACATCGAGGACGCCCTCGCCGACCTCGGCCAGGTCCTCAGCGAGGCCGGTGAACGTCCCCTGGACGAGTTGGCCGACCTCCTCGTCCGGCACAGCGCCTCGACGCGGGAACGGGTCGACGACGTGGCGCTGCTGTTGCTGCGGGCGCGGGGATGAGGGTCCCGCCCGGGCACGAAGCGGTCCGGCCCTCCCGCCGGAGGGCCGGACCGCGTGTGTGCTCTCGGCGGTGCCGGTGTGTCAGTTCACGCCGACGCCGTTGCCGATGATCTCGCCGAGGCCATTGCCCGTGCCGTCGGCGTTCCCGTTGCCGACCCCCTCACCGGCTTGTTCACCGGCACCGGCCTCTTCACCGGCACCGGCTTCCTCACCGGCACCGGCTTCCTCGCCCGCGCCGGCCTCTTCGCCCGCACCGGCGTCGTCACCCGCGCCCGCGCCGCCGCCCGCGGCGCCACCACCGCCGAGGGTCGCGCCGACCGCCTCCAGGGCGGTGGTCACCGGCTGGAAGAAGGTCTCGCCGCCGACCGTGCAGTCACCGCTGCCGCCGGACGTCAGGCCGATCGCCAGCCCGTCCTGGGTGAACAGGGAGCCGCCGCTGTCCCCGGGCTCGGCGCAGACGTTGGTCTGGATGAGCCCGGTGACCGTGCCCTCCGGGTAGTTGACGGTGGCGTCGAGGCCCGTGACCTGACCGTCGTTCAGACCGGTGGTGCTGCCCATCCGGAAGACCTGGAGGCCGACCGCGGCGTCCGCGGCCTGACTGATCGGGACGGTCTGGTCACCGACGTTGACCTCGCTCGGCGCCTGCGTCGCCGGGTCGTCGTACTTCACGAGCGCGAAGTCGCCGGCGCCGGGGAAGGTCGACTGGTCGACGGTGGCGATCGGCTGGCCGCCCTGGGTGTCGGACCACTCGTTGCCGCCGAGCGTGCAGTGACCGGCGGTCAGGAAGGCGGGAGAGCCGTCGCCCGCGGTGACGTTGAAGCCGGCCGAGCAGCGGGAGCCGCCGGCGAAGATGGCGTCACCGCCGGAGAGGAACGTCTTGAAGGTGCCGGCCGACTTCTTGATGGTCGCCATGTCCGAGCCGAGGCTCTCGACGGTCGACTCCAGCTGGTCCCAGTTGTCGCCGGTGACCGTGGAGTCGGCGGTGACGAGGATCTTGTTCGTTCTGGGGTCGACGGCCCACGCGGTGCCGGGGATGGTCGCCTCGGACTTCAGGGTCTTCGCACCGGCGTCGAGTTCGGCCAGGCTGTTGTCGACCTCACGGACCTTGGCGCCCGCCTTCTTCGCCTGCACGATGACGTTGTTGTTGTCGCCGGGGACGACGTTGACGACGAGCTGCCGGCTCTCGGCGTCGTAGTACGACCCGGCGAAGGCGTCGCCCAGCATGCCCGCGAGCTGCGAGGCCAGATCCGAGGCGTCCGCCGCCTTCAGGGTCTTGGGAGCGGCGGCGTCGGCCGACGTGCCGTCCTGCGACGCGTTGGCGTTCGGCAGCAGGATCGCGGCCGCTCCGAGCGCCACCACGCTGCCCGCGGCTATCGCGGCCTTGCGCTTCGGAATTCGCTTGTGACTCAAACTTCTCGACCTCCTGGGGGACGGGGTCAGTGCCGCCTTGTTCGGCAGCTGTTCGGGGCGCCTGGTTGGCAGTTGGTACGCACGGGTCGCACGAGGCGTTCAATTGCTTTTGCACGCGCCCCACTCGGCACACCTAATCGGCCAAGGACCGCACCGCAGGGCCCGGCGGCGGGAACAATCCCCCATATGACGATGACCACCGCCGAAGCCGACAAGATCCTCTCCGCCAACTTCGCCCCCTGGGTGCTCGCCCTCGGTCTGTCCGTACAGGCCGTCGAAGATCATCGCGCGATCCTGCGACTGCCCTGGTCGGATGCGCTGGCCCGGGAGGGCGGTGCGCTGTCGGGGCAGGCGCTGATGGCCGCCGCCGACACCGCGACCGTGATCGCCGTGTCGGCGGCGCGGGGGGCGTACGGACCGATGACGACGGTGCAGCAGTCGACGTCGTTCCAGCGCGCGGTGACCGGTTCGGATGTCCTGATCGAAGCGGTCGTCACCAAACTGGGCCGCCGGATGGCGTTCGCCGACATCACGCTGACCGACGAGGGGTCGGGGGAGATCGCGGCGCGGGCGAGCACGGTGTACGCCCTTCTGGGCTGACACGTTCCGCCATCGACCGGTGACGGTCCGTCGTGAACACCGAGCGGAATCCTGGCTTCAGGGAATCTGCACATTCAATGCTCAACGAAGTCACGGCGGGCCGGGGTTCTGCACAAGGGAGCTACCGGCGGTCACCCCCTTGAGGGGGGAGTGTCCAATTCGCCGCCGCGAGCCCCGAAGTTCCCCGCCCGGATGCAACAGCGCGTCGGCGCCGATGCTGTGACGCATGTGAAGAAGTGACCGACACGACGTGACCGCATCTGCACGGATGACGGCGTTCGCGGACCCAAGTGCCCAGGTGAGGGCATGGGTTGATTGGAAGCCCGCGCCCGCAGCGTGCTTTGATCCATCGCATCGCGGGGCCACGAACGGCTTTTCGGAAACGGGCGCCGGGTGCCCGCGGTCGCGGCCGTCATCTGTCCCCAGAGGGGGCCGCTCCCCCTTGTGAGATATCCATTAGGAAGGGATGTTCCATCATGAACTCCACCCCCCAGGTTGAGACCGTCGAGATCTCCGACGCCGAGCTCGACAACGTCTCCGGCGGCCTGCAGGTCAACGCCGTGAACGGTGCCCTCGACGCTGTCAACGGCATCGCCCCGGTCTCCGGCCTGGTCGACACGGCCGTCGGTACCGTGGAGGGTGTCACCGGCCTGAACACCGCCCCGGTCTCGGGCCTGGTCGCCGGTCTCTGATCGCGCCTTCGAACCTTTGAGTCCCGGAGCCTTTCCCCGGCTCCGGGGCTCTTCGGGTGCCACGAACCGAACGGCACCGCCCCGCGACACGACCGGCCGCGCGCCGGTCCCCACTCATCCTCAGGTGAGGGAAGTTCCGTGCAGTTCCGCCAACAGGCCCTCGCCAAGCTCCAGTCGCCGGAGGAGCTCGACCTTCCGGTGCGCTTCGCCCGTCCCCAGGGCTGGCTGGTCCTCTGCGTGACGGTGGTCGTGATGGCCGCGGCGTCCGTGTGGGCCATGACCGGCTCGGTCGCCTCCACCGTCGGCGCGCCCGCGATCCTCACCCACGGCCAGGGCAGTCACATCCTGCAGAGCCCGGTTGCCGGCCAGGTCACCGCGGTCCTCGCCGAGCAGGGCAGGTGGCTCCCCGCGAACTCCCCCGTCGTGAAGGTCCGTACCGCCAAGGGCGAGACGGTCGTCCGTACGGTCGCCGCGGGCCGGGTCACCGCGCTCGCCGCCACCATCGGGCAGATCATCTCCACCGGCGCGGACGTCGCCGCCGTCGAGAAGGTCGCGCACGCCGAGGACCCGCTGTACGCCACGGTGTACGTCCCCGCGCAGAACGCGGCCTCCATCCCGGACGAGGCCGCCGTGGACCTCACCGTCTCCTCCGTACCCACCCAGGAGTACGGCGTCCTGCGCGGCCACGTGAAGTCCGTGGACCGCTCCGCGCAGTCGGCACAGCAGATCGCCGCGTTCCTCGGTGACAGCCAGCTCGGCGAGCAGTTCACCAAGGAGGGCAGGCCCGTGGCCGTACGGGTGCAGCTGGACCGCGAGTCCGGCACGAAGAGCGGCTACGCGTGGTCGTCCGCGGACGGGCCGCCGTTCGCCCTCACCTCCATGACCACGGCCGACGCCTCGATCCGGCTGGCCGACCAGCGTCCCGTCGATTGGCTGCTGCCGTGAGCACCGCACAGGAGACCCGCGGCAGGCGCCGCGCCGCCCCGCCCAAGCGCCCGGTCCCCAAGGGCAGGACCAAGACGGTGCGCACACCCACCGTCCTGCAGATGGAGGCCGTGGAGTGCGGGGCCGCCTCCCTCGCGATGGTGCTGGGCCACTACGGCCGTCACGTCCCGCTGGAGGAGCTGCGCATCGCGTGCGGTGTCTCGCGCGACGGCTCACGCGCCAGCAACCTGCTGAAGGCGGCCCGCTCTTACGGCCTGACCGCCAAGGGCATGCAGATGGACACGGCCGCCCTCGCCGAGGTGAAGACGCCGGCCGTGCTGTTCTGGGAGTTCAACCACTACGTCGTCTACGACGGCATGGGGCGTCGCTTCGGCCGCCGGGGCGTGTACGTCAACGACCCCGCCAAGGGCCGCCGCTTCGTGCCCATGGAGGACTTCGACGGCAGCTTCACCGGGGTCGTGCTGGTGATGGAGCCCGGCGAGGGCTTCAGCAAGGGCGGTCGCCGGCCCGGGATTCTGGGCGCGATGCCGGCCCGGCTGCGCGGCACCGCGGGCACGATGCCCGCCGCCGTGCTGGCCAGCCTCCTCCTCGTGCTGGTCGGTGCGGCGGTGCCCGCGCTGAGCCGCACCTACATCGACATGTTCCTCATCGGCGGCCAGACCTCCCTGCTGGGCGTGCTGTTCGCCTCGATGGGGTCCTGTGTCGCGCTCACCCTGGTGCTGACCTGGCTGCAGCAGGCGAACCTGCTGCGCGGCCGCATCATCTCCTCCACCCTGTCCAGCGCCCGCTTCCTGCGGCATCTGCTGCGGCTGCCGGTGACGTTCTTCTCCCAGCGCAGCCCGGCCGACCTGGTGCAGCGCCTCCAGTCGAACGACGCGGTGGCCGAGACGCTGGCCCGTGACCTCGCGGCGGCGGGCGTGGACGCCGTCGTCGTCGTCCTGTACGCGCTCCTCCTCTACACCTACGACCCCCAGCTCACCTTCGTCGGCATCGGCGTCGCCCTGCTGAACGTCGTCGCGATGCGGGTGGTCATCCGGCTGCGCGCCACCCGTACCGCCAAGCTGCGCGCGGACAACGCCCGGCTGACCAACACCGCCTACACGGGCCTGCAGTTGATCGAGACGATGAAGGCGACCGGCGGCGAGGACGGCTACTTCCGCAAGTGGGCCGGGCAGCACGCCACGACCCTGGAGGAGCAGCAGCGCCTCGGCGTCCCGAGCGCCTGGCTGGGTGTGGTCGCGCCGACGCTCGCCACGCTGAACAGCGCGCTCATCCTCTGGATCGGCGGCATGCGGGCGGTCGAGGGCGGCATATCCGTGGGCCTGCTGGTCGCCTTCCAGGCCCTGGTCACCCGCTTCACCGCCCCGATCACCCGTCTGAACGGCGTCGCGGGCCGCATCCAGGACTTCGCCGCGGA
This sequence comes from Streptomyces sp. NPDC001920, assembly GCF_053594495.1. Classification (NCBI taxonomy): domain Bacteria; kingdom Bacillati; phylum Actinomycetota; class Actinomycetes; order Kitasatosporales; family Streptomycetaceae; genus Streptomyces; species Streptomyces sp. NPDC001920. Next base: position 101,407 of record NZ_JBSFEP010000004.1, read on the forward strand.
CGTGGCCCGCCTGAAGGACGTGGAGAACTTCGAGGCGGACCCGCTGTACGGCCGCCCCGGCGCGGGCGACTCGACGCGCCGGCTGCAGGGCCATGTCGAGCTGCAGAACATCACGTTCGGCTACAGCCCGCTCGACAAGCCCCTGCTCACCGGTTTCGACCTGACCGTCGGCCCGGGCCGGCAGGTGGCACTGGTCGGCGGCTCGGGCAGCGGCAAGTCGACGGTCTCCCGGCTGATCTCGGGTCTGTACGCCCCGTGGGAGGGCGTCATCCGCATCGACGACCAGCGCATCGAGGACATCCCGCGCGGCGCGCTCGCCGCCTCCGTCTCCTTCGTGGACCAGGAGGTGTTCCTCTTCGAGGGCACCGTCCGCGACAACGTGGCGCTGTGGGACCCGTCGATCCCGGACGAAGCGGTGGTCGACGCGCTCCGCGACGCGGCGCTGTACGACGTCGTCATGCGCCGCCCCGGCGGCATCCACAGCAGGGTCGAGCAGGACGGTCGCAACTTCTCCGGCGGGCAGCGCCAGCGCCTGGAGATCGCGCGGGCCCTGGTGCGCCGCCCCAGCATCCTGGTGCTGGACGAGGTGACGAGCGCGCTGGACGCCGAGACCGAGCTGGTCGTGATGGACAACCTGCGCAAGCGCGGCTGTGCCTGCGTGGTGATCGCGCACCGGCTGAGCACCGTGCGCGACAGCGACGAGATCGTCGTACTGCAGCACGGCGCGATCGTGGAGCGCGGGCGGCACGAGGAACTCGTGGCGCGGGGCGGCGCGTACGCGGCACTGGTCAAGGAGCGGTGAGATGACGTCAGTCCACGAGGGCGACCTCGTTCTCGACGCGCTCGGCCAGGTGGGCACGCGCATCGACTGCGCGGGGTTCAACCGCCTGGACCTCGAAGGCCCGCAGGTGCTGTGGCTGGTGGCGTCCGGCGCGGTGGACCTTTTCGCGGTCGACGCCGGGCAGCAGGGCCACTGGCACCACCTGGGCCGCCTGGAGGCGGGCTCGCTGCTGCTCGGCCCGGTCGCGGGGCCGCAGCACACGCTGGTGGCGCGACCGCTCAGGGACTGCGTCGTCCACCGCATCGGGCTGCGCGAGCTGTACCAGCCCGCGCACACCCAGACCTGGTCCTACGACGACTACGGCAACCCGCAGTACGTCCCGCCGCAGACGAGCCCTCTGGAGTACGCCCTCGCCCTCGGCGTCGGCCGCAGCCTCTCCATCCTCTTCCAGGCGCCGATGGCCACCGAACGGGCCGCCGCGGACGGGGGTGCCCCCGTGCGAGCGTATTCGAGCATGGGGGACGACGACGACGTCTTCTGGATGCAGGTGCCGCCGGGCAGTGTGCAGTACGGCTCGCTGTACGGCGCGGAGGCCGCCGCCGACCTGCTGATGGACCCGGCGGTCTGGCAGTCCATGGTGGACCAGCAGTACCGCCTGCTGACCACGCTCGACCGCTGGATCGAGCAGCTGGAACGCACCCACGAGACCCGGACGGCGGAGGGCATCAAGGCCGGTGAGGCGGTACGCGCCCAGGCCGACCGGACCCTGCTGGCGTCCATCGGCAAGCGGCCCGGCACACGCACGACGGCCGCCGACGCGGACGCCGGCTACGCGGCCTGCAAGCTGGTCGCGCAGGCGGCCGGGATCACGCTGGCCGAGCCCGCGCAGAGCGGCACCGAGAGCGACCGGCTCGATCCGGTGGAGCGGGTCGCCCTCGCCTCACGGGTGCGCACCAGGGCCGTGCGCCTGGACGGGCGGTGGTGGCGGGACAACATCGGCCCGCTGGTCGGGCATCGGGCGCTGTCCGGTGCGCCGGTGGCGCTGCTGTGGCGGCGCGGCGGCTATGTCGCCGTCCATCCGGCGACCGGCCGGGAGACACCGGTCGAGAAGGCCAACGCGCAGGAGTTCGAGCCGCGGGCTGTGATGTTCTACCGTCCGCTCCCGGACCGCGCGCTGAGCCCGCTGCGGCTGCTGAGGTTCAGCATGCGGGGCACCGGCGGTGACCTCGCCAACCTCCTGCTGAGTGGTCTGGTGACGGTGGCGATCGGCGCGCTGGTGCCCATCGCGACCGGCAAGGTGCTCGGTGAGTTCGTGCCGAAGGCACAGACCTCTCTGATCGTGCAGTTCTGTCTGGCCGTGATGGTCAGCAGTGTCGTGGCGGCGGCCTTCATGCTGCTGCAGAACCTGACGATCCTGCGGCTGGAGGGTCGGATCGAGGCGACGCTCCAGCCGGCCCTGTGGGACCGGCTGCTGCGGCTGCCGACGAAGTTCTTCACCGAGCGCTCGACCGGCGAGCTGGCGAGCCAGGCCATGGGGATCAGCGCGATCCGCCGTCTGATGGCCGGCGTCGGGCCCGTGGTCGCGCAGTCGGTGACGGTGGGGGCGATGAACCTGGCACTGCTGTTCTGGTACAGCGTGCCGCTGGCGCTGGCGGCGATCGGCATGCTCGTCGTCATCGCGGGCGTGTTCCTGGGGCTGGGGCTGTGGCAGGTGCGCTGGCAGCGGCGGCTGGTGGTACTGAACAACAAGCTCAACAACCAGGCGTTCCAGACGCTGCGCGGACTGCCGAAGCTGCGCGTCGCGGCGGCCGAGAACTACGCCTACGCGGCCTGGGCGGAGCGGTTCGCGCACAGCCGCGAACTCCAGCAGAAGGTGGGACGGATCAAGAACCTCACCGCGGTGCTGGGCGCGGTGTACCTGCCGGTGTGCACCCTGCTGATGTTCATGCTGCTGGCGGGGCCCGCGCGTGGGTCGATGTCGGCGGCCGCGTTCCTCACCTTCAACACCTCGGTGACGATGCTGCTGACCTCCGTCACCCAGCTGACCGGCGCGTTCGTCTCGGCAGTGGCCGCGCTGCCGCTGTTCGAGGAGATCAAGCCGGTGCTGGAGGCCGCTCCCGAGGTGCGCACGGCCAGCACCCGGCCGGGCCCGCTGACCGGGTCGATCGAGGCGCGGCGGCTGTCGTTCCGCTACTCCGACGACGGCCCCCTCGTCCTCGACGACGTGTCCTTCGAGGTGCGCCCGGGCGAGTTCGTGGCCATAGTCGGCCCCAGCGGCTGCGGCAAGTCGACGCTGCTCAGGCTGCTGATCGGCTTCGACAAGCCGGTCTCGGGCAGTGTGCTGTACGACGGCCAGGACCTCGCCGCGCTCGACCGGTCGGCCGTGCGCCGGCAGTGCGGGGTCGTGCTCCAGCACGCGCAGCCGTTCACCGGCTCGATCCTGGACGTCATCTGCGGTACGGAGCCGTACACGCCGGAGGAGGCGATGGCGGCGGCCGAGATGGCGGGGCTCGCCGAGGACATCAGGCGGATGCCGATGGGGCTGCACACGATCGTCTCGGGCAGCGGCGCGATCTCCGGCGGCCAGCGGCAGCGCCTGATGATCGCGCAGGCGCTGATCCGCCGCCCGCGCATCCTGTTCTTCGACGAGGCCACCAGCGCCCTCGACAACGAGACCCAGCGCACGGTCATCGAGTCGACCAGGGCCCTCAACGCCACCCGCATCGTCATCGCGCACCGGCTGTCGACGGTGCTGGACGCCGACCGCGTGATCGTGATGGAGGACGGAAAGGTCGCCCAGCAGGGACCGCCCGCGCAGCTCCTCGCGGACACCGGCGGGCGGCTGCACGAGCTGGTACGACGCCAGATGGCCTGACCGGTCAGGCGTCCAGGCCCGGCACGGGGGCTCCGGAGGGCACCCCCGCGGCCACGTAGCCGTCGTAGAGGTCTTTCCACGGAGCGTCCGCCCCGGCGTGCGGCCCTTCGAAGCGCTCCCCGCGCGCGTGTGCGTCCAGGGCGGTGAGGCACACCTCCCAGCCCGCGCTGTTGCGGGCGGCGGTGTTCTCGGCGACGAGCACGTTGGTGAGCGTGAAGCGGGTGCGCTCCTCGCCCACGGGCTCCAGGTCGAAGTGCAGTTCGTCGCCGCCCCACTCGAAGGACAGGTGCCGGGGCTCGTCGACGGCGATGACCCGGCCGGTGGCGTCCGCGGTGTTCGGGTCGCCGCTGAAGGTGACGGTGCCACCGGGGCGCAGCTCGATCTCGGCGCGCGAGGGGAACCAGTGGGCGAGTTCGCCGGCGTCGGTCACGAACCGCCAGACGCGCTCGACGGGGTGGTCGTAGGTGCGGCTGAAGCGGACGGCAGGGCGGCCGTCGTCCAGGGTGAGGTAGGTGCCGGTGAGGTCCGCGGTCATGGTGGATCAGTCCTTCGTGGTGGCTGGCCCGTCGGTGTCGTCCGAGGTGTCGTCCGAGGTGTCGTCGTCCGAGGTGGCGTCCGACGTCTCGTCGAGGCGGCGGCCCAAGGCGTCCAGGCTGCTGTTCCAGAGCCTGCGGTACGGGGCGAGCCAGGCGTCGAGGGCGGCGATCGGGGCCGCATCCAGGGCGTAGACCCGGCGCTGGGCGTCCTGCCGCACCCGCACCAGTCCCGCCTCCCGCAGCACCTTCAGGTGTTTCGACGTGCTCGGCTGGCTCAGCCCGCATGCCTCCACGATCTCCCCGACGGCCCGCGGCCGCTCCAGGAGCAGCGCGACGATGGCCCGCCGGTGGGGGTCGGCGAGGGCGCTCCAGAGCGACGCATCGGACATGGCACCAATATGCCCACGCGGTTATATTCCCGTCAAGGAATGTAGAGTCCCCGCTCCTGTGCGCCCCCGTTGCACCGGCCTCGAAACGGGTACACGCCGCCCATGCGAATCAGCGTGGTGGATGTGGGGTCGAACACGGTCCGGCTCGTGGTGGCCGACGCGCAGGACGGGGTTCCGCTGCCGGTCCATACGGAGAAGTGGCGGCTGCGGCTGTCCGAACAGGTCAAGCCGGGGGACAGCATTTCCGAGGAAGCCGTCGAACGGCTGGTCGGCGCGGTGTGCGCGGCGAGCCGGACCGCGACCAGATGGGGCGCCACCGCTCCCCTGGCCTTCGCGACGGCCGTCGTACGCAACGCGCCGAACCGCCACGAGGTGCTGCGTACCGTTCGCGCCCGGACCGGCGTGAGCCTGTGCACACTGCCGGGCGAGCTGGAGGCCGAGCTCACCTTCCTCGGGGCACGGCGGTGGATGGGCTGGCGGGCCGGGCCGCTCGCCCTGCTGGACATCGGCGGCGGCTCGCTGGAAGTCGCCTTCGGCCGGGGCCGGCTGCCCGACTTCGTCGCGTCGCTGCCGCTCGGCGCCCAGAAACTGACCCATGAGTTCTTCGCCGACGAGGACCCGCCGGACCCGCGACGCATCCGGGAGCTGCGCCGCAAGGTGCGCCACCAGCTGCGGGACGTGGCGGCCCGGATCCGCTGGGAGGGGCCGCGCACGGCCGCGGCCACGTCCCGTACGTTCCAGCAGCTGGGCCGGTTGTGCGGAGCCGCGCCGGGGCGGCACGGGCCTTTCGTGGAACGGGAGCTGACGCGCTCGGACCTGAGCGAGGCGATCGACCGCCTGGCCCCGCTGCCGACCGCCGAGCGCGCCCTGCTCCCCGGCATCTCCGCGCCACGTGCCGCGCAGAGCCTGGCCGGTGCGGTGGTCGCGCACACGGCGATGAAGCTGACCGCCCTCGGGTCGGTGACGATCTGCCCCTGGGCGATCCGCGAGGGGATCATGCTGCGGCAGATCGAGGACGGCGCGTCCTGGTGGGCGGAGGTCAGCCGCCTCGACGAGGAGGAAGCCGACGCCCCCGAGCCGCCGGTGCCCCTGCGGATCGCCGGCGCACCCGCGACCAGCTGACACACGACCGACCACGGACGGAGACCTTCGTGTCCCAGGACAACGAGCACACCGGCGACAAGCACACCGACGAGCACCCCGAGACGGCGTTCGAGGAGGTCATGGCGGAGATCGCCGACGCCGAGCGCCGTACTCACGACACCACCGGGCAGCGCCGCCGCAGGGGCGAGGCCGGCGAGGCCATCACCCCCAACACGCGCGCGCAGGAGGAGTCGGAGGGCGACTGACCTGACGACGGTCCGCACAGGCCACCGGCCCCCGGCCGCCCCTGTGCGCCGCGGCCGCTTCCCGCCCCGGCCCGTCGTCGAGGCAGTCGCCTCCCCGGGCCGGGTCCCAGGTGCCGGCAGGTGCACGCCCGGCCCCGGCCCGTCCACGCCCCGACGGCCTCACTCGGCGTGGAGACCCGATGCCGCCGACTGCTCGCGGACGGGTGGTCGGGCAGCCCACGGGTACTCGGCGGCCATGACACACCACGTCCGTAGTGCACCCGTCGGCGAAGGCCCCCGGCTGCCGTCCGCGCGCGGCCCCGTCTCCGCCGCCGTCGAGGGCTATCTGCGGGGCACGGACCCGCCGCCCCGGCCCGAGGACATCGCCGGTGCGACCGCCTACGGCGACGATCTCCAGCTGGCGCTGTACCTCTGCTACGAGCTGCACTACCGCGGATTCGCCGGCGTGCCGGACTCCCACGAGTGGGATCCGGACCTCCTGCGGGTGCGCGCCGCGCTGGAGCATCGCTTCCTGACCGCCCTGCGCACGGACGTGCCCTCCCACGACAGCGTCGAGGACGCGCTGGCGGCTCTGCTGGTGGAGCCCGTCGACGGTGCGGGCGTCAGCCACTACCTGTGCGCCGAGGGCGAGTTGTGGCAGCTGCGCGAGTACGCCGCCCAGCGCTCCCTGTACCACCTCAAGGAGGCGGACCCGCACGCCTGGGTGCTGCCCCGGCTGTGGGGCAGGGCCAAGGCCGGCATGGCGGCGGTGGAGTTCGACGAGTACGGCGGCGGCCGGCCCGACCGCGTCCACGCGCATCTCTTCGCCGAACTGATGACGGACCTAGGCCTGGACACCACCTACGGCCGCTACCTCGACGCGGCGACGGCGGAGGCCCTGGCCACGGTCAACCTCATGTCGCTGCTCGGCCTGCACCGGGAACTGCGGGGAGCCCTGGTCGGCCATTTCGCGGCGGTGGAGATCACCTCGTCGCCCGGCTCCCGGCGACTGGCCGAGGCGATGCGCCGTGCGGGCGCCGGGCCGGCCGCCGAGCACTTCTACGACGAGCATGTCGAGGCGGACGCGGTGCACGAGCAGGTCGTACGCCACGAGGTCATCGACGGCCTGCTCGCCGAGGAACCACATCTTGCCTCCGACGTCACCTTCGGGATGGACGTCACCGGGTATCTGGAGGACCGCTTCGGTGACCGGCTGCTCGACGCGTGGCGCGCCGGCCGTTCGTCGCTGCGCACGTCCCAGAGTTCTGCAATCTCCCTTATCTCCTGAATGCCGGGGTACTCGGACGGCGTGAAACCACTGGTGCCTCCGGGCGTGTACGCCCCTCAGGACGACACCGACCTGCTGGTCGGTGCGCTGCTCGACGAACCCTTGCCCGGCGGGGCGGACGTCCTCGACGTGGGAACCGGTTCCGGCGCACTGGCCATCGAGGCCGCGCGCCGCGGTACGCGGGTGACCGCGGTCGACGTGTCATGGCGGGCGGTCTGCACGGCCCGGCTGAACGCCTGGCTCGCCCGCAGTCCGGTGCGGATCCGACACGGCAACCTCTTCGCACCGGTGCGCGGGCAGTCGTTCGACCTCATCCTGGCCAATCCCCCGTATGTGCCCGCACCCGAGGCGGGCCGCGCACCGCAGGGTGCGGCACGGGCGTGGGACGCGGGCCGTGACGGACGGCTCGTGCTGGACCGGATCTGCCGGGAGGCCCCGGCCATGTTGCGCCCCGGCGGTGTCCTGCTGGTGGTGCACTCGGCGCTCAGCTGTCCCGACCGGACGCTGACGCACCTGCGCGGTGAGGGGCTCAAGGCCTCCGTGACACGGCGCACGACGGTGCCGTTCGGTCCCGTGCTGCGATCCCGGGAGGACTGGCTGCGCCGGCGCGGCCTGCTGGTCGGCCATGAGCCGAGGGAGGAGCTGGTGGTCGTCCGTGCCGAACTCCCGGTCTGAGGAACCGCGCCGGATCAAGGTCCAGCGCCAGGGCCCCCTGTTGGTGGAGGGCCCGGTCGAGGTGGAGCTGGAGGACGGCACGACCGTCTCCTGCGACCGCTTCCAGGTCGCCCTGTGCACCTGCCGGCGCAGCCGCCGCTACCCGTGGTGCGACACCAGCCACCGCGACCGGAGCAGGGCCCGCTGAGAGCCCTGCTGCGGGGCCGGCGGGACGGACCGGTCAGTCGAAGTACGACTGGAGCGTGCCGCGGCGGCGGATGTCGAGTGTCGCGCAGTGGAACGAGCCGCCGAACGGCGCGTAGTGCAGCAGGTCGCACGGGATCGGCTCGAACCCCCACCGCTCCAGCCGGCGCAGCATCCCGGTGTGGTGACGTTCGGCGATCACGCGCTTCTCGTCGACCATGAGGACGTTCATGCTGAGCCACTTGCCGCACATCGAGGTGATGCCGAGCAGCCGGTCGTCGATCGGGTCGGGCTCGGGGGCGACCAGGACGTCCCAGGACCGCAGGATCCCGGGCAGCCGGTCGACGTCGATGTACTCGGGGTTGACGAGGACCTTGCCGGGCGCCAGCAGGACGAACGTCGTGTCGATGTGCATGGGCGTACGGCAGCGGCTCTCGATCTCATGGATGCGGTAGCCGGGTCCGAGGTGACGGCGCAGCCACTCGATGCCCATCCGGTTGGTGACGTTGCTCCGGGTCACGAACAGATCGCGTCCCGCGCGCACGAAGTCCGCCGCGTCGAAGACGGGCTCGAACTCGGTGAGGATGTGGCGCGGGGGCTCGCCGTGCCGGGGTGCGCGGAATCCCCGCTCGAACAGCTCGTCGGTGAGCTGCGGCTTGGGCGCCGCCGTCCAGCGCGCGCCGCGCCGGAAGTAGTCCTTCAGGACGGGCCGGTAGGAGTGGGTCTCGAAGTACCGGCACGGCCAGGCCATCGGCGTCTCGATGATCTCGTCGCCGATCACCAGCATGCTGTCGCGCGGACAGGTGTTGCAGAAGCCGCGCGAGGTCCAGTGCGGGGTGCCGAAGCGGCGCTTGTGCTCGACCTTCTCCGGGCGCCTGACCGTGACCCCCAGCGTCTGCAGGAGGTCGATGAACCGGTCGAGTTCGTGCTGCGCCCGGTCGACCAGCACCCGCGGATACCTGAAGCCGCCGGCCAGGCCCATCATCCGCCCCGTCCAGGGCGGGACGTTGCAGGAGACGACCGGATGACGGGAGGGGATCGTCGCGCCGTCGAGACGCCCTACGAGGATCTCCTCCAACGGGTCCCACTCGTTGTGCGAGTTGACCGGTGAGACGAGGGATTCCACAGCAATGTCGGTGGCGGCCGATGTCGCCGTCATCTCACACCCGCTTTCGGTACACGGAAACGAACCAGCGGTTCCGTGTACCCCGCCCCCGCGTGATCACTCAGTGCGGTCGCGCGCGAACTGTCGGTCAAGGTGACGAAGAAATCCGAGGTGTCGGCCGGGCGGCCCCACTCCGCCCGGCCGACCCCCGGTGCGAGACCGCGCCGGCTCCCTCGGCAGGCCGCACTCCCCATCTGCGGACCACTGCCGTCTGCACGGGAACCGAGCGATCCCGGTCCTTAGAACGCGAAGAGGCTCGTCGCGTAGGAGCCCTTCACGCACTCGTTGGCGAAGGTGCGCTCATAGGAGACGCGCCGGCCCTGCCAGACCCCGTCGACCGTCACCACCACTGGGTCGTACTGCTTGGTGCACAGCACGCCGTCTCTGCTCTTGAGGGCATTGAAGTCGCCACCCACCCCTCGCAGTTCGGCGCAGGCGGCGCCGGGGGCGGGATGGGTGCCCGACGGCGTCGGGGCGCAGCTCAGTGTGACCGCGCGCACCGGCGTGGTCATGGCGGCGTCTTCCCCGTGGGCCACGGTGAGCACCAGGGCCGAGGGGGCGTAGAGGGAGGCGGGGGCGGCGTCGGGGGTGGCGAGGGCGGATCCGGTGAGGGGTCCGCAGACGGCGGTGGCCGTGAGGCCGAGGGTCGCTGCCCAGCGCGCGGTGTTCCGCATTGTGTGCATCCTTCCGCTCGATTCGAGGGTGTGTCGGCTCCGGCGCGATCGGTGCCGGAGGGACGAGCGGGAGTCTGCCGAGTCCGCCGCCGAAACTCACATCGACAGCACGGGTTTCAGTAACCTTGCGTATTGAATCAGTGGCGTGAAGTAACGGACTTCGAACGTTCCAATGCCGGAAGTTGGCGGCTCTTGATCGTTCAAAGCCCTTGAGTGGCCGGTTTACGCACGCTCATTAATAGGCCTGAAACATTCCGGTTGAACCCTCCGTGGACCCCTCCTACACCCCTTGTGTTCATGGACGGGACGAGTAATCGTCATTACATGATTACCAGCGACCAACGAGAGAAGTTGCGCGGCTGGTTCGCCGGCCGCCTGCCCGAGGACCTCTTCGAGGAACTGACCGACGTCACGGTCGACCGCGAGGAGATCACCGTGATCGGCCGAATCCCCGAACCCCGCCTGACCGAGGGCGCCTCGGCCGCCGAGCGGGGGGCGGCCGTGCAGGGCCGGATCCAGGAGTTCAGGGAGCGCACCCGTCAGACCCGCATCGAGGTGGCCCGCGAGGCGGAGCACCGATTCGGCCGCAAGGTCTCATGGGGCGTCGCGTGCGGCGGGGAGCGCGCCCTGTTCACCCATGTCGCCGCCCCGGTCATGACCCGGCTGCGGCAGCCGGAACGCCAGGTCCTCGACACCCTGATCGCCGGCGGGGTCGCCCGCAGCCGCAGCGATGCGCTCGCCTGGTGCGTCCGGCTGGTCCAGCGGCACACCGACGACTGGCTCACCGAACTGCGCGAGTCCCTGGAGAACGTCCACCGGGTACGCGCCCAGGGACCGGACACCGAACCCGAGGAGGCGCCCACGGACAGCGACTGAAGGGGACGCCCATCACCTACCGGTCGGTATGGTCTGCGTACAGCGCGTTCTCAGTGACGAGAGGCGGGGCCTGCGCAATGGGTGAGCACCGGGCGGACTTCCAGTACGAGATCTACCTGAACGGGATGACCGGGGCCGTGCCCCGGCTGCCCACCGATCTGACCCGGCTGGAGGAGCTGACCGAGCGGCGCCTCGGCCCGGGTCCGGTCGGCTACGTGGCGGGAAGCGCCGGCGACGGCAGCACGGCCCGCGCCAACCGGGAGGCGCTGCGGCGCCGCCGCATAGTGCCGCGCATGCTGCGGGACGTGCACGAGCGGGACCTGTCCGTGGAGGTGCTCGGCCGCTCCCTGCCCGCGCCGCTGGCGCTGGCGCCCGTCGGCGTGCTGTCGATCATGCACCCGGACGCGGAGTGCGCGGCCGCACGGGCCGCCGCCGCGCAGGGTGTGCCGTTCGTCCTGAGTTCGGCGTCCAGCACCCCCATGGAACAGGTGGCCGAGGCGATGGGGGACGCCGAGCGCTGGTTCCAGCTGTACTGGCCGAAGGATCCGGAGGTGGCCCGCAGCTTCCTGGGCCGGGCGAAGGCGGCCGGGTTCACCGCGCTCGTCGTCACGCTGGACACGCCGATGCTGGCCTGGCGGCCGCGCGACCTCGACCAGGCGTACCTGCCGTTCCTGCACGGCGTCGGCACCGCCAACTACTTCACCGACCCGGCCTTCCGGGCAGGCCTCGCCAAGCCGGTGCACGAGGATTTGAACGCGGCCGTCATGCACTTCGTGGGGATGTTCTCGGACCCCGCCAAGACCTGGCCGGACCTTGCGTTCCTGCGGGAGAACTGGGACGGCCCGATCGTGCTGAAGGGCGTCCTGCACCCGGACGACGCCCGCGAGGCGGCCGAAGCCGGGATGGACGGGGTCGTCGTCTCCAACCACGGCGGCCGCCAGGTGGCCGGCTCCGTCGGTGCGGCCGACGCCCTGCCCCGGGTCGTGGCGGCGGTCGGGGACCGGCTGACCGTGCTGTTCGACAGCGGTATCCGCACCGGCGACGACATCTTCAAGGCACTCGCCCTCGGCGCGCGGGCGGTGCTCGTGGGACGGCCGTACGTCTACGGACTCGGCCTCGACGGGCAGGCAGGGGTCGAGCATGTCATCCGCTGCCTGCTCGCCGAACTGGACCTCACCCTCGCTCTGTCCGGCCACGCGGGCCCCACCACCCCGGGCCCCGCCGATCTGGACGAGGAGTCCGCATGACCGCCGCGCGGAACGTCCTCGCCGTCATCTCACCGCTCGTAGGCGGCGGCATCGACGGCGCCGGCCTGGCCGCGCTCCTCCCCGAGCGGACACATGTCGACCGCCGCACGGCAGCGTTCGGCCGGGCCGTCGTCCACGCCGGTCGCCGCCGGCCGTCACCCGAGGCGGAGGCCGAGTCCGGCGCCGCCCGCCCTGAGCCGCTCGGCGAACCGCTGCGCACCGCCGCATCCGTCCTCCTGCACGCCCCGTGCACCGACGGGACGCGGCACCGGGCGGCCGTGGGTGCTGCGCGGGACTGCCGAAGCACCCCCTAAGCGGGCTCCTCCCCCGCCCGCACCGCTCGTGCCCCCGGCGCCCCGGTCTCCGCGCTCGACAGCGAACCTGGATGCGCCGATGTCACGGGATCGGTCAGCCAGCGCTGCCCCTCGGAGCCGTCGCGGACCTTGACGACGATGTCGGCGCCCGTGTCCCCGGTGGTGGAGGTGAGGGCGAGTTGCTCGTCCCAGCGCGGCAGCAACTCGCCCTGCACGGTGAGGTCGTAGCGCACGTCGTCGGCGCGCGGGGAGTCGTCGTCGGCGCAGGTGCCGAGGATGACCACGCCCGCGTCCACGTGCGAGTCCAGGCACAGGTCGCGATCGGCCACGCTGCGCAGCAGCCCGTCCTTCTCGTAGGTCCACTGCTGGCCGGCGTCGTCCGAGCAGGCGGCCAGTTCGGTGCCGGCGCCCTCCTTCGGCTCGCCCTCGATACCGAGGCACAGCTGGGCGTCGGCGTTGCGCAGCCTGGTCCGCAGCGGTGCGGTGGGCAGTTGTGCCGTACCCGGCGCAGAGGCGGACGCCGCGGGCGGGACCTGGGACGCGTTGCCGCCGCCGGTCGCGGAGGCGGCCGGATCGACGCCGTCGTCGTCGGAGAGCAGACCCGCGGCGAGCATGACCGCGATCAGCCCGGCAGAGGCGAGGCCCACTCCCGTGAGGAGCGTGCGTGGCGAGCGCGGTCCACCGGGCACCGAGCGGACGTGTGCGGGGATCCGCGCGAGCAGCCGGCGGCGGCGTGCGCCGTGCCGGGCGGAGCGGGTGCGTCGCGGTCCGGGCACGTCGCCGTCGGTACGGCCCGGCCGGGTGTCCAGATAGCGGCGCGCGCCCCAGCCCAGCACCGCCTCGGCGATGAGCACACCCAACCCGCCCTCGAAATGGCTCAGTTGTTCGGCGGCGTCACGGCAGTAACGGCAGTTCGCCAGATGCTGCTGGACATCGGGGAGCAGGGCACCGCCCCGGCGCATGGGGACATCGAGGAGGCGGTTGTAGAACCGGCAATCCTTCGTCGGCGCGAGTTCCCGATGGGCATGTACACAGCCTTCACGGAATTTATCACGCGCTTGTTCGAGAGCGGCCGCGGCGGTAACGGTGTCCATACCCGACAAACCGGCGGGTATGCTCAGCGGTTCGGCCTCCACCTCGGTATGCCAGAGCAGGCAACGGGCAAGTCCTGGGAGCGCCTGGAACGACCGATCGGCGAGCTTGCGATTTTCGGGCGTCATGAACTTCGCCGAACGCATACCGCGACCGCCCGCGGGTTTCGCCAGCTCCGGCAGCACGGCCGCGGTCCGCTCCTCGGCCGCCCACCGCCGCACCGTGTCGCGGACCGCGACGAGCAGCCGCGGGCGCAGCGCGGCGGCCGGTTCGCCCAGCGCCAGGCGGTCCAGGACCTGGTGAAAGGCGGCGGCCGTGACCATGTCGGCGACCTCGCCCGAGGAGGCGAGACAGATCACCGCGTATGCGTGGCCCGACTGCCAGTGCCGCGCCATCAGCAGCGCGACGGCCGAAGTGGCCTCTTGGTCCGGACTGCCCCGCAGCCGGGCGGCGAGACCTTCGTCGGATTCCTCGGGAACGCCTCCGGACGGGGGGTAAGGGGGACGAGGGGGGTGGGGGGTGGGCACTGAACGGATTCCTTCCCGCGCTTGTGACACAGAAGGTCTGGCCGTCGAAAAGGACGAGTGGTCTGATGCGTACCTTTTCGACGCGAGCGAGGGGAGCGTGAATTCACCGACGCCCTTCCGCCCCGGTTCCCCTCGGCACGAATGAGCCAGGCCTTTTCCACCCCCCACGGGTACTTCACCCTGGCACAGCCAGCTCATGACCAACAAGGCACTCGGGCAACATCCGCACCGTTGAAGGAAAGTCAGATACGGTGGTGAACTCGCTGCCCGCGCGCACCTTCAGGCATTCCCGGCGGGACTCAGATCTGCCAGGAACGCAGCCGGTCCGCCGCGCCGTACACATCGGTGCTGCCGGCGATCAGGTCGCGGGCGAGATCGACGAGGGCGCCGTAGGGCGGGTCGATGCCGACACCGCTGACGAACATGTAGGCGACCGCGGACGCGCAGGCGAAGCGGGCGTTGGCCGAAGGCAGCGGCTTGAGCAGGGCCAGGGTGTGCAGCAGTGCGGCGGCCCGCCAGGCCGGGTCGGAGTCGACGCCCAGACGGGGCGGATCCACGCGATGGCGGGCGACGGCGGCGACCAACGCCGAGAAGTCGTTGATCGTGGGCTGGTCCGGCAGGACCTCTTCGTGACGCTGGAGCAGCCAGGGCACGTCGATATGGATGACAGCAGCCATCGGTCAGGCGGCCCGCCCCTCGCCCTTTGCCGGCGGTTCGTCGTCGGGGAAGGCGGCCGCGAACTCCTCGGCGTGCGTCGAGAAGAACCGGCGGAACGCCTCGGCGCCCTCCTGCAGCGCCCGGTGCCGCGCTATGTCGGCCGCGGCCGCCTCCCGCACGAGCGCCTTCATCGACGTACCGCGCTCCTTGGCGATCTGCCGCAGGTCCTCAAGCTCGCGGTCGCTGAACTCCACGTTGAGAGCTGGCATGCCCTCACGGTACCGCTCGGGTACTTACCCGTAAATACCTGCAGGTCAAGTGTGATGTACGCCGGTACCGGAGCCGGATGGGCGGGTGGTCTACCAGGCCGGGCGGGGGTCACGCAGATGTTCGGGGGTCTGCTCGGGACGCCATTGCCCTTCGCCCTGGTCCGTGCGCACCAGCCATCCCGGGCTCGGCGCGAACTCGAAGGTCTCGGGCGCCGGGCCGTGGAACCGCTCGGTGCCGGGAAGCGGGATCTCCACCAGCGCCCCGTCGTGGATCATCCACAGCCCGAAGCAGTCGTCCTCCTCGTCGTGGATCAGCACCTGGACGCTCTCCGGGCGGTCCCAGGGCAGCGACTCCAGGTGCTTCAGCAGTCCCGTCCGGGAACCCACCCGGACGAACTCCGACGCCCAGCCGTACATGGTGCCCCCGCCCAGGGAGCTCGGGATGGGCACGAACCTGCCGGCCCAGGTGCGCTCGTCGTCGTGCTCGAGGAGGGGCTCCATGACCTCGTGGGAGTTTCCCAGGGCCAGCACGATGACCTCCGCGATTCTGCTCATGCCCGCAGTATCGCCACGGTCATGGAACCCCTGCCAGCGGATTTCCGCCTACGCCTGGTCCGCCACGAACGACGCCATCCGGGTCAGCGCCGAGTTCCAGTTGATCGTGTGCTCGTTCGTCGACCAGGACTGGATGTCGTCGATGTAGCAGAACTGCCCGACGCAGCCCTTGAGTTTGCTCTGTGCGTAGGGGTCCTGGATACCGGAGTTCGGCCCGCCGGCCAGCGTGCCGACCGGCGGGTTCGGCTGGCTGGGGTCGAGCTGGTGGGCGTACCAGCGGGCGTGCTGGTTGCGGGCGGCGACCTCGCCGTAGCCGGTCACGTACGACATGTTCAGCGCGTTGCGCCCGAGGATGTAGTCCATGCTCTGCACCGCGCCGTCCCGGTACTTGGAGGCACCGGTGATGTCGTACGCCGTGGCGATGACGACGGCGTTGTGCAGGATCTGGTGGTTGGAACCCCAGTCGTAGAGGTTGCCCTCGGGCGCGTACGGCATGCCGTACGGATGGGACCTCAGCGTGGCCAGGTAGCGGTCCGCCCCCTTGACCACGGACTGGCGCACCTTGTCCCGGCCGGGCAGCTTGCTCGGCACGGTCGCCAGGTCCAGCCGCGCCGCTGCCGCCGTCCTCGCCCAGTCGTAGCCGACGGGAACGAAGATGTCGGCCGTGTGCACCGGGGAGTTCAGGACGTGGTCCGCGAACTCCTTCTCGCCGGTGCTGAGATACAGCTCCGCCGCGGCCCAGTAGAACTCGTCGGTGACGTTGTCGTCGGCGTAGGTACCGCCGCCGATGCCGTCGCTCTCGGAGGCGTACCGGTCGGGGTGCGCGAGCGCCGCCGACCAGGCCGTGCGGGCGGCGGCCAGAGTCTTCGCCGCGAACTCCTTGTCGTACGGCTTGTACAGGCGCGCCGCCTGCGCGGCCGTCGCCGCCAGGTTCAGGGTCGCGGCGGTGGACGGCGGGTGCAGTTCGCGCTTCTGCGGGTCGTCGTGCGGCATCAGGGGCAGACCCGTCCACTGCTCGTCGTGGATCTTGTGGTGCGCCATGCCGGCCAGCGGCTGCCCGGCGGGCACCTGCATCTTCAGCAGGAACTCCAGCTCCCAGCGGACCTCGTCCAGGATGTCGGGCACGTTGTTGCCGCTCTCCGGGATGGCGAGCGTGCCGTCGCGCAGCTTCTGCGGTTCCCCGGTGCGGGCGAGCAGTTCGCGTTCGTAGGTGCTCAGCAGCTCCCACACGGAGATGCCGCCGTTGACGACGTACTTGCCGTGGTCGCCGGCGTCGTACCAGCCGCCGGTGACGTCGAGCCGGTAGTCGCACACCCCCGGCTGCCAGGGCACTGCGCCGTCGCCCCGGTTGGGGGCCACGTCGACGTGTCCGGCGGGACGGGCGTAGCCCGGGCGCAGGTCGTCGCGGATCGCGATGCCGCTGCGCTGGGTGTAGTAGTACTTCGCGGCGTCGAGGCGCAGCCGCTCGTAGGCGGCCGTACCGATGTCGAAGGGGCGGCTCGCCTCCCCGTCGGCGACCAGCGTGAAGTCCTTGCCCGGCCTGCGGTACGGGCCGAAGTCGATGGAGTGGACGTTCTGCGCGGAGGAGGCGTCGGTGCCGCGCGGCACGGTCCAGCCCTGGGCCACCACGGCCCCGGACGCGTTCTTCAGCTGCCAGGGCAGCCTGCGGGTGGCGTCGGTGACGAGCGTGGCGTTCTTCGGCCCGGCGGGCAGATAGGCGACCTGGTTCACCCGTACCCGCGGTCCGGTGTCGGGCTCGTACACCTCGGGCGGGACGCCGCCCAGCAGCGAGGCGTCGTCCATGCAGAAGCGCCAGGCGTCCGCACTGCCGCCGAGCTGGAAGGCGACCTGGCCCTGCGGGGTGTCCACGGGCGAGGTGAAGGTGTAGGAGTACGCGTTCCCGGAGACGCTCAGCTCCGGCGTCACCTCGAAGTAGGTGTCGTACGGCGCGGCGGCCAGGCCGACGACCGCCCGCACCACATGACCCTCGGGCGAACCGTTCGCGGTGAAGGAGAAGCGGTACGACTCCCCCTTCACCAGCGTGATGTCGTTCTGCCCGACGGCGGCGTCCCAGCGGTTGGCGGTGCCACCGGGGACATCGGCGCACAGCCGCCCTTCGGACAGGCCCGCGGTGACGTTGCTGGTCGCCCACCACGGCTCGGTGGTGGTGTCGAAAGTGCCGTTCTTGAGCTGCTCGACCTCTTCCGCTCCCGCGGGGGCGACAGGGAGTGCGGTGAGTCCCGCCGCCAGTAAGGCCGTCAGGGACAACAGGGTTCTTCTACGTCGTTTCACGTCTGGGCTCCTCGGGTGAGGTGCGGGTGACGCTCGCGGTGGGAGCGCTCCCAGAAGCGGACGGGGTAATGCTTGTCGGCAACATGACACGCCGTCAACGGTCCGGACGGGACTGGTTGCGCCCGGACCGCCCGGCAGACTCCACCGGCCTCCTTGCCGTCGCGGTGGCCGGAGGTCCATGTGGAGGCCGGCGAACCTCACCGGCATCCACGAGTCCGCGAGGGCGGTCGTGTGACCGTCATTCCGATACGGGCGGGTCGCCGACGCACTAGGCTGGGGCCGCGGTGACACGCTTGTTCACGGTGAGTGTGCGCGATGGAGTGGCGAGATGAGCCCGGATTATCCGTTCGACGAGGCCGCGACGGCCCGGGCGGTCATCGACGCCGACGGCACCCTCGTGGAATGGAACGCCGGCGCCGAGCGGCTGCTGGGCCACCGCGCCGCCGAGGTGCTGGGGCGGCCCGCCGACGACCTGCTGGCCGACGAGGACAAGGGCAGACGTCCCGCTCCGGAGGGCGACCGCTGGGACGGCGTCCTCACCCTGCGTCGCCGTGACGGCGGCACACTGCCCGTATGGCTGCTCGCGCACCGGGTGCATGCGCGGGACGACGGCCCGCACCGCTGGCTCGTGGTCACGCCGGTCGAGCAGGACGGTCGGCGCCTGCCCGACGATCCGCTGGACGACGTCGGACTGCTCGACTCGCCCTGCGCCATCGCGATCTACGACGACCGGCTCCGGCTGCGCAGGATCAACTCCGTCATGTCGGAGATCCTCATGCTGGCCGAGGAGAACATCCGCGGGCTGCGAGCGCCCGAACTGAGCGGCCGTCCGCAGGCCCACGACGTCGAACGACAGCTTCTGCGCGTCCTCACGACCGGACGCGGCACCGACGTACGGACGTACGTCCCGGTCGGCGGCGACCGGACGCACGCCTGGCTGGCCCGCCTCGCGCCGGTCGTCGACGGCAAGGGGCGGGTGCGCGGGGTGGCCGTCGCCGCCCACGACTTCACCGAGCAGTACGTGGCCCAGGAACGGCTGCAACTGGTGAACGAGGCGAGCGTGAGCATCGGCACCACCCTCGACGTCACCCGCACGGCCCAGGAGCTGGCGGACATCTGTGTGCCCGCGCTCGCCGACTTCGTCAGCGTCGACCTTCTGGACCCGCAGGAAGACGGCGGCGAACTGCCCTCCGAGCGACTCACCGCGCCGGTCGCCCTGCGCCGGACCGCCGACCGCTCCGTCAACGCGGGCAGCCCGGAAGCGGTGGCCCGGCCGGGGCAGCTCGATGTGTATCCCGCCCTCTCGCCCCAGGCAGACGCCCTGCTCGCGGGCCACACCATCGTGGCCTCGACGTCGACCGGGGACCTGGAGGACTGGCTGGCCTGGGATCCGGCCCGCGCCGAGCGGATCAAGGAGTACGGCATCCACACCACCATGTCGGTGCCGATCCAGGCCCGTGGCACCACCCTCGGGGTCGCCGTGCTCACCCGGTTCAAGAACCCCGAGCCGTTCACACCCGACGACGTCCTGCTGGCCGAGGAGATCACGGCCCGCGCGGCCGTCTGCATCGACAACGCCCGCCGCTACTCCCGAGAGCGCGAGACCGCCCTGGCCCTGCAGCGCAGCCTGCTGCCCCGATCCCTGCCGCGCACCGCCGCCGTCGAAGCGGCCTCCCGGTATCTGCCGGCGGCGCGGTCCGGGGTGGGCGGCGACTGGTTCGACGTGATCCCGCTGTCCGGGCTGCGGGTCGCGATGGTGGTCGGGGACGTCGTCGGCCACGGCGTCCAGGCCTCGGCCACCATGGGCCGGCTGCGCACCGCGGTACGCACCCTGGCCGACATCGACCTCGCCCCCGACGAACTGCTCACCCACCTCGACGACCTCGTCGTACGGCTGTCCGAGGAGACGGGCAACGGCGGCAGCCCCGGCGAGGTCGGCGCCACCTGTCTGTACGCGGTGTACGACCCGGTCTCCCGGCGCTGCACGATGGCCCGGGCGGGCCACCCCTCGCCGGTCATGGTGCCGCCCGGTGGCCGGGCGCGGGAGATCGAGTTGCCGGCCGGTCCGCCGCTCGGCCTGGGCGGGCTGCCGTTCGAGTCCGCCGAGATCGAGATGCGCGAGGGCACGGTGCTCTCCTTCTACACCGACGGCCTGATCGAGAGCCGCGAGCGCGACGTCGACGCCAGCCACGCGCTCCTGTGCGACGCGCTGTCGGCCGCCGCCGACTCCCTGGACGAGACCTGCGACCACGTGCTGCACGCCCTGCTCCCGTCGGGCGGCGCCGCCGACGACGTGGCGCTGCTGCTGGCCCGCACCCAGGGGCTGCCCGCCGCCCGGGTGGCGACCTGGGACATCCCGGCGGACCCGGCGCTCGTCGCACCCATCCGCAAGCAGGTCCTGGAGCAACTCGGCACCTGGAGCCTGAGCGAGGCGTCCTTCACCGCGGAGCTCGTGGTCAGTGAGCTGGTGACCAACGCCATCCGGTACGGCACCCACCCCATCCGGCTCCGGCTGATCCACGACACGGCCACACTGATCTGCGAGGTGTCGGACACCAGCCACACCGCTCCGCATCTGCGCCGCGCCAAGGTCTTCGACGAGGGCGGCCGTGGACTGCTGCTGGTCGCTCAGCTGACCCAGCGCTGGGGCAGCCGGCACACGACGGAGGGCAAGACGATCTGGGCGGAGATCGGCCTGCTCGGCGAGGTGTGACGCCGCCCGGCCGTACGGATCCTCCCCGGGCCCGGCACACCCATGACCGTCGCGCCGGCCCCGGACGCGCCGCGTGAGGCGGGGTGAGGGCGACGGGCTCGTGGACGTCGGCTGCGGGTCCGGCGGCGCGGCCGACGGTGTCGGGGTCGGGCTCGGCTACCGGGCGGGCTTCGGGGTGGAGGGCGGCGTGGCGGTCGCCCTCTCGGCCTCCGCCTCCGAGGCCCAGGTGACCGCCTCCATCTGGAGCTTCGTCCTCGACGTGTCGATGACCCAGTGCTGGGCGTCACCGTCGTCGTCGCGGGCCTTGAGGACCAGAGCGCCCGAGCCGTCGGTGGCGGCGGGAGTGAGGGCCAGGTCCTGGTCGAAGCGCGGCACCAGCATGCCCTGGAGCGTGAAGTCGTAGCGGACGTCGTCGGCCACCGACTCCGAGGCGCCCGTGCAGGGGGCCAGGCGGACCGAGTAGCCGAGGTGGGAGTCGAGGCACAGATCGGGGTTCGCGGCGCTGCGCAGCAGGCCGTCGGTCTCGTACGCCCACTGCTGACCGGGGGCCGAGGAGCAGGCGGCCAGTGCGGTCTCCGCTCCCTCGACGACCTTGCCGCCGACGACGCCGACGCACATCCCGGACCCGATGTTGTGCAGCCGGCCGCGCAGATCGCCCTTGGCGGCCTCGGCGGCTCCGGCCCAGGACGGGTTGCCGGTGGTGGTGCCGCCGGAGTCGGGCGCGTCGGAAGGGCGGTCCTGCGCGGCCGGGGCGGAGTCGTCGCCCGAGTCGAGGGACGACCAGACGACGAGCGGGAGGACGACAAGGGCGCTGACGGTCGCGACCGCGGCCGTGAGGTTGCGGCGCCGGGCCGCACGGCGGGCGGCCTTCAGGGCCGCGCGGCCCGAGTAGGCGCGGGCGCCGGAGCGGGGCGCGGCGTCGCCGGGGCGGGGCTCGCCGGAGGGGGACGGGGTCGCGGCGCCGGTGCGCGGGGCGGGGCGCCGGCCGGCCTTACGAGCCCGCCGGGGGCCCATCGGCGTGGGTGCAAAGGCCCCGGCGCCGGCACGAAGCGCACCGGACCTGCCGGGCATCCCGGCGGCGGGGTCGCCCGTCGCTCCCACGGGCTCGCCCGGAGAGGGGAGGGGCGCGGCCACGGAGCCGGGGCGTTCTCCCGCGAGGGCCTCGCCCCACGGGGCACCTGCCACGGGGCGGCCGGGGGCGGCTTCGGGAGGGCCGGGGGTCTTCGCCTCGGGCGCGCCGTTGGCTCCGTCGCAGAAGAAGGACTCGCCCGCTATCGCCGCGGCCGGCTCCGGCGCGGGCTCCGTCGGCTCGTCGAGCCGGCTCGCTCTCGCCTCCACGTAGGCGCCCGCGCCCCAGCCGAGCACCGCCTCGGCCAGGGCGGGACCGAGCCCGGTGTTGAAGACGTGCAGTTGCTCGGCGGTCTCGCTGCAGTGCCCGCATCGGTTCAGGTGCTCGCGCAGGTCGGGGTCGACGTCGATGCCGCCGCGCCGGTAGGTCACGTCCAGCATCCGCAGGTACCGCCGGCACTCCTGCTCGGGGGCGAGCTCCCGGTGGACCTGGAGGCACTCCTCGCGCAGCCGGTCTCGGGCCCGGCCCAGGTCGACACGGGCGGACTCCTCGTCCAGGCCGAGGAGTGCGGCCGGTACGGCCGTCGGCTCCGACTCCACCTCGGTGTGCCACAGCAGACAGCGGGCCGACTGGGGAAGCCGTACGAAGGCCTCGGACAGCAGCCGGCGGTTCATCGGCGGCAGCAGACGGGCTGCGGCGCGCTCCGGATGGTTCGCGTCGGACCGCAGTTCGGGGTGGAGCATTTCCTGTCTGTGGTCGGTGTCCCACTCGGTCGCGATACGGCCCACGGTGACGAGCAGTTGGGGACGCCACGCGGCACTCGGTCCGGTGTGCCGCAGAGTCTCGCCGAAAAGCCGGGTGAACGCCGCGGTGGTGAGCATCCCCGCGGACCGGGCGTCCACGGTGCACAACCGCGCATAGGCGACGCCCGCTTCCCAGTGCCGGTCGAGGAGTTCACCGACGGGGTGAAGCGCTGGTGTCGCCCCTGTCCACCGCTTGAGCTCGGTGCTCAGTTGAGCGTCCGTCACTTCGAGGTGACGGGCGTCGCGAGGGGAATTCGACAGGCCAGCGTCGTGCACGGTGGCATTCCTCCGGAGGGCATGCGGCATTGAAGGTCCATACCAATGAGTATGCTCCGGGCGCGCCTGGCGAAGCGCGGGAAGTGCGGGAGCGAAGCACACCTTTGCACAGGTCAGGGGCAGGGAACAAGGGACTCCGGATTATTGTGCATTGCCCGCACGACCGTCACTGTTTGACGAATGGTCAATAGCGGGCGCCCGCCCATTGCCGCCAATCCCCGCGGGCAATCGAAAATGGCTTTCCCTCATTCGCCATGAACACGAGTGCAAACCATTGGGACACCGCACTGCCGCTTTTTCTCCTGGTCATCGGGCCACGCACGCCTTCACCGCACCTTCACAAGTCATCCTCCAACCATTGAACCGTGAACCGGTACGCGCCGGGCGGTGTCCCGTACCGCTCGCGGAACACCCGGTTGAAGTGGAACGGGCTCGCGAACCCGGAGGCCGCGGCCACGCGTTCCACGGACAGGTCGGTGCTCTCCAGCAGCCGGGCGGCATGGCGCAGACGCGCCTCGCGCAACGCGCGCATCGGTGACTGACCGAGCTGCTGCGTGAAGAGATGGGCGAACCGGGAGGGCGAGAGCGCGACGTGCGCGGCGAGGGAGCGCACCGTGTGCGCTGCGGCCGGGTCGGCGTCGATCAGCGCCTGGGCCCGGCGGATCCGGGAGTCCGCGCCGGGGCCGTGCGGCGTCGTGCGCGCGGCACCCGCCGTGAGCAGGACGATCTCCTCCAGGGCGCACAGGGCGAGTTCGCGGGCCGCGGCGCCGTGGGCCACGGCGACGGCCTCGGCACCCGGCGCCGGGACGGGCGGCGGCGCCTGCGACCCCGTCCAGCGGGCGTCGGCGAGCATCCGGCGGAACGCCGTCTCGACACGTCCGTGCACCGCGTCCGGCGTCGCGGACACGACGTACAGCCCGGCGCCGGTGCCGTACGGGCGCAGCCAGGACCGCCAGGAGGGCCGGGCCTGGCAGTGCACCCACCAGAACTCCCAGTGGTCGGCGCCCGGTTCGACGCCGTAGCCGTGCGGGACGTCCGGCGCGAGCACCACCAGGTCCCCCGAGCCGGCTCCCGTCTCGGCGTCCCCGTGCCGCAGCCGGCCGCGGCCTGCGGTCGTCCAGGTGAACAGCCAGCTGTCCGCGCCGCGCGGACGGTCGACCCGGTACCCGAGCGGCTGGTCGTACCGCCCGACCACCACGAGGCCCGGCGGCGGGGCGGGGACGCCGGGCGCGGCAGTCCCGGGCAATCCGTCAGCGCTCACGGTCATCCTCCCGGGATCCGGATCGGCCTAGCGTGGCGGGCGAGGCCACCTGACCGAGGAGTGGACGCATGACAGCCATGGACATCGGCGCCGCCGGCGCCCCCATCCTGACCGAGGCCGGGCTCCGTCAGTTCCACGAGGACGGCTTCACGGTCACGCGCGGGCTGTTCCGGCCCCACGAGATCGACCGGCTGTGCGCACGGTTCGCCGCGCTGCACGCGGCCGGGCCGGTGCCCGGGCACTTCGAGCCCGACCCGTCGGACGACGACCCGCTGTGCGTGTACCCGAGAGTGATGCACCCGCACGAGATCGACGAACTGTCGCTGCGGGTGCTGCTCGACCCCCGACTGCGTGCCGTGCTGGAGGCGTTGCTCGGGGAGGAGGTGCTGGCCGCGCAGAGCATGTTCTACTTCAAGCCGCCGGGGTCCCGCGGGCAGGCACTGCACCAGGACAACTTCTATCTCCGGGTCGAGCCGGGCACCTGTGTGGCCGCGTGGATCGCCTGTGATGTGATCGACCGGGACAACGGCGGTCTGGAAGTCGTCCCCGGTACCCATGCCATGGACCTGTTCTGCCCTCGGACGGCGGACGCGGAGGTGTCCTTCGCGCGGGAGTACGTGCCGCCGCCGCCCGGCCTGACGGCCGTGCCCGTCGACATGGCCCCGGGTGACGTGCTGTTCTTCAACGGCAGCCTGGTGCACGGCTCCCAGCCGAACCGTTCGGCCGACCGCTTCCGCCGTTCCTTCATCGGCCACTACGTGGGCCGGTCCGCCGAGCGCATCGGCCGCTACTACCGCACCCGGACGATGAACGGCGACCCCGTCGCGCTGCCCGAGAGCGAGGGCGCGGGCCCGTGCGGCACGGAATTCGCACCGCACGGTCCGCACTGAGCATGCCGGACGGTCAGTGACCGATGACCGGATGCGGCACGTAGGGCTGTTGGAGCTCCTCCAACTCCTTCTCGCTGAGCGCGAGTTCGACCGCCGCCACCGCGTCCTCGATGTGGTGCGGCCGGGCGGCGCCGACGATCGGGGCCGCCACCGTGTCCTGGTGCAGGAGCCAGGCGAGGGCGATCCGGGCGCGTGGGACACCCCGTTCGTCCGCCACGCGGGCGACGGCCTCGACGACGGTGCGGTCACCGTCGACGTACAGACGGCTGCCGAAGTCGTCGACCGCGCTGCGCCCGGTGACCGTACCCCAGTCCCGGGTGAGCCGTCCGCGGGCCAGCGGGCTCCAGGGGAGCACGCCGACGCCCTGATCCGCGCAGAGCGGCAGCATCTCGCGCTCCTCCTCGCGGTAGAGGAGGTTGTAGTGGTTCTGCATCGAGACGAACCTGGTCCAGCCGTGCCGCTCGGCCGTGTACTGCATCTTGGAGAACTGCCACGCGTACATCGAACTCGCCCCGAGGTAGCGGACCTTGCCCGCCTTGACCAGGTCGTGGAGTGCCTCCATCGTCTCCTCCACCGGCGTGTGCGGGTCGAAGCGGTGGATCTGGTAGAGATCGACGTAGTCGGTGCCGAGGCGGGCGAGGCTGTGGTCGATCTCCGCCATGATCGCCTTGCGGGAGAGTCCGGCACCGTTGGGTCCGGGACGCATCCGGCCGTTCACCTTCGTCGCCAGCACGATCTCGTCCCGGCGGGCGAAGTCGCGCAGCGCCCTGCCGACGATCTCCTCGCTGGTGCCGTCGGAGTAGACGTTGGCGGTGTCGAAGAAGTTGATGCCGGCGTCCAGCGCCTGCCTGATCAGCGGCCTCGACGCCGCCTCGTCGAGGGTCCACTCGTGCACGCCGCGGTCGGGCAGCCCGTAGGTCATGCAGCCCAGACAGATCCGCGACACGTCCAGGCCCGTCGAACCGAGCTTCACGTACTGCATCGTTGCTGCTCCTGTCTTCGGGTTGGCCATCACGGGGAGCGTACGCGGCGTCTTCAGCCCACTACGAAAGGTCGGCATCCCGGTCGACCCGGCCGAGGGCGCCGACAAGGTGACGTTCGGCAACGCGAGCGCCTGGGCGCCGAGCATCGGCCGGATCGAACTGGGCCGAGTCATCGGCTGACCGCGGCCCGCCGCGCCCCGGGGCGAGGGGCCCCGGGTCGCCCGTGTCACCCCAGCAGGTCCAGCGCCCGCTCCCACCCGAAGTCCGGGCGCTCGCCGCCCTCCCCGGCCTCGCCGGTGTACGGCTCCCCGAAGCGCACTCCCATCCCCCTGAGCCGTATCAGGCTCTCCTGGTACGCCGGATGGGCGGCCAGGGCGTCGGCGACGCAGGGCAGGGCCGCGATGGGGACGCCGAGGCCGTACGCCTCGCTCAGGGTCCCCAGAGCCAGCGTGTCGGCGATACCGGCGGCCCACTTGTTGACGGTGTTGAAGGTGGCCGGTGCCACGACGACGGCGTCGGGCGGGGGGAAGGGACGCGGGTCGGCGGGCGTACGCCATGCGGACCGCACCGGACGGCCGGTCAGGGCCTCGACGGCGGCGGTGTCGAGGAAGCCGTTCGTCGCGACCGGCGTCGCGATGACGCCGACCTCCCAGTCCCGCTGCTGCGCGGCGGTGATCAGCGTGCCGACGTCCGCGGCGATGCCGGCGGCGCAGACGACGACGTAGAGGAAGGGTTTCGGGGCCTGTGGGGTCACTCGGGAACCCTACTCAACGCGCCTGGGGGCCAGGTCGTGTCCGCACAGTCCCGCCGTCCGCGCGGGGCTGTGCGGCTTTTGCGGACTATGCGGACACGGCCTGGCGCACCGGGAAGACCGACCCGCGCTCGTTCTCGGGCCGTGGACCGTGGATGCGGCGCTGCCCCTCCTCGATCGGCACGTCGTTGATGCTCGCCTCGCGTCGGGTCATGAGGCCGTGGCCGTCGAACTCCCACAACTCGTTGCCGTACGAGCGCCACCACCGGCCGTCGGTGTCCTGGCACTCGTACTGGAAGCGGACCGCGATGCGGTTGCCGTCGAAGGCCCACAGGTCCTTGCGCAGCGCGTACTCCCGCTCCCGCGCCCACTTCGCGGTGAGGAAGGCGACGATCTCGGCGCGACCGGTGAGGAAGGTGTCGCGGTTGCGCCACACCGAGTCCTCCGAGTAGGCGAGCGCCACCCTGTGCGGGTCCCGGGTGTTCCAGGCGTCCTCGGCGGCCTGCACCTTCTGTGCGGCGCTCTCACGGGTGAACGGCGGCAGGGGCGGGCGGGCGGTCATACGTCCTCCAAGGCCGGGGCGCACCGGGCGCCGCATGTGGAGAACGTTCGTTCTCCATCTGGCTGCTACCGTAGGAGAACGCACGTTCTCTGGTCAAGGAGTGGGTCGTTCATGGACAGCGCAACCGCCCGGGAGCACGCACTGGACGCCGCGGAGAGACTGTTCTACGGGCGGGGCATCCAGTCCGTCGGCATGGATGACATCCGGGGCGCGTCCGGGGTCTCGCTCAAGCGGCTCTACCAGCTCTTCCCGGCGAAGGAACAGCTCGTCGAGGCGTACCTGGAGCGACGTGACGTGCGCTGGCGCGAGCTCCTCGCCGCCCATGTGGAGCGGCACGCGGACCCCGAGCGGCGGATCCTGGCCGTGTACGACTGGCTGGAGGAGTGGTTCGGGCAGGAGGGCTTCCGCGGGTGCGCCTGGATCAACTCGTACGGCGAGCTGGGGGCGCGGTCCGAGCGGGTGGCGGACCAGGTCCGGGCGCACAAGCGGGCGTTCCGCGACTACCTCGCCTCCTTGGTGGCCGCGGCGGGGCTGCCCGAGGCCCTCGCCGGGCCGCTGTACCTGCTGGCCGAGGGCGCCATGGTCACGGCGGGCATCACCGGCGGTACGCGACCGGCCGCCGAGGCCCGGGAGGCGGCGAGGTCTTTGGTGGCGGCGCGCTGAGGCGGGCCCGACCTCGGGGTGCGGGCCCGCCACGGCCGTGGCCGCCTGGCGCTGGGCCCGGCGTCAACTCCCCGTTTCCGACACGGTGATGGCGCTGACCGGGCATGCCCGGGCGGCCTCCCGGACCATCGGGTCACCGCCGCCGTCCTCCATGCCGGGCAGCAGGGTGCTGAAGCCGTCGTCGTCCTGTGTGAAGACGGCCGGGGCGGCGAGGGCGCACTGGCCGGCGCCCACACAGAGGTCGTGGTCGATGTCGATGTGCAGGTCGCGCGTTTCGCGCGTTCCGTCTGATTCATGCGTTTCGTTGTGCATGACCGGAGCCTCTTACCAGGCCACGGGGAGTTCCAGCATCCCCTGGATCGTGTCGCCGGGTTTGAAGGGGATTTCCTCCGCAGGGACGGCCAGGCGCAGGGTCGGCAGCCGGTCGAGGAGGGAGCGCAGGGCTATCTCCATCTCGGCCCGGGCCAGGTTCTGACCGAGGCACTGGTGGATGCCGAACCCGAAGCCGAGGTGGTGACGGGCCGGCCGGTGCCAGTCCAGGGCGTCGGGGTCCGGGTAGACGGCCTCGTCGCGGTTGACCACCGAGGTGGAGAAGATCACGCCGTCGCCGGCCCGGATGGTCTCGCCGGCCGCCTCGATGTCCTCCATGGCGACCCTCAGCAGACCGTCGGCGATCGACAGCAGGCGCATCAGCTCCTCCACGGCGGCGGGCATCAGCCCCGGGTCGGCGCGCAACTCGGCCATCCGGTCGGGGTGCTGCAGGAGGGTGAAGGTGCCGAGGGAGATCATGTTGGCGGTCGTCTCGTGGCCGGCGACCAGCAGGATGATCGCGATCGCGATGAGCTCCTCGCGGTCCAGCTCGCCGTCCCGCAGCTGCTGGTGCACGAGTTCGTCGAGGACACCGTCGCCGGGCTCCCGCTGCCGCTGCTTGCGGTCGATCAGCTCCTCGAAGTACGCCTCCATGCGCTCGCGCGCGTCCAGGGAGTCGGCGGCCGTCGGGCCGCGCAGCAGCCGGCGGGACTGATCCTCGAAGAACTCGTGGTCCGTGTAGGGGACGCCGAGCAGGGCGCAGATCACCATCGAGGGCACCGGCAGGGCGAAGGCGCTCACCAGTTCGGCCGGAGGCCCCTGGGCGATCATCGCGTCGAGCCGTTCGTCCACGACCTGCTGGATCCGCGGGCGCAGTGCGGCCGCTCGCTTGAGACTGAAGCTGGGGATCATCATCCGCCGCTGGACGCGGTGTTCGGGGTCGTCGACGCCCAGCAGCGCGGTCCTGCGGCGGCGGACCTCCGCGAAGCGCGCGACGGGCGACGGGAAGTCGGGGCGCCGGGGGTCCGAGGACAGCCGCTGGTCGGCCAGCAGGGTGCGGGCGAGGGCGTGACCGGTGACCATCCAGACGAGGCGGCCGTCGTAGAGCTTCACGCGGGTGAGCGGGCGCGCGTCGCGCAGGGGGGCGTAGGCGGTGGGCGGGTGGTAGGGGCAGCTACGGCTCGCGGGGAAGGCGACGGGGTGCGATTCCGTCCCGCCCGCCCCCTCTGCCATGACCGTCATATCCGTCGTGTCTGTCACGGAAGACCTCGCAGACGAAGGGTGGTCGTGCCGATCTTCATTAGATGCCCGAGGCACCTAGAGGGCCACGACAAGTTCGGCCAGATCGAGCGCACCGGCAATCTGGCCGAAGATCGTCGCACCGGCATCCGCTCACCTGGACGGCGCAACGGACGCTCCGGGAAAACCGCTTGTCGCAGGGCAGCCGCTCCCCGCAGAATCCGGCCATGCCTACGACCATCGCCTTCCTGCCGCTGACCGCCGCCCCCCTGCCGGCGCGGTACCAGCAGCAGCCCGGCGTCCCCCGGAGGCCCACGCTCCGCACGTCGTGACCGCCGCACTCGTCGCGGGCCTGCTCGCCGGGTACGGCATCGCCGTCCCGGTCGGCGCGGTCGCGACCTACCTCGTCTCCCTCACCGCCCGCACCTCCCTGCGGACCGGGATCTGCGCCGCGCTCGGCGTCGCGACGGCGGACGGGCTCTACGCCCTCGTGGCCGCCCTGGGAGGCTCGGCCCTCGCCCCCGCGCTGCGCCCGGTCCTGATGCCGCTGCGCTGGGCGTCCGCCCTGGTCCTTGCCGTACTCGCGGTGAGGGGCGCCGTCGTCGCCGTACGCCACTACCGCGACCACCGGCTCGCCGCCCCGCGCTCGGCACCCCCTCCCCCGAGCCCGGCGCGGGCCTACCTGGCGCTGCTCGGCATCACCGTGCTCAACCCGACCACCGTCGTCTACTTCACGGCGCTCGTCCTCGGCACCCGGGCGACGGACCCGGTGTCGCCGCTGGAACAGGGCGTGTTCGTGCTGGCGGCGTTCGCCGCGTCGGCGAGCTGGCAACTGCTGCTCGCCGGCGGCGGGGCCTTGCTGGGGCGGGTACTGACGGGGCATCGGGGGCGGCTGCTGACGGCGCTGGTGTCGAGCGGCGTGATCCTTGCGCTGGCCGTGCGGATGCTCGGGTAGCCGCACCTGCGTCCGGGGGCCCGCAGGATGAATCCCACGCGCCCCGGTGTTGAGGATCGACGTCAGCCGACAGATCACGACGACGGGACCGACGACATGCCTCTCGACGGCGAGTACGCGCCCAGCCCGACCAAGTGGGTGCGCGACCAGGTGGAGCTGTACGAGAGCTCCGGCGGCACCAGGGGGACGACCATGCAGGGAATGCCGGTCGTCCTGCTCACCACCCGGGGGGCCAGGAGCGGCAAGATCCGCAAGACGCCGCTGATGCGCGTCGAGCACGAGGGCCGCTACGCCGCGGTGGCCTCGCTCGGCGGGGCACCCGAGCACCCGGTCTGGTACCACAACGTCAAGGCCGAACCGCTCGTGGAACTGCAGGACGGGCCGGTGAAGCGGGACATGAGGGCCCGCGAGGTCACCGGTGCGGAGAAGGCGCGGTGGTGGGAGCGTGCCGTCGCGGCGTACCCGGCGTACGCCGACTACCAGAAGAAGACCGACCGGGTGATCCCGGTCTTCGTGCTGGAGCCGCTCGACCAGGACTGAGCGGCCCGGCAACACGTGCTGCACCGGTTTCCCGGAATTTTTTCCCTCAGGGCGCATGAACCCGCGTTCGTCGGGCACACGTGCGTCAGGCCCCGCCGCGCTCCCCCGTCGCGGCGGGGCTTCCTTGTGCCTCGCAGGCGGAGCGTTCGGTCACGTCGAGGAAGATCTGGTCCGCCTCGGCGACGGTACGGGCTATGGACCGCTTGATCCGCACGGCGACCTCCTCGACCTGTTCGCTGTCGAGGCCGGGCACCAGGTCGACGCGGGCGGCCACCAGAGCCGTCTCCAGGCCGGTCTGCATCGTGAAGAGCGCCTCCACGCTGTCGATCTCGGGCTGTGCCTGGAGCAGGGCACGGATCCGGGCGGCGGCCTCCGGGTCGGCGGCCTGCCCGATCAGCTGGTCACGGGCGTCACGCCCGAGCCGGTAGGCGACGTACACCAGCAGCGCGCCGATCGCGAGGGAGGCGGACGCCTCCCACACGACCTGCCCGGTGACCATGTGCAGCGCCATGCCGGCGAGGGCCAGGGTCACGCCCAGCACCGCCGTGCCGTCCTCGGCGACCACCGTGCGCAGGGCCGGGTCGCGCAGTCCGTCGCCCAAGCCGCCCTGCCGGCGCACCTGGTGCAGGGCGCGCAGCAGTGACACTCCCTCGGCCACCAGGGCGACACCGAGGACGATCATGCCCGCCACATAGCCGCCGAACGACTCCTCCGCTCCCCCGTGCAGGGCCTCCACGCCCTGGTAGAAGGAGAAGCAGCCGCCCATCACGAAGATGCCGACGGCCGCGAGCAACGACCAGAAGAAGCGTTCCTTGCCGTAGCCGAAGGGGTGGCGGCTGTCGGCGGGGCGTCGGCTGCGGCGCAGCGCGGCCAGGAGGAAGACCTCGTTCAGGCTGTCCGCCACGGAGTGGGCCGCCTCGGACAGCAGGGCGGGCGAGTGGGCGAGGAGGCCGCCGATGGTCTTGGCGATCGCGATGACGAGGTTGGCCACGAGGGCCACCAGCACGGTCACTCGGGTCCTGCGATCCGTCTTCGGTTCCTTGGGCGTGTCGGTCATTCCACGCTGATTGCCCCGGCCGATCGGGCTCACACCCGTGCCGTCGGCGTAAATCGGGGGACCCGTCGGTACAGCGGGGGCCCGGAAAGACGGGGAACCCGGCTACGGCAGAGGGCGTACGTCAGAGAGGAGTCCGATCATGAGCGGCGGGGGCAACACCGCGTACGGGCGGACATCGTTCCAGCGGTCGAAGGCCCACTTCACCGACCGGATCACCGCGGACGGCCGGGACGGCTGGCCCGTGGAGGCGGGCCGCTACCGGCTGGTGGTCAGCCGTGCCTGCCCGTGGGCGAGCCGGGCGGTGATCTCGCGTCGGCTGCTCGGGCTGGAGGACGCCCTGCCGATGGCGATCGCCGACCCGATCCAGGACGACCGCAGCTGGCGGTTCTCCCTCGACCCGGGTGGACGCGACCCGGTCCTCGGCATCCGCTTCCTCAGCGAGGCCTACGACAAGCGTGAAAGCGACTATCCGGGCGGCGTCAGCGTGCCCGCGATCGTGGACGTGCCGAGCGGGCGGCTGGTGACCAACGACTACCAGCGGATCACGCTCGACCTCGCCACCGAGTGGACGGCCCTGCACCGCGAGGGGGCGCCCGATCTCTACCCGCCGGCGCTGCGCGACGAGATCGACGCCGTGACGGCCGACGTCTACGAGGACGTCAACAACGGTGTGTACCGGGCGGGCTTCGCCACCGGCCAGGAGGAGTACGAGGGGGCGTGCACACGGCTCTTCCGGCGGCTGGAACTCCTGTCCGAGCGGCTGGCCGGCCGGCGATACCTGGTCGGTGAGACGATCACGGAGGCGGACATCCGGCTGTTCACCACACTGGTGCGTTTCGACGCCGTCTATCACGGTCACTTCAAGTGCAATCGCTGGAAGCTGACGGAGAACCAGGTCCTGTGGGCGTACGCGCGCGATCTCTACCAGACGCCCGGATTCGGTGACACCGTCGACTTCGACCACATCAAACGGCACTACTACCAGGTGCACAGCGGCATCAACCCGACCGGCATCGTGCCCCTCGGGCCGGATCTGTCGGGCTGGCTGACACCGCATCGTCGTGAGGAGCTGGGTGGCAGGCCGTTCGGTGACGGCACGCCACCCGGGCCGGTTCCCGGGTCCGAGCGGGTCCCGGAACAGGGACGGCCCTGAGCATGAAGGAGGCACAGACACACATGGCCAAGAAGAAGATGACACTCCCGCTCGCCTACAAGCCCGTGGGGTTCGCACTGGGCTGGGCGAGCGGGGCGCTGGCGGGGCTCGCCTTCCGCAAGACGTGGATGGCGATCCGGCACGAGGAGGACGCCCCCGACGCCCTGGACCGCGACCGCGGCTGGGGGGAGATCCTGCTGGCGGCCGCGGTCCAGGGGGCCCTCTTCGCGATGGCCCGCAGCCTCGCGGACCGCACGGGTGCGAAGGCCATCGAACGCTCGACGGGGGTGTGGCCGGTCAGCGAGAAGGGCGGACGGGACTGAGGAGCGCTCCTCGCCGGACCGGCCGGACGGGCCTCAGCCCTGCTTCGGTGCCGTGGCCGCGATGCGGCGCAGGGTGAAGGAGTGGCCGGCCGGGTCGGCGTACCCGCGTTCCTCGTACGGGCCCGGCGCCTCCTTCGCCTCCAGCGGACGGCCGCCGAGCCCGACGATCCTGCGCTCGGCCTCGTCCAGGTCGTCCACCACGAAGTCCAGATGGGCCTGGAGGGAGTTCTCGGGGCGCGGCCAGCTCGGCGGAGTGGCGTTCATGTCGCGGCGGAACGCCATCCGGGTTCCGTCCGCACCCCTGATCTCGACGAGGTTGGCGCTCGCGTCGGTCTGCTCGCCTTCCAGCAGTTCCGTGTAGAACACGGCGAGCTTCTCGGGCTCGGCACAGTCGAGCACCACGAAGCCCGCTTTCACCAATGGCATGGCTCCTCCGGAGTGTCCTGGGCGCGGCACGGTCCTGCCCCGCGCCCTGTTCCCTCCGGGTGTCCCGGCCAGGCCGTTTCAGTCCGCCACCAGCCACCGCCCGTTCCTCATCAGTTCCCGCCCGTCCAGTTCGTCGGCCTCCCGCCAGGCCTGCACCCGAAGCGGCCGGACCCGGAAGTACAGGTAGCGCGTGGTCAGCCGACGTGGGTCGAAGCCGGTCTTCGCCGCGAAGAGGTCACCCTCCTCCGGGTCCAGCTCCGCCAGGGGGATCGTGTCGACCGTGCCCTCGATCATGACGACGTCCCTGGTCGGCCCGATACCCAGGCGGGTTCTGCCGGTCGCTGCCAGGTTCCGGCCGGTCGGGCCGGCCGCGGGCGTGGCCAGCAGCAGCGTCGAGCCGTCCCAGCGGAAGGAGAGCGGGACGAGGTACGGCACTCCCCCTCCGGCGTCGGCCGTGGCGACCCACACGTCCTCGTCGTGCTCCAGACGGTGCAGGGTGTCCTGCTTGCGCTGCTCGGCAGTGCGCGGGGGCGGCGGGGTCATCGGTGAACGGCCTCCTTGTGAGACGGATCTGACGGGGTGTCCATAGTGGCCGGCGGGTTGACGGGCCCGGAACGGAGTTCGGTGAGCCGGGCCGCCGCGGCTCGCAGCAGCAGGTCCAGGACAGCCGGGTAGGAGCTGTGCCGCATCTCCGCCACGAGGTGCCGGGCGGTGGCGGCGATGTGCGGGTGGGTGCCGGCCGGCAGCCGGGCGTACGTCGCCCGCCAGACGGCCGTCTCCGCTGTCCGCGCGGCCTCGGGCATCGCCGCGCTCGCCGAGTCGAGGGCGCCGTGCGCGAGGGCCTGGTCGACGAACGCGTGGTAGATCCGCACCGCCTCGCCGTCGGGGAACCCGGCACCGCGCAGCACGCCGAGGATGGTCTCGACGGCCTGGATCTCGTACGCCCGCCCGGTCACCCGGCACGAGCTGAGCACCGCCGCACGGGGGTGGGCGAGGGCACCGGCGTGCATGCGCAGGCCGAGGTCGCGCAGATCGGCCTGCCAGTCGCCGGAGGGGCGCCAGGTGCGCAGGGTACGGCCGATGAGTTCGTCGGCGATGGCGAGCATCAGGTCGTCGGTGTGCCGGAAGTACCGGTACAGGGAGCTGGGGTCGGCGCCGAGGGCGCGGCCGAGGCGGCGCACCGAGAGGGCGTCGGCACCGTGCTCCTCGATGAGCCTGAGGGCCGTCTCGACGATCAGCTCCTCGGACAGGACGACGCCCTGCTTGGTGGGGCGCCTGCGACGGCGGGCGCCGGGCGGGACGACGCGCTCGGTCATGGACTGCCTCCCTGTCGGCGGTGCCCGCACCTTATGACAACACCGTTGACCTGTTAAGCCCCCCGGCAGTTTCATGTCCGCTCATCGGGGCCGCCCAGGCCCCCGGTGCGAGCGGAGACCGCCATGCCCGGCAAGCACGACAGAGTCGACCCACCCGCGCAGCCCGCGCTGCGCAGGTCCCTCGGTGTCCTGGACGGCGTCGCCATCGCCGCTTCCAGCACGGCCGCGACCACCAGCATCGGTATCGGGCTCGGCGTCACGGCCGGTGTGGTCGGCCTGCATCTGCCGGCGATCATGCTGCTGGCGTTCCTGCCGGTCCTCGGCATCGCGGGCGCCTACGCGCGGCTCAACCGCGTCGAGCCGAACGCGGGCAACGGCTATGTGTGGGTGGGCCGTTCACTCACCCCGTGGCTGGGCTTCATGGTCGGCTGGGTGAACATCGTGGCCGTGGTGGCGTTCCTCGCCTACACCACTGCGGTCACCGGATCGGCGCTGATCCAGCTGGCGGGCGACGCCGGAGTGCGCCGGCTGGGCGGCCTCGCCCTGGATGCGGGTTCGACCGCGCAGACCACGGCGGTCGGTGTCCTGGTCCTGATCGCCGTCACGCTGACCGCCGTGACCGGCATCCGCACCGCCGCGCGGCTCCAGGCGGGACTGCTGGTCTTCGAGTACGTCGTCCTGCTGGGCTTTTGCGGATACGGCATCGTCACCGGCCCGCACGACTTCAGCCTTAGCTGGTTCGACCCGTTCGCCATCCCGTCGGCCACGGCGCTGGCGCAGGGGCTGCTGCTGTCGGTGTTCTGCTACTGGGGGTTCGAGTCGGCGTTCAGCGTCAACGAGGAGGTGCGTGACCCGCGCGACGCCTCCCGGGCCGGCCTCACCACCCTGTTCACCATGCTGGCCCTCTTCCTGCTCGGTTCGGTCGCCTTCCAACGGGTGCTGTCCGAGGAGGAGCTGGTCGGTCACGGCGCCGAGGGCCTGGCCTTCTTCGGCGAGCGGCTGGCGTCCCAGCCGTGGGCTGCGCTCCCCCTGATCGCCCTGATGTTCTCGGCGGTGGCCTCGCTGCAGGCCGGGGTGATCCCGACGGCACGGGCGATGTTCGCGATGAGCCGGGACCGTACGCTCGGGCCGGTGTGGTCCAAGGTCAGCCCCCGGTACGGGACTCCGGCCGCCGGCACGGTGCTCATCGGCGCGCTGGCGGCGACGGTCGCGGCACTCGCGCTGGTCATCCCGCGGCTCGCCGACATGATCATGGCGACGGTGAGCGCCGTCGGCATCGTGGTGGCCCTGTCGTACGCGCTCACCGCCCTCGCGGCCGCCGTGCGCTTCCGTTCGCTCCTGCGTGAGGACTGGCGGCAGGGCGTACGGGCGGTGGTGCTGCCGGTGCTCAGCGCGGCGGCCCTCCTCGGCCTCGGCGGCTACCTCGGCTGGTCCTTCTACACCTCCGCCGACCACTTCGAGGTCAGCGCCGACAACGGCTGGTTCCTGCTGGCCACCCCCCTGGCGATGATCGTGTCGGGCTTCGTGGCCGCCGCGTGGGCCAGGTGGGTGCGCAGGTCGCCGTACTTCCGCACCGGCAAGGGCACCGACGCCGACGCGCCGCAGCTCCTCGCCACCTCCCGATGACCCCGACCAGGAAACGGAACATGCACGCAGATCTGCTCTTCACCGGCGGTCCCGTCCTCACCCCCGAGGGCCGCACCGCGACCGCCGTGGCCGTCACCGGCGACCGCATCACGGCCGTGGGGCGCGAGGAGGTGCACGATCTCGCCGGGCCACGGACCGAGGTGGTGGATCTCGCCGGGCGGCTGCTGCTGCCCGGCTTCCAGGACGCGCATGTGCATCCGGTGCCGGCCGGACTGGAGCTCACCCAGTGCGATCTGACGGAGGCGAAGACGGCCGGCGAAACCGTCGCCGCGGTGCGCGCGTACGCCGACGCGCACCCCGAGCGGGAGTGGATCACCGGTGGCGGCTGGTCGATGGATGCCTTCGAGGGCGGTACGCCGACGAGGGATCTGCTGGACGCGGTGGTGCCCGACCGGCCGGTGTATCTGCCCAACCGCGACCATCACGGCGCCTGGGTCAACAGCCGTGCCCTCGCACTCGCCGGCATCACGCGCCACACGCCCGACCCGGCTGACGGGCGGATCGACCGGGACGCCTCCGGTGAGCCGAGCGGCACCTTGCAGGAGGGGGCGATGCAGCTGGTGGGACGGCTCACCCCGGCCGCCACTCCGGCCGACCGGGTGGCGGCCCTGCTGCACGCCCAGCGGCATCTGCACGCGCTCGGGATCACCGCCTGGCAGGACGCGCTGGTCGGGTCGTTCCTCGGTATGGACGACCCCTCGGAGGCGTATCTGGCGGCCGCACGGGACGGCTCGCTCACCGCGCGTGTCGTCGGCGCGCTGTGGTGGGACCGCGAGCGCGGAGCCGAGCAGATACCCGAACTGGTCGAGCGGCGTCAGGCGTTGAGCCATGGCCGGTTCCGCGCGGGCAGCGTCAAGCTGATGCTGGACGGCATCGCCGAGACCGGCACCGCGGCGCTGCTGGACCCCTACCTCGACAGGTGCGGGTGTGCCACGGCCAACCGGGGCACGGCCTTCATCGACGCCGAGCAACTTCCCACGTACGTCACCGCGTTGGATGCGCTCGGCTTCCAGTGCCACTTCCACGCGCTGGGCGACCGGGCGGTACGCGACGCGCTGGACGCGATCGAGGCGGCGCGTGCCGCCAACGGGCCGAGCGACACGCGGCCCCACCTGGCGCATCTCCAGGTCGTCCATCCCGTCGACGTGCCGCGTTTCGCCCGGCTCGGGGCGGTCGCGAACATCCAGCCACTGTGGGCCGCGCACGAACCGCAGATGGACGAGCTGACCATCCCCTTCCTGGGTCCCGAACGTGCCGCGTGGCAGTACCCGTTCGGCGCGCTGCTGCGCTCCGGCGCCCGGCTCGCGGCGGGCAGCGACTGGCCGGTGAGCAGCCCCGATCCGCTGCACGGCATCCATGTGGCGGTCAACCGGGTGGCGCCGGGCGCGAGCGACACGCCGGTGTTCCTGCCCGGCGAACGGATCGGACTCGCCGAGGCGTTGAGCGCCTACACGTCCGGGGCGGCCCATGTGAACCACCTCGACGACACGGGCGAGGTCCGGGTCGGAGCGCTGGCGGACCTCGTGGTCCTGGACCGCGATCCGTTCGACGGGCCGGTCGAGGCGATCGCGGAGACCCGTGTAGCTATCACTTACGTCGGGGGCGCGCGAGTATACGCAGCTCACGGTGGCTGAGCAGTAACGGAGATCACGGTCCGGTTACGCGTAGATCATTTACGCTCTGGGCAGCCTGGTACCGCTTGTCGCTTCAACTTTCGTATGACGAAATCCAGTTCGAGCGCGCGGGTGGTCACGGTGACCGCCCGCGCGCAGAGGCGGGGGGACTCTGCGCTGCCGTCTCCCGAGAGGAAACGCATGCCGCAGGACGTCCGGTTCGATCTCCCTTCGACGAGGGCGGGCCGTTCGGGGGTGACCGCCGGCGGTGTCGCGGACGCGTCTGCCGTCGGCGAGCGGCTCGCCGCGTTCGAGAACCGAGCGGGTACAGCGCGGTTCGTCCTCCGAGCGGCACTGGGGCGACCCGCTCCCCTTTCCCGGCATCGACCGGCCGACGACCACGGCCGCTCGATTCCGTTGCCAGGACCACAGCTTGAAGGGAGACCGGTGTGAAATCTCGAGTCCTAGGCGGTGGTCCGAGGACGTCCGCCGAGAGCTCGCCCCCGACGCGGCCGGGCGCCGGGCTCCGGCCGGAGGAGGCGGGGAACGCACTGGCCCGCCTTTTCGCGAAACACATCAGCGGGTGCACGGATGAGTACCGAGATGGCGAGAACGCCGCTCAGAAGCGGCTGGGGGCACTCGGATCCCCCCGCTCCAGCACCACGCTGCGTGTGGAGGGAGCCCTCCGGTCGGCGCCACGCGCGTTCCTCCCGCCCGACGAGGAGGGCCACGCCAGGTTGAGGCGGCTCGACGCCAGCCTGCGCGTGATCGAAGCGGCCTTCCCTCAAGTCAGCACCGACATCGAGGTCTGCCGACTGACGTGCGCGATGCTGGAAGGGGCCTGGAGGAGCCGGGCGCTCACGCCGCCGCGCGACGAGGAGCGGACAGCCGGCTGCTCCTGCTCTCTGTGCCGCCGGCTGCCCACGTCCCCCGCACGCACGCCGGCCGACTACGGTTGGCGACAGAGCGCCGGTCGCCCCCTCACCGTCAAGACCTGGCCGTACCACCGGGAACTCGACAGCGTCCTGACCGGTGGATGGGTCCTGGCCCGGCAGTTGAACGACTGCGAACGAGACCTCGGCTACCGCCACCGCTTCGAGGACGACATCCTGCTCTTCCACGAATACAAACGCGTGATCGACACCATAGACACCACGCACCTCACCCAACTCATAGAAGGCCGCCTGGCCGAGAGTTTCAGCACCAACACCGCACGGGCCCTGGTCTGCGGGCTCTACGCGGCCCACAAGCGATCCGCGGACGAGTACTGGCTGCAACAGCACCACGCGGGCAGCGTCGTACTCCCCCAGACGAACCCGCTCAGTCAGAGCACCTACTCACTCCTGCAGATGATGGACTGCCTGTTCTGGCACGTCTCCCCCGACACCGAGCTCTGGCAGGAGGAACACCTCGCCTCCCTGCTGCTGTGCCGCGTCGTCGACGACATGGTCGACGTACGGGCCGACGCCCTCACCGGCGAGATCAGCAACTTCTGGCTCGCCGACATGCCCACCCACACCAAGACGCTCTACGCCGCCTGCGCCATCGCCCTCGTCAAGTACGGCTGCATGCCCGAGGCGCACACCCGGATGTGGAACACCTGGCTGATGCCCAGCACCATCACCTGGTTGGGGCTCACGGGCCGCCACGGCCTGTGGTTCGACGGCATCACCGCGGGCCTCCCCCCGGCCCAGGAGTGCCCGCTGTGCGACCTGCAGCCCAACGCCTGCACCGGTATCCTCACCCACGGCGCCACCCTCACCATCGCCCCGCGGCCCACCGCACCGGCTCTGAGCGCCCGGACCGCCGAGCTGTCCGCACGCTGCCGGGCCCGGTCCCCCGAGGCATGGCCTCTGTTCGACGCCGAGCTCCGTGCCTTCGAGGCACTGCACGGCCCCTGGCACGGCGACACCGACAGCACATGGGAGATCCTGAGCCGCACGTACATCGCCGCCGTGGAGGCATCCGGCGCCGAAGCGTCCACGGCTCGCGCTCGGGAGATCCAAGAGGACTCCGGCGTGGTCGGATCCGAGTTCTTCCATGCCCTGAACGTGCCTCGGACCGGGAGGGAGGACACCGCGCTGCTCGCCTACATGTTCGGCTGCGCCCACCCGCATTTCCTCTGGAACGCCATGGGACACCGTCCCGCGGACGTCGCAGGCGACTGGCTCGACGGCTGACGCCTCGGTTCTGTTCCGGACATCCGGTGGACGCCGGTGGGAACGTCCTTCCCCCGGCGTCGGGCCGATGCCGCGGCCCCGCTCCTCCGGGGGATGCCGCTGCCCGGACGGGCAGCGGCATCCGCGGGCCTACACGTCGAACTCGACCGGCAGGCTGTCCAGCAGGGACATCCAGGTGGACGCGGTCGAGGTGAGCTCCTCCGGCGGCACGGCCAGGCGCAGACCCGGCAGACGGTGCAGCAGGACGTCCACCGCGATCTCGATGATGGACATCCCGATGTTCTGCCCCGGGCACTCGTGCGGGCCCGCGCCGAACGCCAGGTGCGCCTGGTTGCCCTGCACCGAGACGCTCGGGTCGGGCCGGATCTCGGGGTCGACGTTGCCCGGGGCGAGACCGAGCACGAGCAGGTCGCCCTCCTCGATGCGGTGTCCGCCCAGTTCGACATCGCTGGCGGCGAAGCGCCCCGGCAGGACGGCCAGCGGCGGAGAGTTCCACATGGCCTCCTCCACCACCGCCGAGATGTTCAGCTGACCGCTGATCAGCCCGGAGAGCCGGGAGGCGTCGGTCAGGACCAGCTCCAGCACCCGGGCCAGCAGGTTGGTCGTGACGTGTGCGGCGATCAGCACCGCGCGCAGATGGGCCACGACCTCGTCGTGGTCGAGCGCCGCGTGATGCTCCAGCAGTCCGGTGGCCAGGTCGGAGCCGGGTTCGGACCGCCTGCGCTCGGCGAGTTCACCGAAGATCTCCCTGATCACCCCGTCGTGCATGACGGCGTCCTCGCCGCCCTTCATCACCTGGGCGCAGGACTCGACCAGGCGACGCCCCTCCGCCTCGGCGAGCCCCAGCACGCGGGCGATCACGAGCATCGGCAGATAGTCGGCGTAGTCCGCCACCAGATCGGCGCGGCCGGAGTCAGCGAACGCGTCGATCTGCTTGTTGGCGAAGTGCGTGGCGTGACGCCGCACACCGCGGCCGGCGGCGGACTGCAGCCCGTCGCTGACGGCACCGCGCAGTCGGCGGTGAGCCTCCCCGTCCTGGGACACGCAGTCGGGGCGCCAGGCGAGCATCGGAACCAGCGGCGAGTTCTCCGCGACCCGGCCCTCCCGCCAGTCCCGCCAGATCCGCGCGTCCCGGGGGAAGTGCAGGGGGTTGTCCAGCACGCGCCGGCTGTCCCGGTAGCCCAGCACCAGCCAGGCGCGGATGTCGCCCTCCAGCAGCACCGGCGCGACGGAGCCGTGCTCCTTGCGCAGCCGCTCGTAGATGCCGCGCGGGTCGGTCGCCGCCTCCGGCCCGTACAGCCGGGTGAGCTCGGTGTCATGGCCGAAGGGGCAACCGCGGGGCGCCTCGGAATCGTTTAAGGGCTGGGCGTTCATCGGGACTCCAGTGCGACGGCAGAGCGTTCCTTCAGGTGACGTATCAGGGCGACGAGGACGTCGCGGCTGGAGGCCCGGTCGCGGGCGTCGCAGGCCACGATCGGGGTGTGCGGGGAGATGTCCAGGGCGTCCCGGATCTCCTCGACCGGGTAGTCCTGGGAGTCGGGGAAGACGTTCAGGGCGACGA
Organism: Streptomyces sp. NPDC001920; assembly: GCF_053594495.1. Classification (NCBI taxonomy): domain Bacteria; kingdom Bacillati; phylum Actinomycetota; class Actinomycetes; order Kitasatosporales; family Streptomycetaceae; genus Streptomyces; species Streptomyces sp. NPDC001920. Next base: position 143,420 of record NZ_JBSFEP010000004.1, read on the forward strand.
CGAACGGGACGTCCTGCCGCTCCATCTCCTCGATGGCCCGGAAACTGGAGGCGAGCCGGCGGGTGTCCACCAGGACGATCGCGCCGAGCGCCCCCTTGAACAGGCCGTTCCACAGGAACCAGAAGCGCTCCTGGCCGGGCGTGCCGAACAGGTACAGCATGAGGCTGTCGTTGAGGCTGATCTTGCCGAAGTCCAGGCTGACGGTGGTCTCCGTCTTGTCGGCGACGCCGATGAGGTGGTCGACGTCGGCGCTGGCCTGGGTGAGGGTCTCCTCGGTGGTGAGCGGCTTGATGTCGCTGACCGAGCGGACCATGGTGGTCTTCCCGGTGCCGAAGCCGCCGGCGATCATCACCTTCACCGAGCGGGTGCCCCCGCCACCCGGCCCACCGGGCTGGTCAAAGCCTTTGAAGTCCACTGAGTACCTCCTCAAGGAGCGCGAGGTCGGGCCCGCGGTCGGCACCGTGCGCCGGGATGGGGTCACGGGCTTCGACGTGGCCTGCCTCCAGCAGATCCGTCAGCAGCACCGCGAGAATGTTGAAGGGCAATCCGAGGTGGGCGCCGAGTTCGGCCACCGACAGCGGATCACGGCAGCGCCGGAGGATCTCCTCGTGCTCGTGCTGCAACCCCGGTGCGGGGGCGGTGCGGGAGACGATGAGGGTCGCCACGTCGAGGGTCGACGCCGAACCGCCCGGTCCGCTGCGTCCCCGGGTGAGGACGTAGTAGCGCTCAAGACCGGACGGGTTCGTGGGCCGGCGGGGAGCACTCATCCAGAGTGCTCCTCCAGGCGCGGAGTGGTGCCGAGCAACTCGCCCATCCTGCGCGCCAGGTCCCTCATCTGATGACCGAGCAGGCCCTGGTCGAGGCCCTCCCGGGCGAGGACGCCGAGATAGGTCTCCACCCCGGCCCGCACGACGAAGAGGTGGCCGCCGTCGACCTCGATCATCGCCAGCCTGAGCTGCCCCGCGTACTTGGGGAACTGCTCGGCGACCGGCTGCGCCAGCGCCTGCAGTCCGGCCACCACCGCCGCGAAGCGGTCCACGTCGTCGGGGTCTTCGGCGCCGTAGGAGGTGATGGCCTTGCCGTCGCTGGAGGCCACGAGGGCGAAGTTGATCTCCTGGATGCTCTCCACCAGATCGCGGAGCGCCCAGCTCACATCGGTTCCCTGTTGCGTCATGGGACTAGTCGCTCTCTTCGGTGCGGTGCTGCTCGGTGGACTCGCGGCCGTCGGCCGTCGCGCCTTCCGCACCGGGCTCGCGGCCCGCGGTGGCGAAGGCGGCCAGGCCCGCGAAGGACGCGTCGGGCGGGACGGCGGCGACGGACGTCGTCTCCTCGGTCCGCTCCGGACGCTGGGCCGGCTCGTGACGGGCCGCCTCGTGGCGCTTGCTGCGGCGCCGGGGCAGGCCGCCGGGCGTGGTGTCCACGGCTTCGGCGGTGTCGGCCGGGGCCGCCGCGGCGGTTCCCTGCTCGCGGACCGGTGCGGCCGCGGCGGCCTGTGCCGTCGGGGCGGTCGCCGCCGGGGTGACGGAGGCGGCCGCGGGCAGCGGGCTGAAGTACTTGTGCGGGACCACGACCACGACCGAGGTGCCGAGCCACGGCGAGTCCGCGAAGGTGACGCGGATGCCGTAGCGGCGGGCGAGGGCGCCGACGACGCGGAGGCCGATGTTGGCGTCCTCCGAGATACCGCCCAGGCCCGCACCGGGCGCGGTGCCGGCGAGGGCGTGTTCGGCCTCGCGCTTCTTCTCCTCGCTCAGGCCCTTGCCCGAGTCCTGGATCTCGATGCCGACGCCGTTCGGGACCTCCTTGCCGGAGACGGTGACCGGCTCGGTGGGCGGCGAGTAGCGGGCCGCGTTGTCCAGGAGGTGCGCGAAGATCAGCGTGAGGTGGTCCACCAGGCCGCCGTCGACGCCGAGTTCGGGCAGATGGCGTACGTCGATCCGGTGGAAGTCCTTGATCCGGCCGATGCCGCCGCGGACCACGCTGAGCAGACGCTGCGGCTCCTGCCACTGCCGGCCGGGCCGGTCCGAGCCGCCGAGCACGCCGATGCTGGCGGCGAGACAGTCGGCGGGGCCGATCGCCTGGTCGAGCTCCATCAGGCCCCGGGCGACGGCCGGCAGCCGGCCGTGCTCGCCCTGCATCTCGTGCAGTCGGCCACGGAGCTTGCTGGTCAGGACGTGGATGCGGTTGCCGATGCTGATCACGGCCTGCTCGGCGGCGGTCGAGCGGTCGAACTCCTCCTCGACGGCGATCAGCGAGGTGCGCAGCAGCTTGCGCAGGTTCGTCTGGAGTTCGACGCCGACCTTCGCGCACTGGTTGACCGTCGGCAGGATGTCGTCGATGGCCTCGCCCTCACGCAACTGGCGCAGTGCGTCGGGAAGTTGCTCGTCGGCGAGCCGGGTGACCGCGGCCAGCTGGTGGGCCAGCTGCTCCTGCCAGACCTCGGCCTGGTCGGCGAGCTGCGCTTCGTAGGACTTGGCCTGGGCGGTGATCCGCTCCTCGTAGGAGGCGCTCTCCTCGGCCAGCCGCTCCTCGTACGCGCGGGCCTGCTCGGCGAACTGGGCCTCATAGGCTCCGGACTGCTCGGCCAGGCGGCCCTCCAGGGCGGCGCGGTCGGCGCTGAACTTCCGCTCCAGGCCCGCCACGTGGTGCTGCCACTGCTGCGAGTGCTCGGCCTGCGAGGCGCGGAAGTCGCCTTCGGCCTTGCGCAGCTGCATCCGGGTGCGCAGCAGGAGACGTACACACACGGTGCTTGCCGCGGTCGCCGCTGCGCCGGCGACGGCGGCGGTTATTCGCTCCGAGCTCATGAACGTGGCGGCAACCGTCCCACCTCCTAAAGCCAATGGCATCAGCCACCAGCTGTACCAGGCGACAGGGGGCCGCGCCGCCGGGGGCGGAGTGGCGAGTTCCATCTGCATCCTTCGAGGCAACGATCGATCAAGGGGGGGTGTGCAAGGCGATCGCACTCATGAGTACGCACCGCGGGATGACCGATCACGACCGAGTCAACTCGCAGCGCCGAACGGGAGCTTATCGGGTTTGAACGCAAAAGGATCAACCGCGCACCTTGACGGAAGTGAGGGTTCCGTCACTCTCAGCCAAGAGCGCATACATCGACAAATGCCTTTACGGATCTGCACAGTTGGAGAAAACGGCGTCGTTCTCACTGGCAGCCCACGCCGTCCTTCACCCGGGGGCAGGCCTCGACGCGCAGCATGCCGGGGGCGAGGACGCCGCCGGGGTCGCGGGCGTACAGCCCGCGGTCGCGGTGGGCACCGAGTCCGAGGAGGTGCGCCCGCTGCCGGTCGCAGTGCGCCGATCCGACGGAGCTGCTGATCCCGGTGGCCGGTACGCGGCGGCCCTATCGGGCCGCGGTCGTACGGAACGTACGGCGGTACGTCTGCGGTGACACCCCGATCGCGGCGTGCAGGTGCTGGCGCAGGGAGGCGCCGGTGGCGAAGCCGACCTGGCCTGCGATCCGGTCGACCGACAGATCGCTGGACTCCAGCAGATGGCGGGCGCGGGCCACGCGCTGCTGGATCAGCCAGCGGCCGGGGCTGAGGCCGACCTCCTCGTTGAAGCGGCGCGCGAAGGTGCGCATGCTCATCCGGGCGTGGGCGGCGAGGTCGGCCAGGGTGAGCGGTTCGGCCAGGCGCTCCAGCGCCCAGCTGCGGGTGGCGGCGGTGCTCGCGGCTCCGTCGGCCGGGACCGGCTGCTCGATGTACTGGGCCTGGCCGCCGTCCCGGAAGGGCGGCACGACGCAGCGCCGGGCCACCGCGTTGGCGAGTTCGCTGCCGTGGTCGGTGCGGACGATGTGCAGGCAGACGTCGACGCCGGACGCGGCGCCGGCCGAGGTGAGGATCCGGCCGTCGTGCACGAAGAGGACGTCCGGATCCAGGTCGACGTGGGGGAAGCGGCGGCGGAAGGGCTCGGTCACCTGCCAGTGCGTGGTCGCCCTGCGGCCGTCGAGGAGGCCGGCGGCGGCCAGCACGAAGGCGGCGGTGCAGATGGACACGATGCGTGCGTCCGGGCGGATCAGGGCGAGGGCGTCGGCGACCTCGACGGGGAGCTCCGCCGGGATGCAGGGGACGGCCATGGAGGCGACCACCACGGTGTCGGCCGTGGCGAGTATCTCCGGGCCGTGCTGGACCCCGATGGTGAAGTCCGCGTTGCTGCGCACCGGCCGGCCGTCGACGCTGCAGGTCAGCACCTCGTACCGGCCGTCGGCCGCGCCGAAGATCCGGCTGGGGATGCCCAGCTCGAAGGGGTAGACGCCGTCCAGGGCCAGGACGACGACCCGCTCCACCCGCCGGTCTCCGCTTCGCTTCATCCGCATGGCACGATCCTATCGAAGGTTGGCAATCGTGCCATTTCCCGGGGCGGCGGACCCGGGCAGGCTGTTTCACCATGAGCACTGTGAAGACGATGCGAGCCATCAGCCAGGACACTCTGGGCGGTCCCGAGGTCCTGAAGGAAGTGGAACTCCAGCGGCCCGAGCCGCGCCCCAACGAGGTACTGGTCCGCGTACGCGCCGCGGGCGTCAACCCGACGGACTGGAAGCACCGCGCGACCGGCGGTTTCCTGGGCGAGCCGCCCTTCGTCCTCGGCTGGGACGTTTCCGGCGTGGTCGAGGCGGTCGGCGTCGGAGTCGCCCGGTTCAAGCCCGGAGACGAGGTCTTCGGCATGCTGTCGTACCCGTTCGGCCACGGCTCGCACGCCGAGTACGTCACCGCCCCGGCCCGCGTCTTCGCGCACAAGCCGGCCTCCGTGGACCACATCCAGGCGGGCGCGCTGCCGCTGGTCTCCCTGACCGCGTGGCAGGCCCTCGTCGAGTACGCCGACGTACGGCCGGGGCAGCGCGTACTGATCCACGCGTCCGCGGGCGGGGTCGGGCACGTGGCCGTGCAGATCGCCAAGGCGAAGGGCGCGTATGTGATCGGTACGGCCAGCGCGGGCAAGCACGAGTTCCTGCGCGGGCTCGGTGCGGACGAGGCGATCGACTACCGGGAGACCGACTTCACCGAGGCCGTGAAGGACGTCGACGTCGTCCTGGACACGATCGGCGGCGACAACGCGACGCGGTCACTGCGCGTACTGCGGCCGGGCGGGCTCGTGGTGTCGATCCTGCCGGTCGGTTCGGACGACTTCCACGAGGAAGCCGCGCGGCTCGGCGTCCGGTCGCTGCGGATGCTCGTCGACTCCTCGCACAGCGGCATGACCGCGATCGCGGAACTGGTCGAGGCGGGCAGGCTGCGCGCCACGATCGCCGGGACGTTCCCGCTGCCCGATGCCGCCGAGGCGCATGCGCTCGGCGACACCGGCCGGACGACGGGGAAGCTGGTCCTCGTGATGGACTGACCTCGGTCAGAACGTCAGCACGGGCTTGATCGCCTTGCCCGCGCCCATGTCCCGCACCGCCTGGTCGATGTCCGCGAACGGATAGGTGCTGATCAGGCGGTGCAGCGGGAGCCGCCCCTCCTTCACCAGGGCGACCAGGGCCGGGACGAAGGTCTGTGTCTCGGCGTCACCGAGGGTGAGGCCGACGACCCGCTTGCCGCCGAGCAGCCCGTTGACGTCGAGGCCGACCTCGGTACCGAAGGGCGGGGCGCCGACGACGACCAGGGTGCCGCGAGCCGCGAGCGCGTCGACGCCCCGGCGCAGGACGCCGACGTTGCCGGTGGTCTCCACCACGCCGTCGGCTCCGTGTCCGCCGGTGATCCCGGCGAGCGCCTCGCCGAGGTCGAACGCCCCGGCGTCGACGGTGTGGGTGGCGCCCAACTCCCTGGCCAGCGCGAGGCGTTCAGCGACCCGGTCGACGGCGACGACGGTCGTGGCGGGTGTCATCGTGGCCGCCATGACGGCGGACAGGCCGACGGCTCCGGCGCCGAGGACGACGATGGTGGCTCCGGTGTCCGGCTTCAGTACGTTCCAGACGGCGCCCACTCCGGTCTGCACCCCGCAGCCCAGCGGGGCGATGGAGGCGAGGGGCACCTCCGGGTCGACCTTGACCAGGCTGCGCTCGTCCACCAGCGCACGCTCCGCGAAGGAGGACTGCCCGAAGAAGTGGCCGCCCAGGGCCTGGCCGTCCCGGCTGATGGTGGCGGTGCCGTCGGCCCGGCGGCCGCCGATGAGGTTCAGCGGCAGCCAGGTCGCGCAGTATGCGGGGTGACCGGCCCGGCAGTTGCGGCAGTCGCCGCAGGAGGTGAAGGACAGCACGACGTGGTCGCCCGGCGCGACGCCGGTCACGGCCGTCCCTACGGCCTCGACGACACCCGCGCCCTCGTGGCCGAGGACGCCGGGCAGCGGGAAGGGCAGTCCGCCGCTCGCCACGCCGAGGTCGGTGTGGCACAGGCCGGCCGCGACCATGCGGACGACGGCCTCGTGGGGTCCGGGTTCGTCGAGTTCGACGCCGGACAGGGTGAAGCTCGCTCCGCCGGACTCGACGACGGCGGCACGGGTGGGGATGGACATCGGGCGGATCTCCTTCGCGGTGCGCTCAGTCGAGCGAGACGACGACGGACTTGGTGGTGGTGTAGGCGTCGAGCGCCTCGGGCCCGTACTCGCGCCCGAAGCCGGAGTCCCTCACACCGCCGAAGGGGACGGCGGGGTCGAGCATCGCCCAGTCGTTGACCCAGACGATGCCGGCGTCGAGCCGGTCGGCGATGCGGTGGGCGCGGGCCAGGTTGCCGGTCTGCACGCCCGAAGCAAGTCCGTACGGCGTGGAGTTGGCGAGCTCGACGGCCTCGTCCTCGGAGTCGAAGGGCTGCACGGTGAGGACCGGGCCGAAGATCTCCTCCTGGACCACGCGGGAGTCGTTGGGCAGGTCGGCGATCACGGTGGGCTTGTAGTAGTAGCCGCCGTCCAGGTCGAGCCGCTCACCGCCGCAGACGATGCGGCCGCCCTCCTTGCGGGCGATGTCGACGTACTCCTCGACCTTGCGCAGATGCCGCTCCCCCGCCATCGGGCCGATGACGGTCTCGGGCTTGCGGGGGTCGCCGAGCGGCACGCCGGGCACGGCGTCGGCGAGGATGCCGAGCAGGGTGCCGTAGACCTGCCGCGCCACCAGCAGCCGCGGTCCGCCCATGCAGAACTGTCCGGTGTTGAAGACGAACCCCTTGATGATCGCGCCGACGGCCTTCTCCAGGTCGGCGTCCTCGAAGACCAGGTGGGCCGCGTTGCCGCCGAGTTCCATGGTGACGGGCTTGAGCAACTCACCGGCGACGGCCGCGACCCTGCGGCCGACCGCGGTCGAGCCGGTGAAGGCGACCTTGTCGACACCGGAGTGCCGCAGCAGCGCCTCACCGGCCGCGGGTCCGCCGGTGACGACGTTGACGACGCCGTCGGGGACACCGGCCCGTTTGAAGAGCTCGGCCATGTACAGAGCGCTGAGCGGGGTCTCCTCGGCGGGCTTGTGCACCACCGTGTTGCCGGCCGCGAGCGCCGGGGCGATCTTGGAACCGGCCAGGATCAGCGGGAAGTTGTACGGGGTGATGGCCGCGACCACGCCGAGCGGCCGGCGCCGGACGTAGGCGAGGGCGTTCATCGGTGTGTCCCGGACGGAGCCGTCCAGGGCGTGGGCGAGGGCGGCGAAGTGCTCGTAGTCGTTGGCGGCGTTGGTGACGTCGACGGCGTGGGCGAGTGTGATGGGCTTGCCGACGTCGCGGCTCTCCAGTTCGGCGACGGTGTCGGCGTTCTCCCGGATCAGCGCCGCGACCCGGTGCAGCACCCTGCCCCGCTCCCGGCCGCTGAGCCCGGACCAGGCGCCGTCGTCGAAGGCGTCCCGGGCCGCGCGCACGGCCGCGTCCACGTCGGCGGCGCCCGCGTCGGCGACGGTGGTGAGGACAGCGCCCCGGGACGGATCGACCACCTCGGTGCGCGCCCCGTCGGCGGCCTCGCGCCACCGGCCCCCGACGAACAACCGGCCGGGTTCGATCTCGAAGGTGGTCATCGCCACTCCTCAGCTCCGTCGCCAAGATTTCAACAAACAGGATTCCTGTTGTTCGGCAGTCTCATTACGGACAGGTTTCCTGTCAATGCTCTACGCTGAACCCATGCGGGACGCACAGGTGACCAAGGCAGCTCCGTCGCTCCTCTACATGGTGAAACAGGTGGAGCTCGTCGTGCGCTCCCACCTGGACGAACTGGTCAAGCCGTCCGGGATCACGGCGTTGCAGTACACCGCGCTCACCGTCCTGCAGCGGCACGACGGACTGTCGGCCGCGCAACTGGCCCGCGACTCGTTCGTCACGGCCCAGTCGATCGCCGATCTGGTGCGCAGCCTGGACAACCGCGGACTCGTCCGCCGGGAGCGCAATCCGCGCAACCGCCGCGAGCTGCTGATCCTGCTGACCGACGCCGGCCGCGACGTACTCGCCCGGCACGAGGGGCCGGTACGGGAGCTGGAGGAGCGGATGGTGCGGGACCTCACGGTCCATCAGACGGAGCAGTTCCGCCAGGCGCTCTCCAGGGCATGGCACGCACTGTCGTAGCCACGTTCCGGACATCCGGCGAAGCCTCTGCCGCAATTCGAAGACATATGTCAATCGAACATGCTCAGATTCGCTCAATCGAGGGTAACTTGCAGTGCGGGGACTGGATTTGAGCAGCTGCCCAAGTGAGCTGGTTGGAGGCGATGTCGTCGTGCAGCAAGGTCCTGCGCCGTTCAGTCGGCATCTGCGCGTCCACCGGCACCGGGGCCATACGGTGCTGGAGTTGCACGGCGAGATCGACATCGCGTCGGCGGTGGAGATCACCCCCTACCTGGACCGGGTGACCACCGACCCCGACGCCCGGATCGTGATCGACCTCAGGAACGTGGAGTTCTTCGACTGCTCCGGGCTGCGCCTGCTGTTCCGGGCCCGCAGCCGGGTCCTGGACCACGGCGGGCGGCTGCTCCTGGTCTGCACCCACCCGCTCACCCTGCGCGTCCTCAGGATCACCGGCCTCGCCCGCCTGCTGCCCCCGCATCCGACGCCGGACGCGGCCCTGGACCAGTCGGAGGCGACGTCCGGCACGTCATGAGGCGCCCGAGCCGGTCGTTCACACCCCTTCCTGCGCGTCGAAAAGGGCGCTGACGGACTCCCCGTTGTGGATACGGCGCACGGCCTCGGCGAGCGCCGGGGCGATGGACAGGATCCGCAGCTTGTCGGTGCGCTCCTGCGCGGGGACCGGCACGGTGTTGGTGCACACGATCTCCAGTACGTCCGGCTGCTCGCCGATCCGCTTCAGGGCGCCGGACGCGAACAGGCCGTGCGTACAGGCGACCCGGATCGACCTCGGCCCCAACTCCCGCAGCCGGTCCAGGAGTTCCAGGACGGTGCTGCCCTTGGCGATCTCGTCGTCCAGCACGATGACGTCCCGGTCGGCCACGTCGCCGATGACGGAACTGATGCTGACCCGGTCGTCCGCGAACCGCTGCTTGGCACCGGCGGCCACCTGGGCGCCGATCATCCGCGCGAACGCCGCCGCCTCCTTGGCGTTGCCGAGGTCCGGGGAGACGACGGTCGTACGCGAGAGGTCGTACTGCCGGAAGTGCGCGGCGAGTTCGCGCAGCGCGTGCAGGTGGTCGACCGGCACCGTGAAGAAGCCGTGCACCTGCGGCGAGTGCAGCGTCATCGCGAGGACGCGGCTCGCACCGGCCGCCACCATCAGGTCGGCCACGAGCCGGCCGCCGAGGGAGATGCGGGGCGCGTCCTTCTTGTCGGAGCGGGCGTAGGAGTAGTGCGGCATGACGACGGTGATCCGGCGCGCCGACGCCCCGCGCGCGGCGTCGCACATCATCAGCAGCTCGACGAGGTGCTCCTGGACGGGCCGGACCAGCGGCTGGATCAGGAAGACGTCCCGTTCCCGGCAGTTCGCCTGAAGCTGCACCTCTAGGCAGTCGTTGGCGAACCGGCTGACCCGGCTGGGACTGAGCGGCACCCCCAGGTGCGTGCAGACCTCCGCCGCCAGTTCGGGGTGGGCACTACCGCTGAACACGGCGATCTCTCGCACGATCCGCTCCTCGCATGATCATTCGGGTGGCGCACTCATGCTACTGACCTCAGCAGAAACGTTGCGGCCGACCTCGGGGCAGGGGCGTCCCGGCAACCGGTCGGGACACCGATCTGCCAACGGACCGGTCCCGCAAGGACTTTGGGGGTATCCGAAGAGCAGGGAAGGAGGAACGTCGACATGACGACTCCCATGAAGCGCATCAACCAGCGCATGCCCGGCTGGGCGAAGGCGGTGACCGCCCTCGTGGTGGTGCTCGTCGTCCTCTTCGCCGGGATCCGGTTCAGCGTGCTCCCCGGCCTCAAGGACCTGTTCGGCACCGAGACCAAAGACCGCTCCGGACCCGCACTGCTCCAGTCCATCCAGGACATGAGCCGCTACGACGCCGCCTCCGGCAACTTCCAGATCGTCGTGGATCTGGAGAAGGACGCCAAGTTCCTGCCCGACGCGATCCGCGGCACCCGCACCCTGTACGTCGGCGCGGGCACCGTGGACGCCTACGTCGACCTGGGCAAGGTCGGCGAGGACGACGTCACGGTCGACGAGGACCGTACGTCCGCCACGCTCCGCCTGCCGCACGCCGCCCTCGGCAAGCCGTCCCTCGACCCCGATCGCTCCTACGCCGTGTCCAAGGAGCGCGGTCTCCTCGACCGTCTCGGCGATCTCTTCTCGGACAACCCGAACAGCGAACAGGCCGTGCAGAAGCTGGCGGTCCAGCACATCGGCGAGGCCGCCGAGCAGAGCGAGCTGACCGCGCGCGCCGAGACCAACACGACCGCCATGCTCAAGGGCCTGCTGCACTCCCTCGGCTTCAAGGAGGTGAAGGTGAGGTACGGGGACTGACCCCTTCCAGGTACTGGATGTGCTCGCGGCTCCGCCCGGTGCGGCCGCAGCGCGCGCCGGGCCCCGCGTGGATGGCGAACACCGCCCCTGGTGACAAGGGCGGCGGCACTCGGGGCACCGCCCGCAGTACCCCGGCAGCGTCGGGAACCGGCCGAGTCGGCGACCGGCCGCGGGCCCGGCGCATCGCCACGCGATGCCGGGGTAATCGCCTTACCACCAAGGGCAGTTGAAGACTGGAGGACCGCATGGCTCGGGGAACCTCACGTTCGCGTGCCGCGTTGCACCCCAGCACTCCCAGGCCCCGGGGCGCCGCCGAGGCCGGCGGCGGCGCGAAGCCGACGGCCGGTCGGGCGGCATCGAGGGGCTTCACCCGGTTCGGACGGCGCGCCCGGTCCGAACTCTCCCCCGAACCGAAGGGCGCCCCTCGCCCGGCGCGCAGTCCCCTGCGTGTCCTCGCCCGCCTCGTGGCGATGGTCTGCGCCTTCGCGTTCATGGTCGCCTTCGCCGTCGTCCTGGCGAAGCTCACCCTGCAACCCTCGCCCGCCTCCGAGGCACTGACCCACACCAACCTGCGGCCCGGCCGTTCCCTGCGGGCCTATCTGGACCAGCCCGAACTGCGCGACGCGGTCCGGCAGATCGGCGGGAACCTGCTGCTGGGCGTTCCGTTCGGCATCCTGGTGCCGGTCGTCGCCCCCCGGACCCGAGGGGTCCTGCGGGTCCTTCTGCTGACGGCGACCGTGATGCTTCTCGTCGAGTTCGCCCAGGGCGCCCTGGTGACGGGGCGCGCCTTCGACATCGACGACGTCATCCTCAACACCACCGGTGCCCTGATCGGCTACCTGGTGCTGGGCCGGCGGCTGAGCAGGGCCGTGCACTCCCGCGAGCGACGCGCATAGGGCCCTGTCCACCGGACGGCCTCAGCGCAGCGTGAGCTGGACGACGGCCACCGTGCCGACGACCACGATGAAGGCGCGCAGGGCCGCGGGGCGCAGACGGCGGCCCATGCCGGCCCCGAGGTGGCCGCCGACCGCTGATCCGACGGCGAGGAGGGCCACGGCCGTCCAGTCGAAGTCAGCGGCGACGAGGAAGAAGAGCGCGGCCACGGAGTTGACCACGGCGACGAGCACGTTCTTGACGGCGGTGAGGCTCTGCAGATCGTCGTCGAGGAGCATGCCCATCAGGGCGACGTAGATGATGCCCTGGGCGGCGGAGAAGTAGCCGCCGTAGACGCTGGCCAGGCTCAGGCCGACGAGCAGCATGAGGCCGCCGTCGGGGCGTGCGGGTCTACCCTCGCGCGCCCGGCGGGCACGCAGCCTCCTGCTGATCAGCGGCTGGAGGACGACCAGGACGAGGGCGAGCCCCACCAGCAGCGGCACGATCCTCTCGAACGCCGAGGCGGGCAGCACCAGCAGCAGCGCGGCACCGGTGACGCCGCCGAGCACGGCGCCGGCGCTCCACTTCAGAAGGCGCCGGCGCAGGCCCCGTAGTTCGTGCCGGTATCCGACGGCTCCGCTGATGGAGCCGGGGATCAGGCCGAGAGCGTTGGAGACGGTGGCGGTGACGGGCGGCAGGCCGGTCGCCAGCAGGACGGGGAACGTGATCAGCGTCCCCGAGCCGACGACGACGTTGACGGCGCCCGCGGCGATGCCGGCGCCGAGGACGGCGAGCATGTCACCCAGGTGTGCGGCGTTCATGAGTGGGAGCGTAGGAACCGAACACTTCCGTGGTGACCGAGGGTGCGGGGACCGGGAGCCGGATGCGCCCGCGGTGCGGTCGAAGGGGAGGTGCTCGGCTCGGCCCGTCGCGCGCCCGCAGTAGGTTCTTCTCGGAGCCCGGCAACCATCGGAACGTGACTCACCGCATCATCGAGGAGAACTGACTGTGCATCAGCGGACCTGGATCGCCGTCGCCGACCGCTTCGACGGTCCGCTCGTCGATGAGGACCACGGGGTCCGGCGCGCGGCCGCCGCGGGCGGTGACGGGGCCGGTCCGCCACGGTGCCAGCCGGCACCGCCTGCGCGCGCGGGTCGCTACGGCCGCACCCCGGCCGTGGGCACCGGCTGACCCGGGGCCCGACTCATGCCACGTGTCACGGAGTTGACGTACTACCCGGTCAAAGGGTGCGCCGGGACGGCGGCCACCGAGGCGCTGCTGACCCCCGCCGGCCTCGCCCATGACCGCACCTTCATGGTCACCGACCCGGACGGCCGGTTCCGCACCCAGCGCCGCGATCCACGGCTGGCGCTGATCCGCCCCACCATCAGCGCCGACGGGGCCCGGCTCACCCTCCACGCGCCACGGTGCGGGTCACTGCGCCTGGAGGTGGACACCACCGGTCCCCGGCGGCCGGTGGACCTGTTCGGCGCCGCCCATACGGGGATCGACCAGGGTGACGCGGTGGCCGCATGGCTCACTGAGGTGCTGGGCACGCCGAGCCGTCTGGTGCGGGTGCCACCGGAGCACGACCGGGTGACCGACGGCAGGACTCCGGGCACCTCCGGCTACGCCGACAGTTGCGCCCTGCACGTCCTTTCCCGCTCCACCCTCGACCTGCTCGACCGCAGGCTCGCCGAACGCGGGGTGCGGCCCCTGCCCCTGGACCGGTTCCGCCCCAACATCGTGATCGAGGGCTGGGACGAGCCGCACACGGAGGATCGCGTCCACCGCGTCGAGGTCGGCGAGGCGGAACTGGGCTATGCGAAGCTCGCCATCCGCTGCGCGGTCACCCTGGTCGACCAGGACTCCGGGAGCAGAGCGGGTCCGGAGCCTTTGCGCACCCTTGCCGGCTACCGGCGGGCGGCCGAGGGGGGTGTGGCGTTCGGCGCCAAGTTCGCCGTCCTGCGCGGCGGCCGTGTCGCCGTGGGCGACGACGTGACCGTCACCGCTTGGGGGGCGTCCGAACTGTAGGCCGCTCGGAAGGGGCCCCGGCGAGGACGAGTGCACCGCCGGTTCCGACCGGAGAGGGACGTCTCGGGCCGCCTCGACGGCGTCGACCCGCGGGCCGACACGTGCCTTCTCGTGACCGGCGACGTCCCGGCCCGACGGCACCCGGCTGCGGATCCGGACCAGCACCGGCGGCGGCGAGCGAAGTGGACCGTCGGCCGGCCCGGGCCGTCGTCAGTGGTGGTGCCAGGTGAACTTGTCTCCGCCGACCCAGCGGACCACGTCCGGATCGTCCAGGTCGTGCACCGTGATGCCGAAGGCGGCGGCGGTCTGCAGGACGTCGGTGACGGTCTTCGCCATACCGACGACCACACCGTCGATCTCCATGATGCGGAACGGAGGCGTACCCGGCTGAACCCCGAGCACCATGATCCGCGGTTGTGACATGTGCGGGCTCGCGATTTCGGTCATGCATAGAGCGTAGAGCGCAACCCGCGTCAACGGTTCCTCCAGGACGTGGCCGCGCGCCCCGGTCCCGCCCGCCTCAGGGGCGGCGCCACGCGTCGTCCCCGAGGTGGGAGCCGGCCTGGGGCCCCATGCGCAGCATGCCGCCGTCCACGCTCCAGGAGGCACCGGTGACGTAGGAGGCGTCGGGACCGGCGAGGAAGGCGATCACGGCGGCGACCTCGCGGGCGTCACCGGGACGGCCGAGCGGGACGCCGGGGCGGACCTCGGTGTGCACGTCGGTGTCCTCCTGCCCGGTCATGGGCGTGGCGATCTCGCCCGGGGCGACCGCGTTGACGGTGATGCCGTGTTCGGCCAGCTCCAGGGCCATGACCTGGGTGAGCAGCCCCAGGCCGCCCTTGGCCGCGCAGTAGGGGCCGGCGCCGACGCGCGGCTGGTGTTCGTGGACGGACGTGACGTTGACTATCCGGCCGCCGTCGCCCTGGCGGACCATGTGCCGCGCCGCCCGCTGCCCGCACAGGAAGGGGCCGGTCAGGTCGACGTCGATGACTTCGCGGAAGGTGTCCAGCTCCAGGTCCATGAAGGGGGTCATGGTGCCCGTCCCCGCGTTGTTGACCAGGACGTCGAGCCGGCCGAGCCGGTCGCACAGCTCGTCGACGGTGTCGGCGGCGCCCGGCAGCTGAGTGAGGTCCATCCGGGCCACGGCCGCGCGCTGCCCGCAGGCACGGACTTCCCCGGCGGTCTCCTCGGCGCCCTTGAGGTCACTGTGCCAGGTGATGCCGACGTCCATGCCCGCCCGGGCCAGCCGGACGGCGGTGGCCTTGCCGATCCCGGAGTCGGCGCCGGTGATCACGGCCACCTTGCTGCGCGGTGCGGTGGGTGCGGACATGGCGGGGCCTCCTCGGGGACGGTCCGGTGGCGATGAGCCATCGCAGTACCCGGGCCCGTACCGGGCAAACGGCCGGCCGCACCCGGCGAACGGCCCGCCCGCCCGCCGCCGAGCCGACCGCCGCGCCGGAGGGCGGGCCGCCATCGCGTCGGCCCGGCCGCAGGCCCCCCTGACACGGCGGCCTACCGCCACGTCCGGGTCGTCGCCGCCACGGTGGACCCGGTTCCGGAGGGTGGGCCGGGCCCGGGAGCACGAGCGGCCCCGAGCCCGGCCCGGGCGCGTCGCCCGTCGTGCGGGCCCCGTGCGCCTGGGGAACTCTGGAGGAGGAGGTGACGATGGACCCCGTGCAGGCTCTGGAGCGGATCGCCTTCCTGCTGGAGCGGTCCCTGGCGCCGACCTACCGCGTCCGCGCCTTCCGCACGGCGGCCCGGGTGCTGGCCGAGCTGCCCGAGGACGAGGTGCGTGAGCGGGCGGAGGCCGGGTCGCTGGAGTCACTCAAGGGGGTCGGCCCGAAGACCGCCCAGGTGGCCCGGGAGGCACTGGCCGGGGGGACGCCCGGGTACCTGGAGAAGCTGGAGGCGGAGTCCGGGGCGCCCGAGCATCGGGACGGCGCCGAGTTGCGGGCGCTGCTGCGCGGTGACTGCCATCTGCACTCCGACTGGTCGGACGGCGGCAGCCCGATCGAGGAGATGGGCAGGACCGCCGCGGAGCTCGGCCACGAGTGGGCGGCGCTCACCGACCACTCGCCGCGGCTGACCGTGGCTCGCGGCCTGTCCCCCGAGCGGCTTCGGCGGCAGTTGGACGTGGTGGCCGCGCTGAACGAGACCTGGGCGCCGTTTCGGCTGCTCACCGGCATCGAGTGCGACATCCTTGAGGACGGCTCGCTGGACCAGGAACCGGAGCTGCTGGAGCGGCTGGACGTCGTGGTGGTGTCCGTGCACTCCAAGCTGCGCATGGACGCCCGCTCCATGACCCGGCGCATGGTGCGGGCCGTACGGGATCCGCACGCGGACGTCCTGGGGCACTGCACGGGCAGGCTGGTGACCGGGCGGGGGCGGCCCGAGTCGGAGTTCGATGCGGACGAGGTGTTCGCCGCGTGTGCCGAGTCGGGCACGGCGGTGGAGATCAACAGCCGCCCGGAGCGTCTCGACCCGCCGCGCCGGCTGCTGCGCCGGGCCGTGGAGGCGGGCGTGCTGTTCTCGGTCGACACCGACGCGCACGCGCCCGGCCAGTTGGACTGGCAGATCCTCGGCTGCGCCCGCGCGCAGGAGTGCGGTGTGCCGGCCGAGCGGGTGGTGACCACCTGGGCCCTGGAGGAGGTGCTGGCCTGGACGCGCGAGGGCCGGACGCCGTCCCGAGTGGCGGGCGCCTGACGTGGTACTCGTTCCGCACGTCCAGCGGCACGGGATGCGACGCGAGAAGGGCTGCTCGGGCGGGGATGCTCGGGCGTGGAAAGGACAGGTACATGGAACGGGCGGCCGTGTTCGACGTCGACGGCACCCTCGTCGACACCAACCACCTGCACGTGACGACCTGGTGGGAGGCGTTCCGGCAGGCGGGCCACCAGGTGCCCATGCACGCCGTCCACCGGGCCGTCGGCCTCGGCTCCACCGATCTGATCGCCCACCTCCTCGGCGACGACCGCGACAAGGACCAGGACGCCGGGCTGAGCGACGCCCACAAGGCGCTGTACGGCCAGTACTTCGACCGGCTGCCGCCGCTGCGGGACGCCGGACGCCTGCTGCGGCGCCTCGACCAGGAGGGCTGGCGGGTCGTCCTGGCGACCTCGGCCGGAGGGGCGGAGCTGACCGCGCTGCGCCGGGCGATCTCCGCGGACGACGCGATCGTCGCCACCGCGAGCGCCGACGACGTGCAGGAGGGCAAGCCCGCGCCGGAGCCCGTCGAGCACGCCCTGGAGCTGGCGGGGGTGCCGGCCGAGCGCGCGGTCTTCGTCGGCGACACCGTGTGGGACATGCGGGCCGGGACCCTGGCCGGCGTGCGCTGCGTGGGCCTGCTGTGCGGCGGCATCCCGCGGGCCGACCTCGTGGACGCGGGCGCGCAGGCGGTCTACGACGATCCGGCCGACCTTCTCGCGTCCCTGGCGGACAGCCCTTTGGCCGAGGTTCCGGCCGACCGGTGAGGGTGACGCGGATCACCCCGAATCGCTCCGGAGTCCGGAACACCCAAAGGTCGTTGCCCGTTGAACGACACGTGGGTGCGGATGGGACAGTGTCCCCGGGCCTCACCTTTCGCCCACAGGGACGATCGTTCGGCTGAAGCCCTGTGGAGCCTTTCGCCGAGAGGCGACCGCCATCCGCGCCCACCCTCGACCGCCCCGACCGGAATCCCCCGTCCGGTCGGGGCTTTCCTCTGCCGCGGCCTTGCGACGGGCGCCCCTTGACTTCGAGAGCACTTCAATTCGTAGCGTTCCCGGCATGATCATCGAACAGCAGCACAGGATCGGTTCCGGCTTCGACGGGACGAGCACCGCGGACGACGTCCTCCAGGGCATCGACCTGACCGGGAAGCTCTCCCTCGTCACCGGCGGCTACTCGGGCATCGGCCTGGAGACCACCCGGGCACTGACCAGGGCCGGCGCCCGTGTCATCGTCCCCGCACGTCGTCCGGCCGAGGCGCGAAAGGCCCTGGACGGTCTGCCGGGCGTCGAGGTGGACGAGCTGGACCTCGCCGACCTGGAGAGCGTCCGCGGTTTCGCGGAGCGCCTCCTCGCCTCCGGGCGCTCCCTGGACCACGTCATCGACAGCGCCGGGGTGATGGCATGCCCCGAGACCCGCGTCGGGCCCGGCTGGGAGGCCCATTTCGCCATCAACCACCTCGGCCACTTCGCCCTCGTCAACCGCCTGTGGCCGGCTCTCGAACCCGGCGGTGCGCGCGTGGTGTCCGTCTCCTCCGGCGGCCACCACCTGACCGGCATGCGCTGGGACGACGTCCACTGGACCCGGGGCTACGACAAGTGGGCTGCGTACGGGCAGGCCAAGACCGCGAACGTCCTGTTCGCCGTGCACCTGGACCGGCTCGCCCGGGACTTCGGCGTGCGTGCCTTCGCCCTGCACCCCGGCGCCATCCTCACGCCGTTGCAGCGGCACCTGGCCCGGGAGGAGATGGTGGAGCGTGGCTGGATCGACGAGCAGGGCACGCCGCTGAACCCCGCCGGTTTCAAGACCCCGCAGCAGGGCGCGGCCACCCAGGTGTGGGCGGCGACCTCGCCCCTGCTGGCCGGTCTGGGGGGCCTGTACCTGGAGGACTGCGAGGTCGCCGGGCCCGCGCCCGCGGACGGCACGATGCGCGGCGTCAAGGACTGGGCCCTCGACCCGGCGCAGGCGGCCCGCCTGTGGGCGCTGTCGGCCGAGCTGACGGGCGTGGACGCGTTCGCCGCCTGACGTGTGCCCGGAGCGTGTGAGCGGGCCGCGGGGGTACTCGGGCTCGCGTCCCCACCGCGTTCGGAAGGAGCCGCAGGTGAGCAGCGAACCGGCCCGCAGGATCGTGGTCACCGGTGCCACGGGCAACGTAGGTACGAGCGTGGTGCGGCTCCTCTCGGAGGATCCGGAGGTCGGCTCCGTCCTGGGGCTGGCCCGCCGGATCCCCGACTGGTCGCCGCCGAAGACGGACTGGGCCGCCGTGGACCTGGCGTCCGAACAGGCCGATCCGGCCGGCCTCTTCGAGGGCGCCTCGGCCGTCGTGCATCTGGCCTGGGCCTTCCAGCCGACCCACGATCCGGCGGCGACCTGGCGGACGAACGTGCTCGGCAGCATTCGCGTGTTCGAGGCGGCGGCCGCGGCGAAGGTCCCGACACTGGTGCACGCCTCGTCGGTCGGCGCGTACTCGCCGGGCCCGAAGGACCACGCGGTGGACGAGTCGTGGCCCACGCACGGATGGCCGGACGCCGCGTACTGCCGGGAGAAGGCCTACCTGGAGCGGGCGCTGGACGCCTTCGACCGGTCCCACCCCCGGGTGCGTGTGGTGCGGATGCGGCCGGCCTTCCTGTTCAAGCGGGAGTCGGCGAGCGAGCAGCGTCGCATCTTCGGCGGCCGCTTCCTGCCGGGGCCGCTCGCGCGCCCGGATCTGCTGCCGTTCCTGCCCGACGTCCCGGGGCTGCGGGTGCAGGCCCTGCACACCGACGACGCGGCCCGGGCGTACCAGCTCGCCGTGAAGTCCGACGTGCGGGGCGCGTTCAACCTCGCGGCCGAGCCGCCGGTCGACGCGGACCTGCTGGGCGAGATGCTCGGCACCCGCAGGATCCGGCTGCCGCGTACGGCGGCCCGCTCGGCGATCGCCGCCGCGTGGGGGCTGCACCTGCTGCCCGCTTCCCCGCACCTTTTCGACGCGGTGCTCAGGCTGCCCCTGATGGACTGCACCCGCGCGCGTACGGAGCTGGGCTGGCGGCCGGAGCGGACCGCGCCGGAGGTGCTGGAGGAGTTCCTGCAGGGGATGCAGCGCGGGGAGGGCGCGGCGACGGAGCCGCTGCGGGGCCGCAAGGTGGGCTGACGGCCGCCGCGGGCTCCTCGACTCGACCGGGCCGTCCGACCCGGTCCGTCCTCAGCCGGTCGGCTCCTCGGGCTGCGGATGTTCGGTAGGGGCGGTGCCCGCCTGCTGTGATCCCTGGCGGCCGGTGCCCGCCTCGTCCGTGTCGGGGACGTCGTCCGCTTCCTTGTCGTCCGTGCGCTCGACAGGAATGTCCACGGGTATGTCCAAGGGGTCCTCGCCCGGTGCCGCCTGCTGGTCCGGCATGTCGCGCGGTATCGGCTCGGTGGTCTGCTCCGGTGTCCCGTGACCGTCGTCGGCCATGGCGCTCCTCCCTCGCCTCGTCCAAGGTCGTTCGAAGGCCCCGCGAGTACCGCCCCGGCCGACGGCGAAACCTCGGTGCGGTACCTGCTCCGCCGGTGACCTGCGCCAGTCCGGCGAGGGCTCTCGGGGTGGCCCGGCGCCGGGCGCGGAGGCGTTCGCGAGCGGCGTGTCCGCGTCGCGCGCCGCCACGACCCTCCGCTACGAGGCCAGGTCCTCGATCTCGGCCAGCGCCGCCACCAGCTCGGGGGCGACCGTCTCCTGGACCCACCGGTGCTGTTCGGCGTCGGCTGCCCGGGGCACCGTCTCCGTGAGCATGATCAGGTAGAGGTAGGCGCGGTAGAGGGCGAGCCGAAGGCGGGCCGGAACGTCGAAGTGGGCCCGTCCGCCGGCCTCCCGGTAGCCCGCCAGGAACGCCTCGTCCTCCCTGATGTCCGCAAGCAGCGCCAGGGAGACGAAGTCGGCCAGCGGATCGCCCCAGAACATGCGCTCCCCGTCGATGAGCCCGCCGATCCGGGCCTCTCCCGACGCCCGGTCCACCAGGATGTTGCCCCGCCACAGGTCGAAGTGGACCAGACGGGGGACGGTGACCTCGTCCAGGGCGTCGTGGGCGGCCCGCAGCGTCCGGGCGACGGCGTCGGCGGGGAGCGGCAGCCGGGCCCCGTACCGGCGGGCGTCGTCCAGGACGGCGTCGAGCATGCCGGTGAACGCGGTGCGCCAGTCGGGGGCGAGCGGGCCGAGGGCACCTGAGGGGTAGCCGAAGGCGGGGCCCTGCACGGTGTGGAGCCGGGCGACCTGGCGGCCCAGTTCGGTGCGCAGCGAGTCTTGTTCGGCCGGTGTGAGGGAGCCGTTCCAAAGCTCGCCCGGGCAGGCGGTCATCAGCAGGTGGGCGCCCAGGGTGACGACGCGCGGCGCCGGGACGTCCGCCTTGGCCGCGTGGCGGTAGAACTCCGCCTCCGACACGAGGAGTTCCCTCTCATGGCTCAGCCCCGGGACGGTCGGTGCGGGCGGCACCTTCAGCACGTACCGGCTGCCGTCGGTGAGGAGCAGTTCCTCGACCGTGTTGTACGTGCCGCCCGACAGCGGGCGCAGACGAGCCAGGTCTCCCGGCGGCAGGCCCGCCCGCGCCAGGACCTGCCGGGCTCGTTCCCAGGAGTCCACCATCGTGCGCTCGCCCTCCCCCTCGGTCAGCCGGCCGCGTGGACGTCCTCGACGTAACGGCCGTCCGCGATCAGTGTGTTCGAGCCATCGCTCGGCCGCCGTGCCGTGGGCGCCGGGCGTGCGGTCCCGGTACAGCGTACGGAACGCCTCCCGTACGCCCTGCGCCATCCGGGAACCGTCGCCGCACATGTACACCGCGGCCTGCGCGGCGTGCAGCTCGTCGGTGTGCAGGAAGTCGGCGTCCGGGGCGTCGCAGCCGAAGTGGCAGAGGGCGTGGGCGAGTTCGGTGCCGGTCGCGAGGGCGGCGGTGCGGTCGGCGATGGTGCCGCGGAACGGGGCGAGGCCGGTGCCCGCCGCGACCATGACGACGGGTGTGCCGGCGTCGATCCGGAACGCCTCCCGGCACGGCTGGACGCAGGCGAACGCCGTGTCACCGAGGGCGCCACGACCACCCAGGTCGCCCGGGATGCCGGCCTTACGGTGGACGGGGTGAACCACCACCCGCGGCGGCTGTCGGCCCGGTGGGGCGCGGCCCACCGCACGGAACCGGTCGCCCGGGCCTACGCGCTGGATGTGCTCGCCCCTGGCGTGTGGCCACCGGCGCCCGCGATCTCCGAAAGAGGAGCCGGGGAAAGCCGGAGCAGCACCACCGAAAATCGGTGGCTCCCCCTCATCCGGCCTGCCTAGCCTAGGCAAGAACCTAGAGCCCCTAGGTTCATGTGGGATCACCTACCTGGAGGCTCCGTATGAGGCCACTCACCGAGCAGGACATCCGCAACTCCTTCATCAACTGCTCGAAAGGCGAGGCCAAGCGCCTGTCCCTCCCCCGCGATCTCGCCGAACGCCCTTGGGACGATCTCGACTTCCTGGGCTGGCGTGATCCAGGGGCGCCCGATCGAAGCTACCTGGTCACCGAACGGGACGGGCGGCCGGTCGGAATCACCCTGCGCTTCACGACCGCGCAGCGCAGCCTCCTTCGGCACAGCATGTGCTCGCTGTGCCTGACGTCCCATCCGCGAGGCGGGGTCTCCTTGATGACGGCCCGCAAGGCGGGACCCGCGGGCCGTGAGGGCAACTCGGTCGGCCTGTACATGTGCACCGACCTGGCCTGCTCGCTCTATCTGCGCGGCAAGAAGATCCCGGAAGCGGGCCCACGGATCGAGGAGAGCCTGACGCCGCAGGAGCAGATCGCCCGGGCCACGGGCAATCTGGCGGCCTTCCTGGACCAGCTGTACACCTGACCGGTCAGCGATCCCGCAGCCTGGCCGCCGCCACGCCGTGCAGGTGGATCAGGACGTCGTGGCTGCGCGCGATGGCGGTGTCGTGCTCCGGCTCCGGGTACGCCGTGCCGATGCTGCGGGTCGGCCTCGCCTCCCTCAGCCAGGCACGGGCCGGTGACGGCACGGTCCGCAGATCGACGACGTAGTCCCGAGGGGACACGCGGTCGAGCGTCGCCTCGTTGCTGCCGACGCCCGCCGGCCCCAGGGTGAACCTCCGTACGTTCCCGTCGGGTGCGGTGGCGTTGAACGAGCCGCGGTGGAAGGTGAAACCGACGCTGACGTACGCGTCACCGAGCCGGTCACGCAGGAAAGCGCCCTGCATCTTCGGGTAGTGGGCGGGGTCGTCCGGCACATAGGCGACATGCGCGTTGTGCGCCGACAGCAGGACCTTGGTGCCCGTGTGCCGCTCCCACCAGGCCACGTTGTCGGCCATGACCGAGTCGCGGTACCGCATGGCGGCCCTGAGCTGCCGGGCGTCCTCGAAGTCGAAGGCGTAGCCCCTGGCGGTCTGGTCGATGGCGGTGGCGTGCTGGACCGCCCAGTCGTACGCCTCCCGGTCGGCGCCCGGAGCCTGTCGTCGCAGCAGGTCCAGTGCCTCACCGGTGCGGGCCGCCATCCGCTTGCGCTCGGCGAACGGCGTGTTCAGGTACCGCTCGATGTAGGCGCCTGTCCCGACGGTGGGCCGCAGCCCCCGGTACAGCTCCGCGAAACGGGCCAGGAGGCGGGGATGCGCGCGTGCCACGTAGTCCGTCACCTGGTCGTACAGCTCGGGACCGGCCCAGGCGAAGTCGTCGCCCATGAAGCGGACGGGGTCGTGCGGGTGGTGCCGGTTGTAGGCGCGCATCCATTCGACGAGCCGCAGATAGTCGGAGTTGTTCCACCACAGGTAGTCGCGCTGGAACTCCTCGCGCATGATGCGCCGCGGGTCGCCCTTGCCGTACCGCACGTAGTCGTCGAGGCGCAGGCCGGTGCTCCAGGGGGCCTCCAGCGCGAAGGTGCGCAGACCCCTCTCCTCGACGAGGTGGCGGAAGACGCGGTCCTTGAGGGCGAAGAAGTCGTGCGAGCCGTGGGTGGCCTCGCCCAGACCGACCACCCGGGCACCGCCGATCATCCGTTCCAGAGCTCGCAGATCAGCGCTGTCGCCGCCCGGTTCGACGGTCCGCAGGGGATGGGCGGCGCGGTCGAGCGCTGCGACGACCGTGGTGGTGGAGGACGGGGTCGCCGCGGCCGGGATGCCGGTCGTCAGGGCGGCGAGGATGATGAACAGGGTCAGTAACAGTCCGGTCCGATGGCGATGCATGATCCAAGGCTTGCGTGCCGGACTCGCGGGGACCATGGGGCGACCCGCCGTCCCCGAGTGCGGGCAGCCACCGGAGAAGGCGGGGGGTTCTCCTCAGTTCCGGATCCGCCGAGCCGGTCTGCCCCGCGCGGGTGTCGATGATCACCAGCCCGGCCCCTTGCCGTACTCCCGCCGCCGTGATCACCCTGGGGAGCCTTGCGGACCGTTGCGTTCCGCAACCGGTGCGCCGGAGGGATCTGTGGAAGAGGAAAGGGAACGACCCGAGGATGCAAGACGTGAGTGAGGCGACGGAGTTCCGGGAGTGGCTCGGGAAGCTGCGCCGGGATCCCGTGGTCGTCCAGACGCTGCGGTCGGCGGCCGCGGCGACGATCGCCTACGTCATCGCGCTGCGGCTCAGTCCGGAGGCGGCACCGCTGACCGCGCCCCTGACAGCGCTGCTGGTCGTCCAGGTCACCTTCTACGCCACGCTCACCAACGGCATCCGCCGGGTGAACTCCGTGGTGGCCGGCGTGCTGGTGGCCATCGCCTTCAGCCTTCTGGTCGGCCTGACCTGGTGGAGTCTGGCCCTGCTGATCGTGGCCGCGCTGGGGGTCGGGCACCTCGTGCGGGTCAACGAGTACGTACCCGAGGTGGCGATCAGCGCGATGCTGGTCCTCGGGGTCACCACCGTCGGGGACACGGCGTGGGCGCGGATCCTGGAGACGCTGATCGGCGCCGTGGTCGGGCTCGGCTTCAACCTGCTCCTCGCACCGCCGGTGTGGGTGGACGAGGCCGGCGAGTCGCTGGGGGACCTGGCCCGCCGGCTGCGGCAGTTGATGCTGCGCATCGGTGAGGAGGCCGCCGGGCGACAGCCGTTCGAGCAGGCCGCGGCCCGGCTGCACGAGGCGCGCCGGCTCGACCACGACATCGTGGAGGTGGACGCGGCGCTCAGGCAGGCGGAGGACAGCCTGCGGCTCAACCCGCGCGTACGCGAGGGGCTGCTGCACCGGGTCGTACTGCGCACCGGGCTGGACACCCTGGAGATCTGCACGGTCGTCCTGCGGGTGCTCGCGCGCACCCTCACCGACCTCGCGAAGGACCGGGAGCCCGAGCCGCTGTTCGCGAAGGAGACGGGCACGGTCCTGGAGCAGTTGCTGTCCGAGATCGCCGACGCGGTGGTCAGCTTCTCGGTGCTGGTCACCACGCATGTCAGCAGCAACGCCGACGCGGCCGAGTCCAGGCTCAGCGCGGAGCTGCGCACGGCGGCGGGTACCCGCGACAAGCTCGCCCTGCTGCTGCGTGAGGAGTCGGAGCGGGAGACGGAGCACTGGCAGCTGCTCGGCGCCGTCCTGACCGAGGTGAACCGCATTCTCGACGAGCTCGACACCGAGCACCGCTCGCGTCGTCTGCTGGAGGAACTGGACCGCGTGTCGCAGGAGCAGCGGGTGCGGATGCCGCGTTTGACCCGGTTGCGTGAGCGGATGGGCGTCCAGGAGCAGCTGTGGCGGAACCGGACGGGGATGGGCGGGCGTTCTCGCCAGTGAGCGCCGGGACGGGGCCGGCGCCGGACGCGAGGGAGCGGGCCGATGGCCGAGACGACCGTACGGATCGACGGAAACACGCTGCGGCTGCCGGGCGGTGTGGCGGTGCGGTTCATCCGTACGCTGCGGCTGCCCGAGTCGGGCACGCATCCGTTGCCGCCGGGGCTCGGCGAGTTCCCGGTCCGGCGGGTGGCGGATCACGCGGACTCGGTTCCCGAGGCGTGGCGGGCGCGCGGTGGTGTGATGCTGCCGGTGTACCTGCGGGAGGCGATGTGGCTGAGCTTCGGGGGCACCACGGAGCCGGCGGCCCTCCAGGTCGGGGTGGGCAAGGTGTGCGCGGTCTCAGGAAAGCCGTGGAGCGACCGGCTGTCGCGCAAGCCGCAGAACTACGTCGTGCTGCCCCGCCAGCCGTGGCTGGACGGCATCAACTCGGGCAAGGGCACGGTCCGCCAGTTCGTGGCGGTGCCGCTGGGCCTGGGCGCGACGGTCGAGGGTCAGGTCACCGGCGAGGAGGTCTGGGGCGGCGTACAGCTGCAGTCGTTCCCGCTGAAGGAGGACCGGCTGGCGCGGTGGCGTGAGGAGGAGCGGCGCCGGGCGGAGCAGGCGCGGGCGGTGCCGCAGTACGGCGGATACGGCGCCCCTGCCATGCCGATGGCGGCCCCGCCCGCGCCGGGCTCGGTCCCGGCGCCCGCGGCCGCTCCCGGCAGCCGGCGGCCCCGGGCCGCGGCGGCCATGGGTCTGGGCGTCGGCGGTTCGATGCGTCAGGAGGTCTACCAGGACGACCGTGCGCTGTCGGACTGGGCCGACCGTCCCGCCGGCCGGGTCTTCGTCCATCTGGTGACGCCTCCGGAGTGGCGGCGGATCACGGGTGAGGCTCCCCCGCCGTCGCCGGTGGACCGGGCGGCGTACACGCGTGCGGGGCTGCCCTGGTTCGACTACTACGACCAGGACGCCGAGGATCTCGCCCCGACGGACGCGCTGGGGGCGGTGAAGCCGGTCGGCGACTGGCTCGGTGACGACCACGAGCCCTGGCATGCGCCCTCGCCCGGCCAGGTGACGCCACTCGGGGACGCACCGGGCAAGCCGGTGCAGGACGGGGACTGGTGAACGGAACCGCACCCTGACCGCCGTTGCACTCTCCACAACAGTCGTTGCTTTTCTTGCGCTCGACCGGCGATCCGCGCAAAGGTGGCCGTCGCGACCGCGACGACCGACGACCTGAGGTGTGGACATGGGCTGTGGTGGGCTGAGCAGGCGCCGGTTCGTCGGAGCCCTCGCCGGTTCGGCCGCCGGCATGACCCTCCCGGCGGCCACGGCGTGCGACGACGCAGCGGCGCCCGCGGACCCGTCCGGCACGGCCTCGGCGTCGAGGACGCCCGGGACACGTCCGAGCGCCCAGGCCGGCAGTCGTGCGCCCTCCGGCCCTCGCCCCCTCTACCTCGGCACCTACACCTCCGCCGAGGGCGGCGGCACGGGCATCGGCCTCGCCACGTACGACCCGGCCACGGGTCGTGTCACCGGCGCCGGAACGATCAAGGGCGTGGGCGACCCCTCGTACCTGGCACCGCACCCGAACGGCCGCACGCTGTACGCGGTGGACGAGCGCGAGGACGGGGCCGTGACCGCGGTCCGCCTGGCCGACCGCAAGGTCCTGGGGAGCCGGAGCACCGGCGGGGCGGCGCCGTGCCATCTGTCGGTGCATCCGAGCGGGCGCTGGCTGCTGAGCGCCAACTACGGCGGGGGCAGTGTGGCCGTGCACCCGATCGACGCCTCGGGCGGGCTCGGCGAGCGCACCGACCTGGTCACGCACTCCGGTCCGCCGCCCGGTCCCGGGCAGGAGGGCCCGCACGCCCACCAGGTCCTCACCAGCCCCGACGGCGGCCATGTGCTCGCCGTCGACCTGGGCACGGACACCGTGTACAGCTACCGGCTCGACCTGAAGGCGGGCACGCTCACCGCGGTCGCCCGGGCACGGACGAAGCCGGGTGCGGGGCCGCGCCATCTCACCTTCCATCCGGGCGGCCGGTTCGCGTACCTGGCGAACGAGGTCGACAACACCGTCGCGGTGTGCTCGTACGACCCCGGGGCGGGCCGGCTGACGATCGGCGACGGTCAGTCCACGGGGACGGGCTCGGTCACCAACCATCCGGCGCAGATCGTGGTGACAGCGAACGGCCGCTACGCCTACCTCGCCAACCGGGGGCACAACAGCCTCGCGCGCTACGCGGTGGAGTCGGACGGCGCCCGGCTCAGCCTGCTCGACACGGTGCCGGTCGCCGGGGACTTCCCGCGGCAGATCGCCCTCTCACCGGACGGCGCGCTGCTGTTCGCGTCGAACCAGCGGTCGAGCACCGTCAGCGTCTTCCATGTCGACGAGGACAGCGGTGAGCTGCGGCTCGCGGGTGAGCCGTTCGCGTCACCCGTCGCCGTCTGCGCGCTGCCGCTGTAGCGCGCGCGGGCAGGAGGCGGCGCTGGCCTGGGCGAGCAGGACGTGCATGCGCTCGGTGAGTTGCGCGACGTCGTCGGCGGGGCGGTGGAAGGGCAGGCGTACGTCGCCCTGGGCGCGGACGCGCTCGATGCGCAGCGTCAGTCCGTGCCGGTCGACGGCGAGGGGCTGGACGCGTACCGCGCCGTGCAGGCTGTCGGGCTCGACGAGACGGGTGAGCCGTTCGACGGCGTCCGGGTGGCAGTCGGCGAGGTGTGTGAGCAGCCGGGCCTCGGCGGTGGCCAGCGGGTCGGGCGTGGCGGCGGCGAACTCGTCGAGGTCGACGACCACGGCGCCGGAAGGCCGGCGCAGCACGATCCTGGTGGCCTGGAAGGCGAGTTCGTCCGCCTCGGGGGTGAACCAGCCGGACAGCCAGAGCCGGGCGCGGATCCGCCCCCGCACGGGTACGGGGGCGACGTCGGCGAACTCCAGGACGGCCGAGGGCTGCGCGCGGGGTGCGCAGATCGCCGCCGTCCTGAGTGCGCTGTCCTCCGGCACGGCCAGCAGGACGCGACCGTCCTCGGTCACGGTGTGCGCGCCGACGAGTTCCTCGCGGCAGCCCTCCGCCGTCACCGCGCAGGACCACGCGGCGGCGAGCACCGACCGGGCCCGTTCCGCCGCGGAAGGCGCGGCCGCCCAGGCTTGGCTGTCACCCATCCCATACCTCCTTAGGTAAGCCTCACCTAACCTATCGAAGATCGGGCCGCACGCCAACCGGCCCCGCCGTTCCCATGCGACCTCTTTGCCACCGAAGGAGGCGCTCAGGGCGCGATGACGCCGAGCAGGGCGCGGGCACACAGGTCGCGCACCTGCTCCCGGGAGAGCTCCGAGTCCCGCAGCCACTCCAGGCAGACGGCGGTGGTGAACGCCAGCCAGCCCCGTACGGCGAGCCGGACGTCGGGCCGCCCCTCGAAGGCCGCGCCGAACTCGGGGTCCGCCGCCATCGCCGCCAGGATCTGCTTCTCCTGTGCGGCCAGTGCGCGCCGGTAGACCGTGCGCACGGCCTGGTCGCCGGCCGCGTCGGCACGATGGAAGGCGCGGTAGCCGTGGGCGTGCGCCTCGACGTACCCCAGGAACGCGTCGAGACCCGCGGCGAGTTGCTCGCGCACCGCAACCCCGGGCACCGCCGCGGTCATCCGCAGCATGCGCTCGCTCTCCCGCTCGACGACGGCCGCGAAGAAGTCCCGCTTGGTCGGGAAGTAGTGGTAGAGCAGCCCGCGCGAGACACCGGCGATCTCTGCGACCTGCTCGATCCACACCTCGTCGTACGGGCTCTCCGAGAACAGCCGCGCCCCCACCGCGAGGAGCTGCTCACGGCGTTCCTCCGTACTGAGCCGGCGGCGGGTGCGCTCGCCCTGGTTCGCGGCCATGCCGGCACTTTACTTGACGTGGATTCAACGACGGGACCACACTGGAGCGCGCTATTGAACCCACGTACAACTAGCTCAATCTGCCGCTTGATCGAGGGAGATCGCGCCATGGCGGAGACGACGACCGGGACCGGGCTGCCGAAGGGGTTCCGCAGCGCCGAGCAGGGCTGGCCGGAGCTGCACCGCATACCCCGCCCCCCGCACCGGCTCCCGCTGCTCGGCGACGTACTGGGGGCCGACCGGCGTACGCCGGTGCAGGACTCCCTGCGCTTCGCGCGGCAGTTGGGGCCGATCTTCCGGCGCAAGGCGTTCGACAAGGAGTTCGTGTTCGTGTGGGGCGCCGGCCTCGCCGCCGACATGGCGGACGAGGCGCGGTTCGCCAAGCACGTCGGTCTGGGCATCGCCAATCTGCGGCCGGTCGTCAAGGACGGGCTGTTCACGGCCTACAACCACGAGCCGAACTGGCAGTTGGCGCACGACGTCCTCGCCCCGGGCTTCAGCCGGGACGCCATGGCCGGCTACCACCCGATGATGCTGGCCGTGGCCGACCGGCTCATGGACCACTGGGACCGCGAGCTGGAGGCGGGCCGGGCGGCGGACGTGCCCGGCGACATGACCAGGCTGACCCTGGAGACCATCGCCCGTACCGGCTTCGGCCACGACTTCGGCTCCTTCGAGCGATCCCGACCGCATCCCTTCGTGACGGCGATGGTCGGCACGCTCAGCCACGCGCAGCGGCTCAACGCCGTGCCCTGGCCCTTCCTGCTGCGGCGGGCCGGGCGCCGCAACGACGCCGACATCGCGTACCTCAACCGCACGGTCGACGACCTGGTCAGCGCCCGCACGGCCGGCGGACCCGGGGACGGGGACCTGCTGGACCGGATGCTGGAGACCGCCCACCCGGAGACGGGCGAACGCCTCTCCCCGCAGAACGTGCGCCGCCAGGTGATCACCTTCCTGGTGGCCGGGCACGAGACCACCTCGGGCGCCCTCTCCTTCGCCCTGCACTACCTCTCCCGGCATCCGGACGTCGCCGCCCGGGCCCGCGCCGAGGTGGACCGCGTCTGGGGCGACATGGCGACGCCCGGTTACGAACAGGTGGCGAGGTTGCGGTACGTGCGCCGCGTACTCGACGAGTCCCTGCGGTTGTGGCCGACGGCGCCCGCCTTCGCCCGGGAGGCCCGCGAGGACACGGTGCTCGACGGGACCCATCCGATGCGGCGGGGGGCCTGGGCGCTGGTGCTCACGGCGATGCTGCACCGCGACCCGGAGGTGTGGGGCCCGGACGCCGAGCGGTTCGACCCGGACCGCTTCGAACCGGGGGCCGTACGGTCCCGTCCGCCCCACACCTTCAAGCCGTTCGGAACCGGGGCGCGGGCGTGCATCGGGCGGCAGTTCGCGCTGCACGAGGCCACGCTGGTGCTGGGGCTGCTGCTGCGCCGGTACGACCTGCGGGCCGACCCGGGTTACCGGCTGCGGGTGACCGAGCGGTTGACGCTGATGCCGCACGGGCTGCGGCTGCACCTGGAGCGGCGGGCGGCG
Source organism: Streptomyces sp. NPDC001920 (assembly GCF_053594495.1). Taxonomy (NCBI): domain Bacteria; kingdom Bacillati; phylum Actinomycetota; class Actinomycetes; order Kitasatosporales; family Streptomycetaceae; genus Streptomyces; species Streptomyces sp. NPDC001920. Next base: position 173,948 of record NZ_JBSFEP010000004.1, read on the forward strand.
GCCGGCACGGGGAAGTCCGTGCCCGCGGCGCCGGACACGGGGTCCACCGCGGCCAGGGACGTGACGGGCCGGGCCTCAGGCGCCCGCTGTCCAGTGCACGGGGCGGCTGACTGAGGCGGGCAGTCGGGTGCCCGCACCGCCGCGGGCCGCGTTCAGCTGTGGCTGGGTCAGGAAGAAGGCGCCCGTCAGATCGGCGTCCGTGAGGTCGGTGTCGCGCAGGTCGGCGCCGGTCAGGTCGGCGGCTATGAGGTAGGCACCGCGCAGGTTGGCTCCGCGCAGATCGGCCCCCTTGAGCCGGGCGCCCATCAAGTCCGCCCCCCGGCGGTTCTTCCGGCGTCCCCCCATGCCCGCCCGTGCCAGCTCGCTGGTCTTCAGCAGGAGCTCGTTGACCTCCTGCCGATGGGCGGCCACGTCCACCTCCGCGAGCTCCTCGGGGGCCCGGAGGGTGAGCGCCTCGGTCGTCGCGAGGATCGTGCGCAGCTCGGGGTGGAGGGGGTGGGCGGCGGGCAGGGTGAGTGCCTCCGTCAGGTACCAGAGCAGTTCGTGGAGCTGGCGGACGACCGGGAAGACCTCGAACATGCGGCGGGCGTGCGCCGGGGAGCCAGTGCGCCAGTCCTGGCCGCCGAAGGTTCCCTGCGAGACCTTCTGGCCCGCGCCGAAGCAGTCGTAGACGGTGCAGCCGGTGAAGCCGCGCTGCCTGAGCCGCGCGTGGATGCCGCAGCGGTGGTCGTCCCGGAGGTTGCGGCAGGGGGTACCGGCGTCCTTGTCGACGGCGAAGTCCGCCGAGGCCGCGAAGGGCAGCGCCACACAGCACAGCCCGAAGCAGTTCGCGCAGTCCCCGCGCAGGTCGGCGAGGGCACCGGGGTGATCTTTCATGCCATCAGCCTAATGTCCGCCCGCGGACGACGGCTCACCGAGGAAATCTCGCGCCCCGCGGGGCCGTCGAGGGCGGGCAGGTCGAGAGCGGCCGGCCGCTCCGTGTCGGCCAGGATGTACATCGCGGTGATCCGGCCGCCGACGACGGTGACGCCCATGACCGACAGCGGCCGGCCTTCGGGGGCGTTGACGACCCCGACCGCGCCGTTGACGAGCGCGAGCCGCATGGACCGCGCGAACTGCCACACAGCATCGCATCGCGGCTCCCGCGTCCGTCGAAAGGCCGCCGCGGGGCTACCGGCTGAACAGCTCGAACGCCACGGCCGGCTTCCCGCCGAAGCGCTCCCCGGTGGCCTCGGCGTTCGCGGTGAGGAACCCACGGGCGTACGTCTCCGGGTCCTCGTCCGTCAACGCCTCGATGTAGGTGCGGTGTTCGAGCAGTGAGCGCACCGCGCGCTCCAGACCGGCGGTCGCGTCCGCCGCGTGCGTGGGTGCGCTGGAGCCCGCGACGGCGACCCAGCGGACGCCGTCCCACGGCTGGAGGCCCTGCTCCACGAGTTCCGGGAAGATCCAGCGGTTGCCCGCGTCCCCGGCCGCGTCCAGCGTGGCGCGCCCGACCGCCACATGGTCCGGCGTGTTCCAGGCGACACCGCCCCAGGTATCCCGGTGGTTGAGGGTGATCACCAGCTCGGGTCGGTGCCGGCGGATCGCGGCGGCGATGTCGCGGCGCAGTGCGGTGCCGTACTCGATCACGCCGTCCTCGTGGTCGAGGAACTCCACCGCCGACACCCCGACCACCGCCGCGCTGGCCCGCTGCTCACGCTCGCGCAGCGGACCGCACTTCGCGGGCTCCAGCGTGTCGATGCCGGCCTCCCCCCGCGTGGCCAGGACATAGGTGACCTCACGGCCGGCGTCGGTCCAGGCGGCGATCGCCGCCGAGCAGCCGTACTCCAGGTCGTCCGGGTGCGCGACGACGGCGAGCGCGCGCTGCCAGTCGTCAGGCATGGGCTTCAGTTGAGTGATCGTCGGCTCGGTCATGCCCGCACACTAACCGGTGGCACCGACATCACGCTTCGTCACGGGTGAGCGCGAGCAGCCGGTCCAGGACACGGGAGCCGCCGGCCCGTACGCCGTCGTGCTCGAACTCGTCGGTGACCCAGGTCCGCAGTCCGCGGATCGCGCGTGCCGTGGCAAGGGAGTGGGCGGTGTCGACGTACATGTCGTCGTGGTACACGGCCGCCGCGACCGGCACCTCGTTGGCGGCCAGGCGCGTGCGGTCGTAGAGGGGCTTCCAGTCGGTGCGGGCGGCGAGGTGTTCGGCCGTCTCGCGCAGCGGGCGCAGGGCCGGGTCGCAGTCGAACATCCAGGGGTGGATGGTCTCGCCGGTGAACAGCAGCGGTCCGTCGCCCGCGAGCGTCTTGGCCGCGTCGAACTGCGGGAACTCGGCGCGCACGCGCTCGGCGGACCAGGCGGTGGGGCGGGCGTCCTGACCGTAGATGGCCTCGTGGACGAGGGCGTACAGCGGGTGGCTCGCGTACGACAGCAGGCCCTGGACCTCCTCCTGGAAGGCGTCGGAGAGGGCCGGGCCCTGCAGGGTGCGGACGAAGGCGTTCTCCAGGAGGTAGTGCAGGCGGTGGCTGCCCTCGCTGCCGCCGAGGAGGATGCCGAGGGACTGGAAGGCCTCGGCGGTGAGGCGGTATCCGCCCGGCAGGACCACCTCGTTCGCGAGGAGGTGGTCGGCGATCCGGCGGGCCCGCTCGACGTCCTGGGGGTAGCGGGCGTAGTGCGCGGCCACCTTGCGCTCGATGCGCGGGTAGGCGGCGCGGTAGACGTCGTCGGCGTGGGCGTCGAGGGCGGGCAGACCGCCGGTGATGACGGCGGCGGACAGTGCCTCGGGGGCGGTGGAGAGGTAGGTGACGGTGCAGAAGCCGCCGAAGCTCTGGCCGAGCACGGTCCAGGGGGCGCCGCCCGTCACCTGGCGGCGGATCGCCTCGCAGTCGCGGACGATCGAGTCGGCGCGGAAGTGCGTGAGGTAGTCGGCCTGGGCGGCGGGGCCCCCGCGCAGCGGGAGCGTCTGGCGGTTGGCGGGGGTGGAGTGCCCGGTGCCGCGCTGGTCGAGGAGCAGGACGCGGTACTCCTTGAGGGCGCGGCCCAGCCAGGCGCCCTTGCCGACGAAGCGGTTGGCGCCGAAGCCGGGGCCGCCCTGGAGGTAGACCAGCCATGGCAGGTCCTGGTGCGTCTTGTCGCTCGCGACGACCTCACGGGCGTAGAGCTCGATCGTCTCCCCCGCCGGGGTGTCGTGGTCGAGGGGCACGGTGAAGTGGCGGTCGGTGAGGACGACGCCGGGCTGGCGGTAGCTGACGGTCAACGGGGCTCCCGGGACGGAGGTTTTCGGGCCGCGTCCCAGTTCAGCACATGTTCGTCCGCCGTCCGAGCCCTCGGGATCATGAAACCCTGCTGAACGCGGGATCAGCGGGTGCGGGCCCCGGCCGACGGCGGCTCAGCGGGCCGACAGGCTCGACCGCCGCACCACCAGCTCGGGTTGGAGGACCACGCGTCGGTGCTCGTGCTTCTTCCCCCCGGTCTCCTCCTCCGTCTCCTCCAGCAGCATCTCCGCCGCGAGGGTGCCCATGGTGACCGCGGGCTGCCGTACGGAGGTGAGGGGGACGGCCGCGGCGGCGGCGAACTCGATGTCGTCGTAGCCGACGATCGCGAGGTCGTCGGGGACGCCGACGCCGGCGGCGTACATGGCCTGCAGGACGCCGAGAGCGAGCAGGTCGTTGGCGCAGAAGACGGCGGTGGGGCGCTCGGCGAGGCCGAGCAGTCGGGCGCCGGCGTCCCGGCCGGCGGCGACGTCGAGCCGCTCGGTGGGCAGTTCGCGCAGGTGCTCGGGCCCGAGGCCGGCCTCCTCCAGCGCGTTCAGGGCGCCGGTGCGGCGGTCGCTGACCTGGTTCAGACCGGGCGGCCCGCTGACGTAGGCGATGGAGCGGTGCCCGGCGTCGACGAGATGGCGTACGGCCAGGGCGCCGCCCGCGACATCGTCCACGGAGACCGAGCACTCGGTGGTGCCCTCGGCGACCCGGTCGACGAGCACGAAGGGGATGTGGTGCCGCCGGAACGTCTCGATGTTGCGGCCGGTGGCGTCGGCGGGGGTCAGCAGGACGCCGCGCACCCGCTGCTCGGCGAAGAGCGACAGGTACTCGGCCTCCTCGCTCGCGCTCTGCGCGCTGTTGCAGACCATGACGCCGAGCCCGGCCGCCCGCGCGGCCCGCTCGGCGCCGCGCGCGACGTCGACGAAGAAGGGGTTGCCCATGTCGAGGACGAGCAACCCCATGATCCGGCTGCGGCCCGCGCGCAGCTGACGCGCGGACTCGCTGCGGACATAGCCCAGCCGGTCTATCGCGGACTGCACCCGCGCCCGGGTCTCGGTGGCGACCGAGTCCGGACGGTTGATGACGTTCGAGACCGTGCCGACGGAGACTCCGGCGGCGCGGGCGACGTCCTTGATACCCACCGACTGGGCCATCGGGCAGGGACCTCCAGGATGAACGGTTGGGACGCGGGGCGGCGGGAAGGCCTTCACATTACCGTCACACCGCTCAGCACGGCTGCGATCAGGCAGGCAGACGGAAGTCGAGGTTGCGCAGCGCCGACGGCGTCGAACCGCTGGACTTCTCCTGGTACATGATCGACAGGACGTGGTCCTGCCCGACGCGGGTCTCGTCGATCACGACCTCGCCGAAGGCGTTCAGCCCGGCGGTGACACCGTCGTACAGCACCGTCCAGTCCGTGTACCCGGAGGCCTTGGAGGCGCCGGCTATGCGGCAGAACGGGAAGATCGCGTACGCGTTGTCGTACGTGTCCAGGATCAGTTTGGTGCGCTGGCTGGAGTTGAGCGGGACCGGGATCTCGGTCTTCTGCCAGCTGCCGGAGGCGTTCTTGCGGACGTGGAAGGCGCGGCCGTTGCGCGTCCGGTCGGCGACGTAGTTCGTGGTGCACTGGCCGAATCGGCCGGGGACGTAGCTGATGATCGCGTGCGGCCGGCCGGCGGAGTCGGTGAACTGGCTCTCCTGGTTCATCAGGGAGTGGTCGGGGTCGAGCGGGTCGACGATCAGGCCGGCGTCGTTCACGGACACCTTGTCGGAGCCGCCGGTGACGCCGACGACGGCACCCGCGTCGTTGCGCCAGGTGCGGCCGCGGTCGTCGGAGTACACGTAGCCGGTGTCGTGGTTGGTGATGCCGCCGCCGGAGCACATCACGGCGCCGTCGTGCTCGCGCCAGGTGAAGAAGGAGTGCAGCCGGCCGCCCCGGTCGTAGTCGATGCCGTGCAGGTACATGTTGCGGGCGGTGGAGGAGCCGTGCTCGCTGGTGTACGTGCCGGTGGAGCTGCTCCACTCGCCCAGGTCGGTCCACCTCGAACCGTCGTACTCCGCGAGGGCGTTGCGGCCGTTGCCGGAGACGGCCACCCGGTAGCTCAGCTGGAGCCTGCCCTCGGGTGTGGAGACGAACTGCGGGTAGGTGAACTGGGAGGTGAGCGCCAGGCCGTCCAGGGTGGACCGGGGTGCACCGAAGCGGCTCGCGGTCCAGCTCAGGCCGGCCGGGTCGTCCACGAGGCCGGCGACCGACTTGACGTAGGTGAAGCCGTCGCTGTGCGAGTCCATGTCGAGGTGGAGCCGGCCGTCGGTCTTGGAGATCCCCATCGAGATGACGTTGTGGGAGTCGTTGTAGCGCAGGGTGTGGCCGACCTTGACCGTGGACCAGGTCTTCGAGCCGAGCGCGCGGCGGCCGACGACGGCGTTGCGGTCGGCGGTGTACCAGACGGCGTACTGGTGGCCCTTGTAGGTCAGCAGGCCGTTCTTCTGGAAGGAGTTGTTGTTGACCAGGCCGTCGTACGACACGAAGTAGATGGCCTGCGTGTCGAGCGTGGTGGTGCCGGTCAGGGTGACGGACGGGCCCGGGTCGGCGGCGCGGGCGGTACCGGAGGCGAGGGCGGGGGTCACGACGGCTCCTGCGAGTGCGGCGCCCAGCAGCGTACGTCTCTTCATCTCGGGGGACTCCATGGTCGGCGAGGTGCGTGGGAGGGCGGGGCGGGGGAAGTGGTGCGGGGTGTGTCAGGCGAGGTGGAACACCTCGGTGAGCGGCTTCATCGCCTCGTCCGGTCGGGCGCCGTCGAGGGCCTCGAAGAACTCCCCCATCTCGGCCTGCCAGCGGGCGTTGACCTCGGTGGCCTCCATACCGGCCTTCGCGGCCTCGAAGTCCTCGGTCTCCAGGTAGCCGACGAGCAGGCCGTCGTCGCGCAGGAAGAGGGAGTAGTTGTGCCAGCCGGTGGCCGAGAGCGCTCGGAGCATCTGCGGCCACACGGCGGCATGGCGTTCGCGGTACTCGGCGATCCGGTCCTCACGGACCTTGAGGAGGAAGCAGACGCGCTGCATGAAGTACCAGCTCCGGAAGGGGACGAAGGGGCCGACAGGGCCTAGAAGTCGTACTGGTCGATGTTCTCGGCGTCGAAGACGGTCGGCTTGCCGAGGCTGATCACCCCGTCCTTGCCGATGGTGTACGTCGTGTCGCCGGCCTTGAAGGTCTCGCCCTCCTCGCCGGTGATCCGGCCGGAGACCAGGGCGACGGCGGCATGGGCGGCGAGCTCGCCGAGCTTCGCCGGGTCCCACAGCTCGAACGCCTCGACGGTGCCGTTCTTGACGTACTTGCGCATGTCGTTGGGGGTGCCGAGGCCGGTCAGCTTGACCTTGCCCTTGTACTTGGAACCCGACAGGTACTGGGCCGCGGCCTTGATGCCGACGGTGGTCGGGGAGATGATCCCCTTCAGGTTCGGGTACTCCTGGAGCAGGCCCTGCGTCTGCTGGAAGGACTTCTGGGCGTCGTCGTCGCCGTAGGCGACCTTGACGAGCTCGATGTCCTTGTACTTCGGCTCCTCCAGCTCCTTCTTCATGAAGTCGATCCAGATGTTCTGGTTCGTCGCGGTCTGCGCGGCGGACAGGATCGCGATCTCGCCCTTGTAGCCGATCTGCTCGGCGAGCAGCTGCACCTCGGTGCGGCCGAGGTCCTCCGCGGAGGCCTGCGAGACGAAGGCGTTGCGGCACTCGGCAGTGGTGTCGGAGTCGTAGGTGACGACCTTGATGCCGTTCTTCATGGCCTGCTTGAGCGCGGTGCACAGGGCGCCCGGGTCCTGCGCGGAGACGGCCATCGCGTCGACCTGCTGCTGGGTGAGCGTGTTGACGTAGGAGACCTGGCCGGCGGTGTCGGTCGCGCTGGACGGGCCGACCTCCTTGTAGCTGGAGCCCAGTTCCTTCAGGGCCGCCTCGCCGCCCTTGTCGGCGGAGGTGAAGTACGGGTTGTTGACCTGCTTGGGCAGGAAGCCGACGGTCAGGCCCTTCTTCAGTTCGGCGTCGGGGTCGGCCTTCCCACCGGTGGCGGCGGAGGCGCCCTCGTTCTTGACGTCCTCCTTGGTGGTGCCGCCGCAGGCGGTCAGGGCGAGGGCGAGGGAGGTGACGGCGGCGAGTCCGGCCGAGGCACGGCGGAGGGACGACTTGCGCATGGCGATGGTCCTTTGCGAAGGAGGGCGGGGTTACGAGGCCGGAGTCGAGGCGGCTCTACGGCCCGCCCTCGCTACGGAGATCTGGCGTGCGACCCGGGGGCCGAGCACGGAGAGGACGAGCAGGACGCCGGTGACGACGATCTGCGACTGGGCGGAGACGTCCTTCAGGCTCATCACGTTCTGGAGCGCGCCGAGCAGGAAGACTCCCGCGATCGCGCCGCCCAGCGTGCCCTTGCCTCCGTCGAAATCGATGCCCCCGAGCAGCACGGCGGCCACGACCGACAGTTCCAGTCCCGTGGCGTTGTCGTAGCGGGCACTGGCGTAGTGCAGGGCCCAGAAGATGCCGGTGAGCGAGGCCATCAGGCCGGTCACCGTGAACAGGATCAGCTTCTGCCGCTTGACCCGGATCCCGGCGAACCGTGCGGCCTCCTCGCCGGCGCCGATCGCGAACAGCGACCGTCCGAACGGGGTGGCGTGCAGGGCGATGACGGCGATCGCGAGCAGGGCCAGGAAGGGCAGGAAGGCGTACGGGACGAAGGTGTCGCCGATGCGTCCGGCCGCGAAGTCAAGGTACGGGGTGGGGAAGTCGGTCACCGCGTTCGAGCCGAGGACGATCTGCGCGATGCCCCGGTAGGCGGCGAGGGTGCCGATGGTGACGGCGAGGGACGGCAGGCCCAGCCTCGTCACCAGCAGACCGTTGACCAGTCCGCACCCCACGCCGAGCAGCAGGCAGACCGGGATGATGGTCTCGATCGTCATGCCCTGGTTCCACAGGGCGCCCATCACGGCCCCCGAGAGACCGGCCGTGGAGGCCACCGACAGGTCGATCTCACCGGAGACCACGAGCAGGGTCATCGGCAGGGCGATCAGCGCGATGGGCAGCGTGTTGCCGATCAGGAACGACAGGTTGAGGGCGTTGCCGAAGCCGTCGACGAATCCGAAGGACAGCAACAGGACGACGATCAGGAGGGCGCCGACGACGGTGTCCCAGCGAACGGCGCGCGCGAGCGGCGAGTCAGCCATGGCGGGCGTTCCTCTTCTTCAGGGCGGAGGCCACGCGCAGCGCGACGATCCGGTCGACCGCGATGGCGAGGATGAGCAGGATGCCGTTGATGGCGAGCACCCAGACGGAGCTGATGCCCAAGGCGGGCAGCACGCTGTTGATGGAGGTCAGCAACAGCGCGCCGAGCGCCGCGCCGTAGACGCTGCCGGAGCCGCCGGTGAAGACGACGCCGCCGACGACGACCGCGCTGACGACGGTGAGTTCGTAGCCGTTGCCGGTGCTGGAGTCGACGTTGCCGAAGCGGGCCAGGTACATCGCGCCCGCGAGGCCGGCCAGCGCTCCGCAGAAGGTGTACGCGGCGACGATCCGCTTGCGCACCGGGATGCCGGCCAGGCGGGCGGCCTCGGGGTTGGAGCCCAGGGCGTAGAGCTCGCGGCCGCTGCCGAAGTGCTTGAGGTGGTAGGCGGTCGCGACCAGGACGGCGAGGGCGATCAGCGCCAGGTACGGCACCGCGGAGATGCCGCCGGAGCCGAAGTCGACGAAGCCGTCCGGGAGGGCGGAGGCGACGATCTGCCGGGAGCCGACCCAGAGGGAGTCGATGCCGCGGATGATGTAGAGGGTGCCGAGGGTGACGACGAGGGCGGGCACCTGGCCGAGGCTGACGAGCAGACCGTTGAGCAGGCCGAAGCCGACGCCCGTCAGGACCGCCAGGAGCACGGCGACGACCGGGTTCCCGCCGTCCTGGAGGTGGCTGCCGGCGGCGAAGGCGCTGATGCCGAGCGTGGAGCCGACCGAGAGGTCGACGTTGCGTGTGATCACCACCAGGGACTGACCGGTGGCGACCAGGACGAGGATCGTCGCGTTCAGGAGCAGGTCCTTGATGCCCTGCTCGGTGAGGAACTGGCTGTTGCCCAGCTGAGTGACGACGATCATCACCACGAAGACGGCCAGGATGGCGAGTTCGCGCATCTTGAGGACGCGGTCGACGAGACGGGTGCCGCTGGACCTGGGTACGTCGGTCACGGGAGCCTCTTCGGAAGTGGTCACCGTCATGCGGCGGCCCTCCCGGTGGCCGCGGCCATCACGGTCTCCTCGGTGGCGTCGGAGCGCGGGATCTCGGCGGTGAGGCGGCCCTCGTGCATCACGAGCACGCGGTCGGCCATGCCGAGGATCTCGGGCAGGTCGGAGGAGATCATCAGGACGGCGACCCCGTCGGCGGCCAACTCGCTCAGAAGCCGGTGCACTTCCGCCTTGGTGCCGACGTCGATGCCCCGGGTCGGTTCGTCGACGATCAGCACCTTGGGGCCGGTGGCGAGCCACTTGGCGAGGACGACCTTCTGCTGGTTGCCGCCGGACAGGGTGGACACGGCGTCGGCGATCCGGGCGTACTTCACCTGGAGCCTGACGGCCCAGTCCAGGGAGCGGCTGCGTTCGGCACCGCGGTCCATCAGCCCCGCCCTGACGGTCGTACGCAGCCCGGTGAGGCCGATGTTGCGCTCGATGGACATGCCCATCACCAGGCCCTGGGCGCGCCGGTCCTCGGGGACGAGCGCGAGGCCGCAGGCCATGGCGGTCGACGGGGCGCCGTTGGTCAGCGCCTTGCCGTCCACGGTGACCTCGCCGGCGTCCCAGCGGTCGATGCCGAACACGGCCCGCGCGACCTCCGTACGGCCCGCGCCGACGAGGCCCGCGAGGCCGACGATCTCACCGCGCCGCACCTCGAAGGAGACGTCGGTGAAGACGCCCTCGCGGGTCAGGCGGCGCACGCTCAGGGCGACCTCGCCCGGCTTCACGTGCTGCTTCGGGTACAGCTCGTCGAGGTCGCGGCCGACCATGCGGCGCACCAGGTCGTCCTCGGTCATGCCCTCCAGCGGCTCGCCGGCGATCCGGGCGCCGTCGCGCAGGGTGGTCACCCGCCGGCAGAGCTGGAAGATCTCCTCCAGCCGGTGGGAGATGAACAGGACGGCGGCGCCCTGTTCGCGCAGGGTGCGCACGACGCCGAAGAGGCGGGCGACCTCGCTGCCGGTGAGGGCGGCGGTCGGCTCGTCCATGATCAGGACACGGGCGTCGAACGAGAGCGCCTTGGCGATCTCGACGATCTGCTGGTCGGCGATGGACAGGCCCCGCGCGGGACGGTCGGGGTCGAGTTCGACGCCGAGGCGCCGCATCAGCGCGAGGGTGGCGGCGTGCGTGGCCTTGTGGTCGATCCGGCCGAGGGAGCGCTTCGGCCTGCGGCCCATGAAGATGTTCTCGGCGATCGACAGGTCCGGGAAGAGGGTCGGCTCCTGGTAGATCACGGCGATGCCGGCGTCGCGGGCGTCACCGGGGCCGTGGAAGACGACGGGCGCTCCGTCGAGCAGCACCTGGCCCGCGTCGGGCCGGTGCACACCGGCGAGCGTCTTGATGAGGGTCGACTTGCCCGCGCCGTTCTCTCCGGCGAGGGCGTGCACCTCCCCGGGGAACAGCTCCAGGGAGACGTCCCTCAGGGCACGGACCGCGCCGAAGGACTTGGAGACGTCCCTGAGCGCCAGAACCGGGGCCGGACCCGTGGTGGACGGGTGGGTCATGGGGGCTCCTCGACGACGCCGGCGGGACGGCCCTCCCGACGTCGTGAAAGGTTTCAACTCGGTTGCCGGGACGTTAGACAGGGACCGCATGTCACGTCAATGGGTCCGTGTCGAAAAAGTTTCGATGGACGACGGTCACGGCCAGAACACGGCGAACAGCCTGGGTCTCGGGGGTTGACACCCTCTCGGCCGACTCATACGTTCCCGTCTTGAATCGTTTCACAGACAAGCCTTTCATCATGCCTACCGTCCGACTTACGTCCCGACGTCGCAGGAGCCCTCAGTGACCGAGCTCGCCGCCGTGAAGGCCGCACTCAAGACCCAGGCAGTCGAAACGCCGTCGTGGGCGTACGGGAACTCGGGGACGCGGTTCAAGGTGTTCGCCCAGCAGGGCGTTCCGCGGACACCGCAGGAGAAGGTGGACGACGCCTCGAAGGTGCATGAGTTCACCGGCGTCGCGCCCACCGTCGCCCTGCACATCCCGTGGGACGAGGTCGACGACTACCCGGCGCTGGCCGAGCACGCCGAGGAGCGTGGCGTGAGACTGGGCGCGATCAACTCGAACACGTTCCAGGACGACGACTACCGGCTCGGCAGCATCTGCCATCCGGATGCGGCGGTGCGGCGCAAGGCCGTCGATCATCTGCTGGGGTGCGTCGACATCATGGACGCGACGGGCTCGCGGGATCTGAAGCTGTGGTTCGCGGACGGCACGAACTATCCCGGCCAGGACGACATCCGGGCCCGCCAGGACCGGCTGGCCGAGGGGCTGGCCGAGGTGTACGAGCGGCTCGGGGACGGGCAGCGGATGCTGCTGGAGTACAAGTTCTTCGAGCCGGCCTTCTACACGACGGACGTGCCGGACTGGGGGACGGCGTACGCCCACTGCCTGAAGCTGGGACCGAAGGCGCAGGTCGTGGTCGACACCGGGCATCACGCGCCCGGCACCAACATCGAGTTCATCGTCGCGACGCTGCTGCGGGAGGGGAAGCTCGGCGGGTTCGACTTCAACTCGCGGTTCTACGCGGACGACGACCTGATGGTGGGCGCCGCGGACCCGTTCCAGCTGTTCCGGATCATGTACGAGGTCGTGCGCGGGGGCGGGTTCTCCCCCGAGGTCGCGTTCATGCTCGACCAGTGCCACAACATCGAGGCGAAGATCCCGGCGATCATCCGGTCCGTGATGAACGTGCAGGAGGCCACGGCGAAGGCGCTGCTGGTTGACCGGGAGGCGTTGGCTGCGGCGCAGGCCGCCGGTGATGTGCTCGGGGCGAATGCCGTACTGATGGATGCGTACAACACGGATGTGCGGCCGTTGCTGGTCGAGGTGCGGGAGGAGATGGGGCTGGATGCCGATCCCATCGCCGCGTACCGCCGGTCCGGGTGGGCCGAGAAGATCGTGGCCGAGCGGGTTGGTGGGCAGCAGGCCGGGTGGGGGGCGTAAGCGTCTGCCGGGATCTGTCTCGTTGCGGGCTGTGGGCCCGTTGTGGCTGGTCGCGCAGTTCCCCGCGCCCCTAGGTAAGTGCACTCCCCTCTCTCATAAGGACTGAACGTTCATGGCAACCCATCCCGAAGCCGCCGCGCTCCTCGCCCGTTCCCACCGGCTGGGCTCCGATCCCCGCAACACCAACTACGCCGGCGGCAACGCCTCCGCCAAGGGCACCGCCACCGACCCCGTCACCGGCGGCGACGTCGAGCTGATGTGGGTCAAGGGATCCGGCGGTGACCTCGGCACGCTCGCCGAGGGCGGGCTGGCCGTGCTGCGGCTGGACCGGATGCGGGCGCTCGTCGACGTCTACCCCGGCGTCGAGCGCGAGGACGAGATGGTCGCCGCCTTCGACTACTGCCTGCACGGCAAGGGCGGAGCGGCCCCTTCCATCGACACCGCCATGCACGGGCTCGTCGAGGCCGCCCACGTCGACCACCTCCACCCCGACTCCGGTATCGCGCTCGCCTGCGCCGCCGACGGGGAGAAGCTGACCGCCGAGTGCTTCGGGGACACCGTGGTGTGGGTGCCCTGGCGGCGGCCCGGTTTCCAGATGGGCCTGGACATCGCGGCTGTGAAGGCCGCCAACCCGCAGGCCGTCGGGTGCGTCCTGGGCGGGCACGGGATCACCGCCTGGGGCGACACCTCCGAGGAATGCGAGCGCAACTCGCTGCACATCATCCGTACCGCGGAGGCGTTCCTCGCCGAGAACGGGAAGGCCGAGCCCTTCGGGCCCGTCATCGCGGGGTACGAGGCGCTGCCCGAGGAGGAGCGCCGGGAGCGGGCCGCGGCTCTGGCGCCGTACGTCCGGGCGATCGCCTCGCAGGACAGGCCGCAGGTCGGCCACTTCGACGACTGCGCGGTCGTGCTGGACTTCGTGGCCCGGGCCGAGCACCCGCGGCTCGCCGCGCTCGGTACTTCCTGCCCCGACCACTTCCTGCGCACCAAGGTCCGGCCGCTCGTGCTGGACCTGCCGCCGGCCGCCCCCCTCGACGAGGCCGTCGCACGGCTCAAGGAGCTGCACGCCGGGTACCGCGAGGAGTACGCCGCCTACTACGAGCGGCACGCCGAGCCCGACTCCCCCGCCATGCGCGGCGCCGACCCGGCGATCGTGCTGGTGCCCGGGGTGGGCATGTTCAGCTTCGGCAAGGACAAGCAGACCGCCAGGGTGGCCGGTGAGTTCTACGTCAACGCCATCAACGTGATGCGCGGCGCCGAGGCCGTCTCCACGTACGCGCCGATCGAGGAGTCCGAGAAGTTCCGCATCGAGTACTGGGCCCTCGAGGAGGCCAAGCTCCGGCGGATGCCGGAGCCCAAGCCGCTCGCCACCCGCATCGCCCTGGTGACGGGCGCCGGCAGCGGGATCGGCAAGGCCATCGCGCGGCGGCTGGTCACCGAGGGCGCGTGCGTGGTCGTCGCGGACCTGAACGGCGAGCACGCCGAGGCCGTCGCCGAGGAGCTGGGCGGACCGGACAGGGCCGTCGCGGTGACGGTGGACGTCACGTCCGAGGAGCAGATCGCCGACGCCTTCAAGGCCGCCGTGCTGGCCTTCGGCGGGGTCGACCTCGTGGTGAACAACGCCGGTGTCTCCGTCTCCAAGCCGCTGCTGGAGACCTCGGCCGAGGACTGGGACCTCCAGCACTACATCATGGCGCGCGGCTCGTTCCTGGTGTCGCGCGAGGCCGCACGCGTGCTGATCGCGCAGGGGCTGGGCGGCGACATCGTCTACATCGCCTCCAAGAACGCCGTCTTCGCCGGACCGAACAACATCGCCTACTCGGCCACCAAGGCCGACCAGGCCCACCAGGTACGGCTGCTGGCCGCCGAACTCGGTGAGCACGGCGTCCGCGTCAACGGGATCAACCCGGACGGCGTCGTACGCGGCTCCGGGATCTTCGCCGGTGGGTGGGGGGCCCAGCGGGCCGCCGTGTACGGGGTGGAGGAGGAGAAGCTGGGCGAGTTCTACGCCCAGCGGACCATCCTCAAGCGCGAGGTGCTGCCCGAGCATGTCGCGAACGCCGTCTTCGCCCTCACCGGCGGCGACCTGACCCACACCACCGGCCTGCACATCCCGGTCGACGCCGGCGTCGCGGCCGCCTTCCTGCGGTGAGCCCGGCCGTGAAGTCGTACGCCGCGGTCGACCTCGGCGCGTCCAGCGGGCGTGTCATGGTCGGCCGCGTCGGCCCGGACTCCCTGGAGCTGGGCGAGGCCCACCGCTTCCCCAACCGTCCGGTGCGGGTGCCGGAGGGACTGCGCTGGGACGTCCTCGCCCTGTACGCGGGGGTGCTGGACGGGTTGCGGGCCGCGGGGCCGGTCGACTCCGTCGGCATCGACAGCTGGGCCGTGGACCACGGGCTGCTGGACGCGGACGGGGCGCTGCTCGGCAATCCCGTGCACTACCGGGACTTCCGGACGCAGGGCGTCGCCCAGAAGGTGTGGGCGACCGTACCGGCGCAGGAGCTGTACGCCGCCACCGGCTTGCAGTACGCGCCCTTCAACACCCTGTACCAGCTGACGGCGGCCCGTTCGTCAGCGCAACTGGCCCATGCCAAGCGCCTGTTGCTCATCCCGGACCTGATGACGTACTGGCTCACCGGCGAGCAGGGGACCGAGCTCACCAACGCCTCGACGACCCAGCTCATCGACCCGCGCACCCGCGACTGGGCGGACGGCATCGCCTCCCGGCTGGGCATCGACCTGGGCCTGTTCGCGCCGCTGCGGCAGCCGGGCGATCCCGCGGGGCTGCTGCGCGACGAGGTGCTGGAGGAGACCGGGCTCACCGGTCCGGTGCCGGTGACGGCGGTCGGTTCGCACGACACCGCGTCCGCGGTGGCCGCCGTGCCGGCCGAGGGTGAGCGGTTCGCCTACATCTGCACCGGCACCTGGTCGCTGGCGGGACTGGAGCTGGGCGCTCCCGTGCTCACCGAGGAGAGCCGGACCGCCAACTTCACCAACGAACTGGGGCTGGACGGCACCGTCCGGTATCTGCGCAACATCATGGGGCTGTGGCTGCTCCAGGAGTGCGTACGGGCCTGGGGGGAGCCCGATCTGGGGGCCCTGCTGCTGGAGGCGTCCGAGGTGCCGGCGCTGCGGTCGGTCGTGGACGCGGGGGACGCGGCGTTCCTGGCGCCGGGCCGGATGCCGGAGCGGATCGCCGAGGCGTGCCGGGCCTCGGGGCAGCCCGTGCCCGGGTCGCCCGCCGAGATCACGCGCTGCATCCTCGACTCGCTCGCCCTCGCCCACCGGCGGGCGATCGCGCGGGCCCAGCGGCTGGCCGACCATCCGGTCGACGTCGTGCACATCGTCGGGGGCGGCACACGCAACGCCCTGCTGTGCCAGTTGACCGCCGACGCATGCGGCCTCCCGGTGGTGGCCGGCCCGACCGAGGCCGCCGCGCTCGGGAACGTCCTCGTCCAGGCCCGGACCCACGGACTGGTCGGTGACCTCGCCGACGGGCGGCGACTGCTCACCCGTACGCAGCCGCTCACGCGGTACCGGCCGCGGGGGGACGCGGCACGCTGGGACGAGGCGCAGGCCCGGCTCACCCGGCGGTGAGCGGGGGCCTCCCCTGGGCCACGCGTCCGCATTACCCTGCACTCGTCCGATGACCGATCACGAGGAGCCTCGATGCGTGTCGCCCTGTTCCTGACCTGCGTCAACGACACGCTCTATCCGGACACCGGGCGCGCCGTGGTGAAACTGCTGACCAGGCTGGGAGTCGAGGTCGACTTCCCGATGGCCCAGACCTGCTGCGGGCAGGCACACTACAACACCGGCTATCGCCATGAGGCCGAGCCGCTGGCCCGGCATTTCTCCGATGTATTCGGGGGGTACGAGGCGATCGTCACCCCGTCAGGGTCGTGCGGGGCGATGGTGCGGGAGCTGTATCCGCGCATGGGTGAGCGGGCGCGGGCCGAGGGGCGCGGGGACGCGCTCGCGGCGACGCTCGCGCCCGTGGTGCCGAAGACGTACGAGCTCACCGAGTTCCTGGTGGACGTGTTGGGGCTGACGGACGTCGGGGCCTACTACCCGCACAAGGTGACCTACCACCCCACCTGCCACGGGCTGCGCGGGCTGGGCCTCGGCGACCGGCCCGGGCGGCTGCTGCGGGCCGTCAAGGGGCTGGAGCTGGTGGAGTTGCCGGGTGCCGAGGAGTGCTGCGGCTTCGGCGGCACCTTCGCCCTGAAGAACTGCGATGTCTCGGCGGCGATGGGCGCGGACAAGGTGCGCAACGCCGAGTCGACGGGTGCCGACGTGCTGTGCGCGGCCGACAACTCCTGTCTGATGCACATCGGGGGCACGATGGCGCGGCTCGGCACCGGTGTGCGGCCGGTGCACATCGCGGAGATCCTGGCGAGCACGGAGGAGGAGCCGACGGCATGAGCGGGACGTTCGTCGGGATGCCGGCGTTTCCGAAGGCCGCACACGAGGCCGTGTACGACGCGACCCTGCGCGGCAATCTGCGGCACGCCACGCACACGATCCGCGCCAAGCGGGCGAAGGCCGTCGCGGAGGTGTCCGACTGGGCGGCGCTCCGGGAGGCCGGGAAGCGGATCAAGGACCATACCCTGCGTCATCTCGACCGCTACCTCGTGCAGTTGGAGGAGTCGGTCACGGCGGCGGGCGGCACGGTCCACTGGGCGGCCGACGCCGACGAGGCGAACAGGATCGTGGCGGACCTGGTGAAGGCGACCGGCGAGTCGGAGGTCGTCAAGGTCAAGTCGATGGCCACGCAGGAGATCGGGCTGAACGAGGCCCTGGAGGCGGAGGGCATCCGTGCCTACGAGACGGATCTCGCGGAACTCATCGTGCAGTTGGGCAAGGACCGGCCCTCGCACATCCTGGTCCCGGCGATCCATCGCAACCGGGGTGAGATCCGGGACATCTTCCTGCGGGAGATGGGCGGGTGGGGGCGCCCGGCGCCGGACGGCCTGACCGACACCCCCGCCGAACTCGCGGAGGCGGCCCGCCTCCACCTGCGCGAGAAGTTCCTGCGCGCCAAGGTCGGCATCTCGGGCGCCAACTTCATGGTCGCCGAGACCGGGACGCTGGTGGTCGTGGAGTCCGAGGGCAACGGGCGGATGTGCCTGACCCTGCCCAGGACGCTGATCTCGGTGGTCGGCATCGAGAAGACCGTGCCCACCTGGCGGGACCTGGAGGTGTTCCTGCAGACCCTGCCCCGTTCCTCCACCGCCGAGCGCATGAACCCGTACACCTCCATGTGGACCGGTACGACCGGCGAGGACGGGCCACGGGACTTCCACCTGGTCCTGCTCGACAACGGCCGCACGGACACGCTCGCCGACGAGGTCGGCCGCCAGGCCCTGCGCTGCATCCGCTGCTCGGCGTGCCTCAACGTGTGCCCGGTGTACGAGCGGGCGGGCGGGCACGCGTACGGCTCGGTCTACCCGGGCCCGATCGGCGCCATCCTCAGCCCCCAACTGCGGGGTGTGGCCAGTGAGATCGACGCCTCGCTGCCGTACGCGTCGTCGCTGTGCGGCGCCTGCTACGAGGTGTGCCCGGTCGCCATCGACATCCCCGAGGTGCTGGTGCATCTGAGGGAGCGGGTCGTGGAGGGCGGCGAGGTCACCTCGCGCGGCAACAAGGTGGTGCTGAAGCCCGCGAAGGGGCATGCCGCCGAGCGGGCCGCGATGCGTGCGGCGCGCTGGGCGTTCAGCCGGCCGGGGGCACTGCGGGCCGGTCAGCGGCTCGCCTCGCGCACCCGTCGCCTGCATCCGCGGTCGCTGCCCGGGCCGGGCAGGGCGTGGAGCGGGACCAGGGACCTGCCGGCGGTGCCGCGGGAGCCGTTCCGGGACTGGTGGCAGCGTACGAACGGCGGCAAGGAGACCGGGAAGTGAGCAGCAGGGAGCGGATCCTGGGCCGGGTGCGGCGCGCTCTGGCCGACGTACCGGAGGTGGAACGGCACGGCGACGAGCCGTACGAGCAGGCGGTGCCCCGCACCTATCTGCGCGCCCACGGGGAGCGCGGCGTCGAGGAGACGGTCGGTCTGCTGGCCGAGAACCTGGCGGACTACCGGGCCGTCGTGCACCGGTGCACGGAGGAGGAACTGCCCGGCCTGCTGATGCGGCTGCTCGCCGAGCGCGGCTCGCGCAGCGTGCTCGTCCCGCCGGGGTTGCCGCCGCACTGGCTCAAGGCGGTGGACGCGACCCGCGTCCCCGACCGTGCCGAGAGCACGCCGCACGAACTGGACCGTGTGGACAGCGTGGTGACGGGCTGCGCGGTGGCCGTCGCCGAGACCGGCACCATCGTCCTGGACGGCTCCCCCGACCAGGGGCGTCGCCGGATCACGCTCGTCCCCGACCACCACGTCTGTGTGGTACGGGTCCCCGAACAGGTCGTGGCGTCCGTGCCGCAGGCCCTCGAACGGCTCGATCCGGCCCGCCCGTCGACCTGGATCTCCGGGCCCTCGGCGACCAGCGACATCGAACTGGACCGGGTGGAGGGCGTGCACGGGCCGCGCACGCTGGAGGTGGTGCTGGTCGGCTGAGTCAGGTGTCTGAGATGTCCCGCGGCTCCAGGGGCCGTACCGCCGGGCCCTGCACCACCCGGCCGTCCGGGTCGAAGCGGGAGCCGTGGCAGGGGCACTCCCAGGCGCGTTCGGCGCGATTGAACGACACGATGCAGCCCAGGTGCGTGCACTTGGCGGAGACGGCGTGCAGCTTCCCGTCCTCGTCGCGGTGGACGGCGCAGCGCTTTCCTGAGACGTGGACGACGGCGCCGTCGCCCGGCTCGATGTCGTCCACCGACATGCGGGAGGGGCCGGGCAGGTGCTGGAGCCGGTCGCCGACGAAGTGGCGGGCCACGTCCGCCTGGTGCTTGACGAAGTCCATGCCCTCACGCAGGACGGGCGCCACGCGGCGCGGGTCGTACAGGTCGCTCCAGGTGTTGTCGCGGCCGGTGATCAGATCGCACAGCAGACGGCCCGCCATGATCCCGCTGGCCATTCCCCAGCCGCCGAAACCGGTGGCCACGTAGGTGTGCCTGCTGCCGGGGTGCAGCGGGCCCACGAGCGGCACCGAGTCGGTGGGGTCGGTGTCCTGGGTGGCCCACCGGTGAGTGAAGTCGAGGTCCCCGAAGCGCTCCACCGCCCAGGAGGACAGCGCGTCGAACCGTGCCCGGACGTCGCCGCCGGTGCCCGGCGTGAAGTGCTCACCGGTCACGATGAGCAGGCGCCTGCCGTCGTCGTAGGGCGCGGTGCGCACGGAGCGGGTGTTCTGCTCGGGGGTGATGTACATGCCGGCGGGTGCGGCGGTCGCCTCGACAGGGGCGGCGACCACGAGTTCGCGGCGGGTCGACAGCCGGGTGAACAGCAGCGCCCGGTCGAAGACCGGGTAGTGGGTGGCGACCACGACGGACCGCGCGCTCACCTTCACACCGTCCTCGGTGGTCAGCACGCAGGGCTCCCCCTCGGAGAGTCCGACCACGCGGGTGCGCTCGTGCACACGGCCTCCGAGTCGGCGCAGGTCCTCGACCAGTCCCAGCAGGTACTTGCGGGGGTGGAACTGCGCCTGCCCCTCGACCCGGACCGCACCGGCGACCGGGAACGGCAGGTCCGTGTCGGTGACGTACTCGGCGGCCAGGCCCGCCTCCCGGGCCGCGGCGGCCTCGGCCCGCAGCTCGTCGGTACGGTCGCCGTCCTCGGCGTAGGTGTACGCCGCCGTCCCCTCCCAGTCGCACTCGATGCCGAGGGCGTCCGCGGTCTCGGCGGCGTGCCGGATCGCGTCCGTCTGGGAGGCCGCGAACAGGCGGGCCCCGTCCTTGCCGCGGGTGCGGCGGAGCCGGTCGTAGATCAGGGTGTGCTGGGCGCTGACCTTGGCGGTGGTGTGCCCGGTGACGCCGGCGGCGACGCGGTCCGCTTCCAGCAGTGCGACGGAGTGGCCCCGGCGGGTCAGCTCCCAGGCGGTGCTGATCCCGGCGATGCCGGCGCCCACGACGGCGACCTCGACGGTCAGGTCGCCGTCCGGCGGGGGTGCGAGGTCGCCCGGCGGTGCCGTCTCGATCCAGTACGACGTGGGGGTACGGGCCTGATCGTCCATGGCTGCCGAGTTCCCCCGGACCGGCTGGGCCACACGACGGTACGCCGATCGGGCGACGACGCAGGTCAGCGGGCCGGGGCTGCCGTTGGGAACGGAAGGCACCGACCCTGCCCCGCCCCTCCCCTCCCCTCCCCTCCCCTCCCCTCCCCCCGACGGATGCCCCCTGGGGTGTCCCCAAGTACACCCGCCGATACGGGTTCTGCGCCCCATGTGGTCCCGTCGCCTTCTCCGTAGCTTCTACGGCAGGGCACAGGGGGTGCCGGACGGAGAGGGATGACTGTGTTTCGGACAGGCTCGCGACGTACGCACGACATGGGACCCGCCGCCGAAGCGCTCCGGCTGGTCAAGGTCACCAAGACCTACGGCACGCGGGAGAGTGCGGTGACCGCTCTGGACGCCGTCACGCTCGGTCTGGGGCGGGGCACGTTCACCGCGGTGATGGGGCCGTCGGGTTCCGGAAAGACCACGCTGCTGCACTGCGCGGCCGGTCTCGACCGGCCCGACAGCGGCATCGTGCGGGTGGACGGCACCGAGATGACCGGGGGTGGCGAGGCCGAGCTGACGAGGTTCCGGCGCGGCCGGATCGGGTTCGTGTTCCAGCAGTACAACCTGCTGGAGACGCTGACCGTCGCGCAGAACACGGTGCTGCCGCTCAAGCTGGCCGGGCAGCGCGTCGACCGCCGGCGGGCCGAGGAGGTCCTGGCGTCGGTCGGCCTCGGCGACCGGCTCGGTCACCGCCCCGACCAGTTGTCCGGCGGCCAGCGGCAGCGTGCCGCGATCGCCCGCGCCCTGGTGACCGAGCCCCGGGTGATCTTCGCGGACGAGCCGACGGGCGCCCTGGACACCCGCAGCGCCCGCGATGTGCTGCGCCTGCTCCAGCAGGCGGTGCGGGTGCACGGCCGCACCGTGGTGATGGTGACGCACGATCCGGTGGCCGCCTCCTACGCGGACTCGGTGCTGTTCCTGGCGGACGGCCGGCTGGCGGGCCGGACGGACGCGCCGACGGCGGACGCGGTGGCCGAGCGCCTCGCGCACCTCGGCGACGCCGTGGCGACGGAGGTGTGAGCGATGTTCTCCCTGGCCATGCGGTCGATCCGGCACCGCCCCGGGCGCTTCCTCGCCACCCTGCTGTCTTCGCTCCTGGGCGCGGCGATCATCATGACGTTCAACTCGCTGCACGACACGGCGGCGCAGGAGGGCGTCGACGCGACCAGCGCCGAGACGTTGTCCACCGCGGCCGGTGTCGTCGGCGGTTACGGCACCCTGCTGGTGTTCTTCGCCGTCGCCTCGGCTCTGACCGTCAACGTGCGTGGCCGCGCGGCCGAGTTGGCGCTGTTGCGCTGCTCGGGGGCGACACCTGCGCAGCTCAAGCGGATGGTGGTGGGCGAGGCGGTGGTCGTCGCGCTGGTGAGCGCGGCCCTGGCGGTCGGCCCCGCGATGCTGGGCGGTCGGGCGCTGCTGGAGGTGTTCCAGGACAGCGGCCAGGTCGCCGGGTCCGTGGACCACTCCTTCGGGCCGGTCGCATGTCTGACGGGCGTCACCATCACACTCCTTGCGTCGGCGGGTGCCGCCTTCCTCGCCGTGCGGCGGGCGACGCGGGGACACGAACGGCGGGGCCGGGCGCGGACGTTCCTCGCGTACGCCGCGCTGGTCACCGGAGCGGCGGCGGTCTGCTCCACCTTCGCGTTCTCGGCGACGGACGCCGCTCTGATGGCGCCGCCCGCGTACGGGGCGATCCTGCTGTCGGTGGGGCTCGCGCTGAGGGCGCCCCGGCTGCTGGAGGGCGTCCTCGACCGGCTGCCGCTGAACGGGGCGAGCGGCTGGCCGGCCGTACGGAACCTGCGCGCGCGAGCCGGCCGACTGGCCGGGATCCTGATGTCGCTGATCCTGTTCACGGCGGTGGCCACGGCCACCCTCACCATGCAGGCGGTGGAGAGCGACACGGTGGAGGCGCTGGGCATCACCAAGTCGGTCGACGCCAAGAACCTGGAGACCCTCAACTTCACCGTCGTCGGCATCATCGTGGTCTTCGTCTGCGTGATGCTGGTCAACTCGCTGTATGCGGCGACCGGTTACCGGATGCGGGAGTTCGGGCAGCAGCGGCTCGCGGGGGCGACCGAGGGGCAGGTGCTCGGGATGGTCGGGGTGGAGGGGCTGATCCTCACGGTCACGGGCGTCCTGTTCGGCGCCCTGGCCGCGCTGGCGGGGATCGTCCCGTTCACCGTGGTCCGCACCGATGACGTGCTGCCCGGCCAGGTCCTCGGTATCGGCGCGGCGGTCGTCGCGGTCGCGGCGGTGGTGACGCTGGGCACCTGCCTGGCGACGGCCCGGCGGATGCTGCGCACTCCCGCGGTCAGGGCGGTCGCGGTGGCGTCCTGACGCGGCCGCAGGACCTGGGGCGGCGGCTGCGGCGGCCCCTTCGGCTTCGGGGCCGGGACCGGGTGACAGAGCGGGTGAACAAGCGCTTAGATAGGTTCCTGTTCCCATGGTTGCCGTCGAGCGGGAGGCCCCGTGTTCACATCCGTCGACGACGTCTGCGCACGTCTGGCCGAGACCGGCTATCTGGCCTCGCCCGCGGTCGCCACGACCGTCTTCCTCGCCGACCGCCTCGGCAAGCCGCTGCTGGTGGAGGGCCCCGCGGGGGTCGGCAAGACCGAGCTCGCCAAGGCCGTGGCCGAGGTCGCCGGGGCGCGACTGGTGCGCCTGCAGTGCTACGAGGGGGTCGACGAGTCACGGGCGCTGTACGAGTGGAACCACGCCAAGCAGCTCCTGCGCATCAGCGCGGGCCGCGACGAGACATGGGACGAGACGCGCACGGACATCTTCAGCGAGGAGTTCCTGCTCACGCGGCCCCTGCTGACGGCCATCCGCGGGGACGACCCCAAGGTGCTGCTGATCGACGAGACGGACAAGGCCGACGTCGAGGTGGAGGGCCTGCTCCTGGAGGTGCTCAGCGACTTCCAGGTCACCGTCCCCGAACTGGGCACCATCACCGCGACCCGGCGCCCCTTCGTCGTCCTCACCTCCAACGCGAGCCGCGAGCTGTCCGAGGCGCTGCGCCGCCGCTGCCTGTTCCTGCACATCGGCTTCCCGGACGAGGGGCTGGAGCGCCGGATCGTACGGCTGAAGGTGCCGGGCCTGGACGAGGCGCTGGCCCGCTCGGTCGTCCGGGTCGTGAGCGCGTTGCGGGCGATGGACCTACGGAAGGTGCCGTCGGTCGCCGAGACCATCGACTGGGCCCGGACGCTGCTGGCGCTCGGCGCCGACAGCCTGGACGAGACGCTCGTACGGGACAGCCTCGGCGTGCTCCTCAAGCACCAGGACGACATCCTCAAGGCGACCGCCAAGCTCGACCTGGACACCCTGTGACCACGCCCGCGGGGGTCGCGGATCGGCTGACGTCCTTCGTCGGGGCGCTGCGCGCGCACGGCATCCGGATCGGCACGGCCGAGACGGTGGACGCGGCGCGCGCGATGGAGGCGCTCGGCCTCACGGACCGGGAGCTGCTGCGCGAGGGTCTGGCGGCGACGCTGTTGCACGGCCCTGGCGGGCGGCAGGTGTTCGATGCGGTCTTCGACCTGTACTTCCCGCGCGGGGTGGGCGGCCCCGAGCAGGAGGCCGCCGGACGGGACGACCTGCGCGACCGGCTGGCGGACGCGCTCGCCGCCGACGACCGGGCGATGCTGGGGCGGCTGGCGGTCGAGGCCGTCGACGGCTTCGGCGGGTACGGTTCCTCGCCGGAGTCGGACGGCTGGTCGTCGTACCAGGCGCTGGAGCGGCTGCGTCCGCAGACGCTGCTCGCCCGTGTGCGCGACGGGGTCCGCGGGCGGGGCGGGAGCGCGGGGTTCGCCGACCGGCTGCTGGAGGACGAGATCCGGCAGCGCATCGAGGTGTTCCGGGCGCTGGTGGCCGCGGAGGCGCGGCGCAGGGTCGCCGAGCGGCGCGGCCGGGACGAGATCGCCCGGCGGGCGGTGGCCCCGACCGCCGACCGCGTCGACTTCCTGTTCGCCGCGAAGCCCCAACTGGCCGAGCTGCGCAGGACGGTGCAGCCGCTCGCCCGCAAGCTCGCCACCCGGCTCGCCGCCCGTCGCCGCCGTGCCTCCCGGGGCACGATCGACCTGCGGCGGACCCTGCGCGGTTCGCTCTCCACGGGCGGGGTGCCGATGAAGCCGGTGCTGCGCAGGCGGCGTCCCGTGCGGCCCGAACTGGTGCTGCTGTGCGATGTGTCGGGCTCGGTGTCCGGGTTCTCGGACTTCACGATGCTGCTGGTGCAGGCGCTGCACGACCAGTTCAGCAAGGTGCGCGTGTTCGCCTTCGTCAACCGGATCGACGAGGTGACGGGGCTGCTGCGGCACGGCACCGCCGATCCGGAAGGGCTCGGTGCCCGCATCCAGGCGGAGGCCACGCTGACGGGCTGGCACGGCAGCAGCGACTACGGCATGGCGCTGGGCGAGTTCGCGGAGCGGCACGGCGACGCGGTCGGTCCGCGCACGACCGTCTTCGTCCTCGGTGACGCCCGTACGAACATGAGCGACCCGAACCTGCCGGCCGTCCGTCAGATCGCGCAACGGGCGCGCCGCGTCTACTGGTTGAACCCCGAGCAGCGCTCCCGCTGGGGCACGGGCGACTCCGCCGCTCCTGCCTACGCCGAGCTGGTGGAGATGCACGAGTGCCGCACGGTCCGGCAGCTCAGTGCGCTGGTGGCACGGCTGCTGCCGGTGTGAGCGCCGGGCTCCGCGTGTGACGTTGCGGAGGTGACCGCGGTGTGCAGCACCAGGAAGGTGGACCTGGTCCGCTCGCTCGGCGCGGCCCACGTCATCGACTACACGCGCGAGGACTTCACCCGGGCGGGCCGACGGTACGACGTCGTGCTGGACCTGGTGGGCAACCACTCGCTGACCGGGTTCCGGCGCGCGCTGGCTCCCACCTGCACGCTGGTGCTGTCCGGTGGCGGTGTCTACGAGGGCGGCAGCGTGCTCGGGCCGATGGGACTGTTCTTCAAAAGGCGCCTCGCGGCGCTTTTCACGCGCCGGCGGCTGCGCGAACTCCCGGCCGAGCAGACCAGGGCGAATCTCGCGACGCTGCGGGAACTGGCCGAGAGCGGCAGCATCGCCCCGGTCGTCGAGCGGACCTATCCGCTCAGCGAAGCGGCCGAGGCGATCCGGTACGTGCAGGTGGAGCACGCGCGCGCGAAAGTCGTCGTCACGGTGTGAGCCGTCGTCGCGCGGTCGTCGCCGCGCGAGGGTCGTCGGGTGGTCGTCGGGCCTACTTCTTCGCGTACTCCCTCGCCGTCTGCC
Organism: Streptomyces sp. NPDC001920; assembly: GCF_053594495.1. Taxonomy (NCBI): domain Bacteria; kingdom Bacillati; phylum Actinomycetota; class Actinomycetes; order Kitasatosporales; family Streptomycetaceae; genus Streptomyces; species Streptomyces sp. NPDC001920. The sequence continues at coordinate 199,787 of NZ_JBSFEP010000004.1, forward strand.
CCTGGAAGTCGTAGAGCACGACCTGCTCGTCGCCCACGACCCACGCGTCGTGTCCGGGGGAGCAGACGAAGACGTCGCCGGGGCCGACCTCGGTCTCCCCGCCGTCGTCCATGCGGATGTGCATGTGTCCCTGGAGCACGTAGCAGTTGTGGTGCATCTGGCAGCTCTCGGTGCCCGCGATCGGGCCCACCGACTCGGTCCAGCGCCAGCCGGGCTCGAAGGTCGCCACGGCGAAGTCGAGGTCCGTCATATGGACGGCTTCCAGGTGCCCTTGCGGGAAATCACGCTGCTCGTCGGGCTTGTCGAGGGGCTTCACTTCCAACATGGCGCTCTCCCTTCCGGCCGCGGTCGTTCGCGGCCGGGGGCCGGTCTCCCCGGCGGCCCTGGGCACCGCCGTAGTAGGCGCCCGGTCCTCTACCCATCCATCCTCCGCCCGTCCACCGGGGGCCGCCATTCGGGGGAACGCCCGCTCAGCGCCCGTTCGCGCAGAGCTCGGCGAAGCGCGCCACGTCGACGTTGCCACCGGAGACGATCACCCCGACCCGGCGCGGGAGCGGGCCCGTCCGGCCGGTGAGCAGGGCGGCCAGCGGGGTGGCCCCACTGGGCTCGACGACGATCTTCAGCCGCTCGAAGGCGAACCGCATCGCGTCCCGGATCTCGTCGTCGCCGACCAGCGCGATCCCGTCGACGAGCCGCCGGTTGACGGAGAAGGTGAGCTCTCCCGGCGTGTGCAGGGCCTGGCCGTCGGCGATGGTGCGCGGCACCGGGACGCTCACGCGCCGCCCCGCCTCCAGGGACCGCTTGGTGTCGTCGCCTGCCTCCGGCTCGACACCGATCACCCGGGCGTCGGGACGCAGGCTCTTGACGACCGTGGCGCTGCCCGCGATCAGCCCGCCGCCGCCGACCGGCACGACCAGCTGGTCCAGCTCCCCCACCTCTTCGAGGAGTTCGAGGGCCGCGGTGCCCTGCCCTGCCATGACGTGCGGATGCTCGTAGGGCGGGATGAGGGCGAGGCCGCGCTCGGCGGCCAGGGCTTCCCCGATCGCGATGCGGTCGCCGGTGTAGCGGTCGTACGTGACGATCTCCGCGCCGTAGCCGAGGGTCGCCTCACGCTTGGACGGCGGGGCGTCCTCCGGCATGACGATCACGGCGGTGGTCCCGAGTTCCCGGGCGGCCAGGGCGACGGCCTGGGCGTGGTTCCCGGAGGAGTACGCGGCGATGCCCCGGGCCAGCTGCCTCGGGTCGAGCCGGGAGGCGGCGTTGTAGGCGCCGCGGAATTTGAACGCGCCGACGCGCTGGAAGTTCTCGCATTTGAGGAAGACCTCGGCGCCGACGCGTTCGTCGAGCGTGCGTGAGCGCAGCACCGGCGTGCGGTGTGCCACGCCCTTGAGGCGCGCGGCGGCATCGCGTACGTCGTCGAGGGTGATCGGCGGGGTGTCGGTCGTCACGCGGGTCCTCCGGGGGGTGTCTTGTCGGGGGCGGCGCGGTCCGCCGTCGAGGCGGTCCCGGCGCGCGCCTGGGACAGATAGCTGTAGGCGGAGGCGCGGGAGATGCCGAGCCGTGCCGCGACCTGTTCGATCGCGCGCCGCACGGCGAACACGCCCCGGGCGTCCAGGCCGCGGAACAGCTCCAGCCGCTGGGCGCGGTCGAGCGCCGCCCAGCTGCCGTTCTGCCGCAGCCGGTGGGCGTCGAGGATGGCGTCGACGACGGAGTCGATGTCGTTGCCGAAGGCGGTGACCGGCACCTCGGCCGGGTTCTCGCCGAGGCCGGCGAGGGCACCGAGCAGGGTGTGGGCCTCGCTCACCGCGGTGATGTCCAGGTTGACGCAGAGGGCGCCGAACACGGTGCCCGTGGAGTCCCGCAGCACCATCGTGGACGCCTTGACCAGCTTGCCGTCACGGGTCCGGGTCACGTAGTTCAGCTCGTCGCGCGCCTCGTCCCCGCGGGCGACGATCCGCATGCCGATCTCGCTCATCGCCCCGCCCACGGCCCGCCCGGTCACCGAACCGGCCACCGCCACGACGGACGTCTCCGGCCGCCGGTAGTCATGCAGCACCACCTCGCACATCGGCCCGAACGTCGCCACGAGCCCGTCGACGACCGGCCTCAGCGTCGCGACGATCGCGTCCCGCTCGGATTCCAGCGCGGCCGACATCACTCACTCTCCCGTCACCTCGGTCCCGGCTTCCTCCGCCGAGCCGACTTCTAGACTACACGTCCAACGCCTGTACGCACAGTCCAAACACGGGACGGCCGCCCGCCCGGCGACAACCGGCTCGCCCGGCGGCGCAGTTGACCCCAGCACCCCACGGACTTTCACCGGGCGCCGCGACCGGTGACACCCGCGCCGGCCCGCGGCCCGTCGCGTCAGGCGGTCCCGTCGGCCGCCGCCCGCCGCCAGGCAGCGTCCCGCAGCAGGCGCAGCCCGTTCAGGCCGACGAGGACCGTGGAGCCTTCGTGGCCCGCGACGCCGAGCGGCAGCGGCAGGGTGCCGACCAGGTCCCAGGTGACGAGGCCGGCGATGAACACCCCGGCGATGACCAGGTTCTGCACCACCAGGTTCCGGGCCCGGCGGGAGAGGGCCACGGTGGTGGGGACGGCGGCGAGTTCGTCGCGGACGATCACCGCGTCGGCGGTCTCCAGGGCCAGGTCCGAGCCGGCCCGGCCCATGGCGACACCGATGTGGGCGGCGGCCAGGGCGGGCGCGTCGTTGACGCCGTCCCCGACGACGAGCACCTTGCGGCCCGCACCGGCCATCTCCTTGACCGCGGCCATCTTGTCCTGCGGCAGCAGCCCGGCACGGACGTCCTCGATACCGGCTTCCGCGGCGAGGTGGGCGGCGGCACGGGGATTGTCGCCGGTGAGCAGGGCCGGAGCGGTGCCGGTGAGGGCCGTGAGGGCCCTGACGGTGGCGGCGGCGTCGGGTCGCGGCCGGTCCGCGATGCCGAGCAGCCCGGCGGGGGTGCCGTCGACGACCACGAGGACGGCGGTACGGCCGGACTGTTCGAGTTCCTCGGCGAGTGCGGCCACCGGGCTCGCCGCCCCGCGGGTGTCGTCGAGCAGGTGGGCCGGGGCGCCCACCTCGACCGTGCACCCGCCGACGACGGCGCTCACGCCGACGCCGGGCGTGGAGGCGAAGCCCTGCGCCGCGGGCAGGTCGAGGCGACGTTGGCGCGCCGCGTCCACGACGGCACGGGCGAGCGGGTGTTCACTGGGGTGCTCGGCGGCCGCGGCGAGCCGCAGCAACTCCTCCTCGGCCCAACCGCCGCCGGGCAGCGGCCGTACGTCGGTGACACGCGGTGTGCCCTCGGTGAGGGTGCCGGTCTTGTCCAGCGCGACGGCGTCGACCTGGCCGAGCCGTTCCATCACCACCGCCGACTTCACCAGCACACCGTGCCGGCCGGCGTTGGCGATGGCCGACAGCAGGGGCGGCATGGTGGCCAGGACGACCGCGCACGGGGAGGCCACGATCATGAAGGTCATGGCGCGCAGCAGGGCTTCGGAGAACGCCTCGCCGAAGGCGAGGGGGACGCCGAACACGGCGAGCGTCGCGGCCACCATGCCCAGCGAGTAGCGCTGTTCGACCTTCTCGATGAACAGCTGGGTGGGCGCCTTCGTCTCGGACGCCTCCTCCACCATGCGGACGATCCGGGCGATCACGGAGTCGGAGGCGTCACGTTCCACCCGGACGCGCAGTGCGCCGGTGCCGTTGAGGGTGCCCGCGTACACCTCGTCGTCCGGCTGCTTCGCCGCGGGGAGCGGTTCTCCGGTGATGCTCGCCTGGTCGACCTCGCTGGTTCCCTCCAGGACCCGGCCGTCCGCTCCGACGCGTTCGCCGGGACGGACGAGGACGGTGTCGCCGACCGCCAACTCCTCGACGGGCACGGTCTCTTCGGCACCGTCGGCGGCGATCCGGGTGGCCGTGGCGGGAGCCAGGTCGAGCAGGCCGCGCACCGAGTCGGCGGTGCGGGCGGTGGCCAGCGCCTCCAGGGCGCCGGAGGTCGCGAAGATCACGATCAGCAGCGCCCCGTCCATCACCTGCCCGATCGAGGCGGCGCCGAGCGCGGCGACGACCATCAGCAGATCGACGTCGAGGGTCTTGTCCTTGAGCGCCTTGAGGCCCTCCCAGCCCGGTTCCCAGCCACCCGTGGCGTACGACAGCGCGTACAGAGGCACCCAGGTCCAGGCCGGCGCTCCGGTCAGCTGCAGGGGCAGCGCGAGCAGGAACAGCGCGGTGGCGGCCACGGCCCAGCGGACCTCCGGCAGTGCGAGGAGCCGGGTGCGGCCGCGGGGAGCGGTCCCGGAGCGCACGGACGTGGCTTGGCCGGCCGGTGGCCGGGTGAGCGTGGAAGTCATGTCCCGCACGATACAGGAATGAATGAAGACTCATTCATGTCTTCAGCTCAGGGGCTTCGCCCCGCGTCGGAAACCCTTATCGAGAACTCACCTTCCGCCCTCAGGGCGCGGCCACCTCGTCAAGGAGCTGCGGACCGTTGTTGCGCACGCTGTTGACGGCGGGCGAGACGGGCCGGGCGTTCAGGTGCCCGCCGGCCGGCGGGGAGAGCAGCGCACGCAGGTCGCCGGTGTCCCGGTGGTGGGGATCGAGCCAGGCGTCGTAGTGGTCCGGGGTGAGCGCGAGCGGCATCCGAGGGTGGATGCGGCCGGCCGCGTCGGTGGCCTCGGTGGTGATGATCGTGCAGGTCAGCAGCCAGGCGGCGGGGTCGGCGGCATCCTTGACGCGCGGGTCGCGCCAGTACTCGTACAGACCGGCGAGGGCCATCACCTGCCCGTCCTCCGGGTGGATGAAGTACGGCTGCTTGCGGACCTTGCCCGACGTGCCGTCCTTGATCTCGTCCCACTCGTAGAACCCGTCGGCCGGGAGCAGGCAGCGGCGTTTGGCGAAGGCACGGCGGAAGGCGGGCTTCTCGTGCACGGTCTCCACCCGCGCGTTGATCAGCCTCGCACCGATCTTCGTGTCCTTCGCCCAGGAGGGCACCAGGCCCCACCGCAGCGGTCGCAGCCCGCGACGCGCCGGCTCGTCCTCGCCCGCGTCGCGCGGCGTGCGCTCCAGGACCGCGTACACCTCGTCGGTGGGCGCCACGTTCCAGCTGGGCGCCAGGGTCTCCTCCGGGCGCCAGTCGGACACCCGGAACAGCCGGGCCAGGTCCTCGGGGCTGCGGGTGGAGGCATAGCGGCCGCACATACCGCCACTGTGCCACGGTCCGCCCGGACGGTCCTCACAGGCTGGTCAGCACCTGCGCGACAGATTCTTGATCATGGGGACGGCCCGGCGCGGCTGCCGCAGGGTCTGCGGAGGCAAACGGAGGTCAGGCGCGCAGTCCGTCGTCCCTGGTGGCCTGTGCGGCCTGGGCGAGCATCTCTCAGAGCAGGGAGTTCGAAACGATCTTGAAGTCCTGGGGGCTCGGCCCCTGCATTCCGGAGGGACGCGCGCTGTTCTGCCAGCGGCAGAACAGCGGCCGGGCCGGGATCGACGATCACTACAGTCCGGTCTCATGACGGCGATCACGACGCGTACGGTCGAGTACCCGGCGGACGGTTTGACGATGATCGGGCACCTCGCGCTCCCGGCCGGTATCGACCGCCGGCCCGCAGTGCTGCTCGGACCAGAGGGCATGGGGCTCAGCGACGTCGAGCGCCGCCGGGCCGATGCTCTCGCCGAGCTGGGATACGTGGCGCTGGCCTTCGACCTTCACGGCGGGCGCTATCTGGGCGACCCCGAGGAGATGCTGGCCCGTTGTATGCCACTGCTCGCTGATCCCGACCGGATGCGGCGCATCGGCCACGCGGCACTCGACGAGTTGCGCACCGAACCGCGGACCGACCCCGACCGGATCGCCGCCATCGGCTACGGCACGGGGGGAGCCATCGCGCTGGAACTCGGGCGCGACGGCGTGAACCTGCGCGCGATCGGGACAGTCAACGCAACTACCACGGGCCGACCGGGCGAGGCAGCGCGCATCCGCTGCCCGGTGTGGGCCGGAGTCGGATCGGAAGACCCGATCATGCCGCCCTCACAACGAAACGCGTTCACCGCCGAGATGCAGGCCGCAGGCGTCGACTGGCGCCTCGCGGTCTACGGCGGCGCCTCGCACGCCTTCCACCACCCGCCGGTCGACCACCCCACGGTCCCCGGCGTCGGCTACCACCCACAGCACGCACAGCGAGCATGGCGCGACGTAGTCGACCTGCTCGCCGAGTGCCTGCCCGTGACGGAGGATCTGCGGGCATGACCCAGGCAAACGGCCTGGCGCCATGCATGCGGGTGTTCACGAGCGCTGATGAGCTGCGCTGACAAGAGGTGCTGAAGACCGTTCCCCAACGGGCGGCAAGGGCTGTCCGCGATGCACTGCAGGCTTACGTGGCAACTGATCAGTCCTTGGATGGTGATCTTCCTGGGCTGGGCGGCTCGTACACTGACGAAAATGGAGGACCACACGGCCACCGGGATCGGTGCACGTCCGGCGCCCCCCTTGCGGCAGTACGTCGACTCGTATGTCGGCTTCGACCTCCGCGGGCTCCCGACGGGGGTGCACTGCGGCCCGCCGAGCCGCGCGCTCACTGCGGTGATCAGCCTGTCAGATCCTTTGGAGGTGGCGGCGGGCGTCGACGACGGGTCACCGGTCACCCGATTCGGCAGTGTGGCCGGCGGTCTGATGTGCCGGTCCGTCGCGATTCACCACGACGGACGCCAGCAAGGTGTTCAGGTATCGCTGACACCGCTCGGGGCCCGGGCCATCTACGGCATGCCCGCCGCCGAGCTCGCGCACCGACTGGTCCCACTTGACGAGCTCCTCGGAACGCTTGCCGTCGAGCTGGTCGACCGGCTCCGATCGGCGACAACATGGGCGGCGCGGTTCACCGCACTGGACGAATTGCTCCTCCGAGCTGTCGGCCGCGGCGTCTGCGGCGACCATGTGCGCTGGGTGCGCCCCGAGGTAGCCGAGGCGTGGCGCCGCCTCGTCGCCGCGCGCGGTTGCGTCCAGGTCGGTGCGGTCGCCGCGGAACTCGGCTGGAGCCGTCGGTACCTCACCGAACGGTTCCGCGGTGAGGTGGGCCTGTCGCCGAAGACCTTCGCCCGGGTATTGCGCTTCGAGCACGCGCACGAACTGGCGGCGGCGCAGGACCCGCTCCCGTGGGGCGATGTGGCAGCCGTCTCCGGCTACGCCGACCAGGCCCATCTCGTTCGGGACTGGCGCCAGTTCACGGGCCGATCCCCGACGGCCTGGCGCCGCAGCGAAGTCCTCCTCGGAGCCGGGTAGCGGCCAACCGTCCGCCCGTCGCGTCGGCTCTTCCCATTTCTTCAAGACCGCCCGACCGCTGCCGTGGACGATCGTCGGCATGAGACTCGTCAACCACGAACGCAATGCCATGGACCTGCGGACCACCCCCGTGCACCTCGGACTGGGATCGAGAGCGAAACCCGTCGAGGGCTTCACCTGGGACCCGGAGGTGCTCCAGGCCTACGGCGCCGCGGTCGCGGCAGACGGCGCCGAGGGGCGGATGGTGATGATCTTCGACGGCGAGGGGCTCGGCGACCATTGGGAGAGCCACCCTGCAGGCGACGAACTCGTCGTTTGCCTCACCGGGTCCGTGACGGTCACCCGCGACGTGGACGGGGTGCCCGACCGCGTTCTGCTCGGGCCGGGCGAGGCCACCATCAACCCGGCCGGGGTATGGCACGTGGTCGACATGGAGGGGCCGACGTCCATCCTGGCCATCACTGCGACCCTCGGCACCGACCACCGTCCTCGGACCGACACCCGCCCGACCGAACACGTCGGCACGCCCAGCCCGGAGGAAGCGCCGTGACGACACGCATCGCGTGCCTCGGCGACAGCCTCACCCGCGCGCAGTTCAGCGTCGACTACCTGGATCTTCTCGGACGACGCCACCGTCCCGGTGACGTGCAGCTTGCCCGTTTCGGCGTCAACGGCGACTTCGCCTACAACCTCTTGCAGCGCCTCGATGCCGTCGTCACGAACCCACCCGATGTGATCACCGTGTTGATCGGGACCAACGACGCCCGAGCGAGCCTTGCCGGCTACCCCGTCGAGCAGGCCATGAAGCGCAAACAGCTCCCCGATCGCCCCTCGGCAGGCTGGTTCCAACAGTGCCTGGGAGCCGTCGTCGCACGGCTGCGAGCGGAGACCGACGCGACGATCGGTCTGCTGTCGCTACCGGTGCTCGGCCAACAACTCGACGGAGCAGCGGCACAGGCATCCCAGGTGTACAGCCGGATGATCGCCGAGGTCGCCGCCACCAACGACGTGGCCTACGTTCCGCTCCACGAACGCCAGATCGAGGAACTGCGCCAAGCGGACCCGCCGCCGATTTCCTACCGGGAGGTGACGCCCGCAGCGACCGTCGGCGTCCTCGTCCAGCACGCAGTGCTGCGCCGCAGCCTCGACACGATCTCGCGGCGGCGAGGTCTCGTGCTCACGACCGACCACATCCACCAGAACAGTCGCGGCGCCAACCTTATCGCTGAGGTCATCGACGCCGGTCTGCTGACCCGGACCGCGTAGCCGGTTCCGGCGCCCGGCCAGTCGGAGCCACCGCCGGGTTGGTGCCGGTTACCCACAGCATGCGCAGCGAGGTCTGCTCGGCGTAGCGGAACATCTGCATCGCGGGGGTGGGCCGGGCGTAGTGCGGGATCGTCATCGGGTCGACGTTCCACACGGCGGCCAGCTCGGCGACGTGCGCGTCGGCCGTGCCGAGGAGTTCGGCGGCCTCCGCGATCCGGGCAGCGGGTACGTCGCGGATCGCGGCCGCCCAGCCGGGGGTGCACTCCTGGGCGATACGGTCCATCGAAGCGTCCACGCCACCCTCCCTCGCACCGGCGGTGACGCACGGCGCGCCGTGCGACACCGGCACTCCCCGCCAGGTCGGCTGACACCGCCGCCGCGCCCGAGGGGCCCGGCGACGCGTCCCCTCAGCCCTCCACGCCGGTGGCGGTGTGCGCGGCGCCCACCGGCTTGGACTCGGGGGAGCCGCGCTGGCGCAGGTAGATCGACAGGATCACCATGGAGGCCACCGCGAGCAGCTCCGACTGCCAGTTCTGCAGGGTGCGGTTCCAGAAGTCGGCGGAGGCCACGTACTGGGCCCAGGTGACGGGGGCCTGGAGGTCGCGCAGCTGCTCCTCGTTGTAGGCGGCGGTGCCGGCGACGGACTGGGCCAGCCAGGAGAGCAGGAACAAGGCGCCCATCACCAGGCCGAGGGACCGGGAGTACAGCGCCTGGCGCCAGCCGCCGACCCGCGCCCAGCTCGGCGCGCTCGCCGGGGCGTACGCGCCCACGAGCTGGTCCCGGTCCGACTCGGGGCCCGCCCTGTCCAGCTCCTTGGACTCCGGTGAACCGCGCTGGAGCAGCCACACGGTGACGAAGACGTAGAGGTAGAACTGCAGGTACTCCGACTGCCAGTTCTCCGTCACGTCCACGGCGAAGTCCGAGGAGGTCAGGTAGGCGCCGATGCCGATCGGCGCCATGCCGTCGCTGACCAGCCGGTTGTTGAAGTCGGCGTGGCCGGCGATCGCCTGGCCGAGCAGGGCCAGCAGGAAGCCGACGCCGAAGGCCAGGCTCAGGCCGTTCTCGCGCAGGAAGCGACGCATGTGGCTCACCCCGCCGTCACCGGTGCATCAGTCCCACCGCCGTGAAGTAGGCGAGGCCCCCGATCACCAGCAGCAGGCACAGGGTGAACATGGTCCGCATCCGTGCCCTCACCCGCCTTCGACCGTGCAGTCGTAAGGCCGCTCGGGACGGGGCGTGCAGCCGACGGCGACGACCTTCCAGCCGGACGGGAAGCGGGCCAGGAAGAGCGTGTCCGCGGGGAGGAGCACACGGGCTCGATCGCCGTAGACGTCGACGCCGCGCACGGTGCCTCCGGCCGGCAGCTGTTCCTGGAGCACCGCCCGGTCGCATGTCGTCCGTTCGGACTGCTCCAGTTCCTCCCGGGTGCGCGGAGCCAGCAGAGCGCATGCGCGTACGCCGTCGGAGCGCCGCACCGCGTCGGTGAACCCCGTCGCGGCGGCGGACGCGCCCGCGGTGCGCTCGTCCGGAGCGCCACAGCCGGCCGCCGCGGCGAGGGCGGCCACCAGGACGCCGAGGCACCATCTGCTGATCGACATCGCCCGTCGTTTCCGCTCGCGTCGTCACCTCGGTGGTCGGTGCACCCCGAGACGGGGAGCACGTGATCTCCGGGGCGTGGAGGACCAGCATCGACGGCGCGTCCACGTGCCGCACGGTGAGGGCGTGCGCACGAGTGACCCGGGTGGCGACAGGGCGGTTACGCCTCAGCCGCGGAGCATGCGCAGGACGGCACGTCCGGCCGGCCCTCGCCTCGCGGGGACGCCGTGCGTGCCCTCGTCGCCGAGGTCGGGCAGCGCGTCGGCGACGGTCACGGACTCTGCGCCGGTATCCCGGCTCCGTGGGCCGACTGCGGTACAGGCGCACCCCGACCCCCTGGCGGTTCGACGCACCGGTGGTGAGTCCTTTCCGGATACCCGTCGCCGAGGACGTGAAAGCCCCTGTCGTCCGCGGGTACTCGGTGGCCCCACGGCGGTGAGTGGCACCGCCCGAGTCCACGGAGGGACGTTCCCATGACTCAGCACGTCCGCGACGTCATGACGACCGACCCGGCGACCGTCGAACCGCAGACCTCGGTGCAGGCGGTGGCCCGGATGATGCGCGACGAGGACATCGGCGCCGTGCTGGTCACCGAGGGCGAGCGGCTGCGCGGGCTGGTCAGCGACCGTGACCTGGTGATACGCGCGATGGCCGAGGGCAGCGACCCGGACCGTACGACCGTGGCCGAGGCGTGCAGCGAGGACCTGGTCACGGTCGGGCCCGACGACGACCTGATCGTCGCGGTACGGGTGATGCGCGAGCACTCCGTGCGCCGGGTGCCGGTCGTCGACCGCGAGAGTCACCCGGTGGGCATCGTCTCCATCGGTGACCTCGCCATCGAGCGGGACCCCGACTCGGCCCTCGGCGACATCAGTTCCAAGCCACCCAACCGGTGAACCGTTCCCGGAACCGAGAGGAGGGTGGGCCATGACAAGCCCCGATCCCGAGCCGACACGAACGCCGGGACTCGAACCTGGAAGCGGGGTGCCTCCCGGTGAGACGCCGCCCGCCGAGTCGGGCAGCACTTCCGCCATCTCCCATCCGCAGACCGAGCTGCGCAAGGGCTGGGGCCCCGGGCCGCTGGTCCTGATCATGGTGATCGTGGCACTGGTGGCGATCGGCTTGATCGCCATGGCGGTGACGCTGATCGCCTAGCTCGGGCCCGCGAGACCCCGTCGTCCGCCCGGAGGGCCGGTCCGCGGCATCCGGTGCATCCGGCGGCGAGCCGCGCATGAGGAGCCGGTCCGGTCGTCCACGGTCCGGCTGCTCCGTTCGGCATGCCCGCGCGGCCGTCACGGCCGGGCCGGTGTTTCCCGCGGCGTGACGCGGACACCCGGTGACGGTGTCCGAAGTGGGACCACACGAACCGGACCGCCGAGGTCCGGAGACAGAAAGCAGATGAACCGCCGTGACCGCGCAAGCCGAGAAGACGACCACCGTCCGCCGACCCGAGACGGGTTGGGCCACCGCACGCCGCCTGCGTGGCCAGTGCATACGTACCTGGGTACGCGCGACCGTCGAGGGCGACGAGCGCCGGGGGGACGAATGGAACCTCGTGCGAGGCGAGGACTGACCCGGGCCCTTCCGGGCCGTCACCGCACCGCCGCCCGACCTGCCCCGGCCGCCTTCACGGCCGCTCGGCGCAGTGGTGCAGGACGAGCAGCGCCACGTCGTCGGTGCGCTGCCAGGTGCCGCCCGCCCTTCCCACGAGGGTGTCGATCAGCCGGTCAAGGTCGTGCACGTCGGCTTCGGCGAGGTGGCGGGTGAGGCCGGCGATCGAGTCGTCGAGGTCGACTCCGGGTCTCTCGACGAGACCGTCGGTGTAGAGGGTGAGCATGAGGCCCAGCGTGAGAGGGATGTCGGTCACGGGGTAGACCGCGTCGGGGTCGATGCCCAGAAGCGGCCCCGGCGGCACGTGGAGGGGGCGGGTGTCGTGGTCCGACAGGCGCAGGACGGGTGGGGGGTGACCGGCGCTGGCCAGGGCCACCCGGCGGGCGGCGAAGTCGAGACGGGCGTAGAGGCAGCTGGTGAACAGCTCGGTGCCGAGGTCGACGAGGAGCCGGTTGGTAGCGGCGAGTACCCGGTCCGGAGTTGCGCCGTGCGCCGCATGGGCGTGGACGGCGGTGCGGACCTGCCCCATCAGGGCGGCGGCGGCCGCGTCGTGGCCCTGGACGTCGCCGATGACGGCGGCCACCGCGGTGTCGCCGAGCCGGATGAGGTCGTAGAAGTCCCCGCCGATGTCCATGCCCCGGGTGGCCGGCAGGTAGCGGGCGGCCACCCGCAGCCCGCGGACCGGCGGGAGGGAGTGCGGGAGGAGCGCCTGCTGGAGGCTTTGGGCGAGGTCGTGTTTGGTGTCGTAGAGGCGGGCGCGGTCCAGGGCCTGGGCGATGAGGCCGGCGAGCGAGGTGAGGATCGCCCGTTCCTCGGCGGGGAAGTCATGAGGCCGGTCGTAGGACAGGATGCAGCAGCCGACGGGCCGGCCGGAGACGATCAGCGGCAGGAAGGCCCAGGCGTGCTTGCCGCTGACCAGCAGGGCGTCCGGGTAGGTGCGCCCCATCTCCTCCTGGCTGGCGAAGAAGGCGGGGACGCCGCTGGCGAGCGCCTGCCCTGCCGGGGTGAAGGCGGTGTCGAGAGGGAGCCCGTTCAAGCGCTCGATGGCCTCCGGGGTGTATCCGCGGTATCCGGTGATCCGCAGCCGCCCGGCGTCGGCGCTGGACAGGACCAGGGAGCGGGCGCCGAAGGCGGGCATGATCTGGTCGGCGACCACGTCCACGACGTCCTGGACGCCGACGACCTCGGTCAGTGCGGCGGCCAGGTGCGTGAGCTGGTAGAGCCGGGCCGCGCGAGCCTGCCCGCCGGTGCTCTCACGGGCGGCCGGTGACGGCGGGGCGGGGCCGCCGGTGGGCACGATACGGACGCTGATGCCGCTGTCGTCGGGGTAGAGATGGAAGTCCAGCCAGTGGTCCGGCGGGCGGCGCGCGGTGAAGGCGACGGGCTCACGGGTGATCACCGCGGCGCGGTAGCGGTCCTCGTACGCGGGGTCGTCGAGCCAGCGCAGGGACTGCCAGGGCAGCGTGCCCAGCAGCTGTCCCGCCTCGCGGCCCAGCAACTCGCAGGCCCCGGAGTCGAGGTAGGCGAAGCGCCCCTCCAGGTCGAGGGCGCAGCTGCCGCCCGGCAGCCTCTCCACGAAGTCGTCGGCGGCCCTCGTCTGGCCCGCCGGCAGGCGGCCCAGTCCGGCGGAGATCACGCGCGGTCCGTCGTGCGGGCCCGGGAACCGCCCGTCCGCGGGGATCTCCTCCAGGAGCCGGGCCAGGCGTCGGCAGCTGGAGGTGATGTTCCCCCGCTCCCGCTGTGTCATGTACGGGGGGCGGGTGGCCGGCCACATCAGCAGCAGGGCTCCCCACCGGTGGACGCCGACGACCGGTGCCGCTGCCAGGGCCAGCGGGTACGGCAGCGCCATGGCGGACCTCGGGTAGGTGCGGGCCAGCTCGTCCTGGCTGCCCGCCCACACCAGGCGGTCCTCGCGCACCGCCTCGGCCACCGGCGCCGGAGCGGTGAGCGGAACCCGTGCCCACGGCGCCGCGATCTCGGCCGGTGCCCCGCACAGCACGACCAGGACCAGCTGCTGCTCGTCCGGTGCGAGCAGGTACAGGCCGCCGATGGACGCGCCCGTGCGGCGCACCGTCTCCGCGAACACGGCGTCCAGCGGTCCGGTGTCCGAGGCCGTGTCGCCCTTGCCGGTCATACCAGCCGCTCCCCTCGCGGCGCCGTACCCGGACGCCGCACGCACCCGAAGTCACCCATGTCAGGACGTTACGCCGATGCGGTGCGCCAGGCACGCCGTCCCGGTGCGCGGTGTCGCCGCGCGGTGTCACGGAGGCGGCGCGTGCGGCGCGACGCCGGTTGCGCGGCAGTCCTCAGTACAGGTGCCGTTCCAGCCAGTCGGCGGCGGCCCGGCGGAACAGGCGCCTGTTCTCGGCGCGCAGGAAGTCGTGGCCCTCGTCGCGCAGGGTGAGCAGTTCGGCCTCCACGCCCCGTTCCCGTGCGGCGCGCACGAACTGCTGGGACTCCCCCGGCGGCACGTTGGTGTCGTGCTCCCCGTGGACGGCGAGCAGCGGGACGCGGAGCGCGTCGATACGGCTCATCGGGGACAGGGAGCGCAGCAGGTCCCGGTCGCGTTCCGGGTGGCCGTACTTGTGGGCCGCCGATTCGGCGATCCAGGGCTCGGTCCCGGCGAAGAAGGTCAGGAAGTCCGACATGCCGCAGACGGCGACTCCGGTGCGGAACAGAGCCGGGTGCCACACGGCGGAGGCGAAGGTCAGATAGCCGCCGTAGGAGCGCCCCATGACCGCGAGCCGTGTGGGGTCGGCGGGTCCCGCGACGACCGCGTGGGCCGCGCAGTCGGCGACGTCGTCGAACGCCGCGAAGCGGCCCGCGCCCAGATCGGCGTCGACGAACGACCGGCCGTGCCCCAGGGAGCCCCGGACGTCGGGGGCGAAGATGTCCAGGCCGCGGCCGACCAGCTCGTGGTACAGCGGGCTGAAGACGGGCCGTTCCTGTTCTTCGGGGCCGCCGTGCAGGTGGATGACACACGGAGCCGGCTCGTCCGGGCCCCGCCCCGGGGCCCGGTAGTACCAGCCGCCCAGGGGCAGCCCGTCCCTCGCCGTGAGGCGCAGGGGGACGGGGCGTACGGGTGGGCGGCCCGGTGGGACGGCGTCCTCGTCCTGGGAGGACCAGGGGGTGCGCAGCAGGGAGACGCCTTCGTGGGCCCACCAGACGCCCGGCCGGCGTTGCGACCCGGCCAGCGCGAGCAGCAGGCGGCCGGTACCGGCGGGGGTGATGCGGGTGACGACCTCGTGGGGCAGGGGGACGGGCCGCAGCGGGCCGGTGCGGTCCGGGGCCCGTGCGGCCGGGAAGGTCTCGACGAGTTCGAGTTCGCTCGCTCCCTGCACGTTCCACGCCAGCGCGGCCGTACGGCCGTCGTGCGCCAGCGCCAGGAGTTCGAGGTCGCTTCCCGCGCGTTCCGCCACGACGGACAGGTCGCGCGCCCCGCCGTCGGTGTCCAGGGCTACCGCGAGGAGCGCCGCGTACTCCCGGTCGGCGTTGCTGCGCAGCCACAGGGTCCGTCCGTCGGGAGAGAACCGGCCGATCCAGGGGTCGCCGTCGGCGACCGGCATGGCGAAGGTGATCGCCGAGTCGGTGGTGCGCCGGACGATCGCCTCCCGCCGTCCGCGGGGTCCTCTGCGCAGCAGCGCGAGGCTGCCGTCATGGCTGATGTCGCACACACGCAGGGAGGCGGCGTGGGTTTCCGTGGTGAGCAGGACGGGGGAGGCCAGACCGTCGGGATCGATCAGGTAGACCGACAGGCCGCCGTCGCGCCGGGTCGCCGGGGCCGCCGCGGCCGCGTCGCCCAGGGATGGGACGACGAGCGGTGCTCCGCCCGGCTGCGTCACCGGGGCCGCGTCGTAGGCGGCTGGTCCGAGCAGGGTCGCGTGGCCGTCCCGCTCCGCCCAGTCGGTGGCGCGGCGGAGGCCGGCGGGATACCCGTCGGCCGGTTCCGGTGTCGGGGCGGCCGTCGTGAAGCCGCCGTACACGGGAGCTGCCGGTGCCGCGACGGTGACGGCGACGGACGAGCCGTCGTGCGCCCAGCAGCCCAGATAGGCGGAACTGGCCGGGTCGGCGCCCGCGAGGATGCGCCGGCCGGTGCCGTCGGGCCGCACGCACAGCACCCGCGAGTGCTCACCGCCGCCCGGGGCGGTGGTGTACGCGATCCAGCGGCCGTCGGGTGACCAGGAGACCTCCTTGACGGGATCGGGCGAGGAGTCGAGCAGCCGCACGTCGTCGGTGTGGACGGAGCCCGCCCAGAGCTGGGGAACGCCGCCCCGGTCGCAGATGAAGGCCGTCTCGGTGCCGTCGGCGTCGCCCGACGGGTACCAGCAGCCGTGCGCGCGCAGCCGTGTGACGGCGTCGCGCGGGCCTGCCGCCTCGGGCAGCGGCACCGGCTCCGGGGCCGCGGCGCGGCCGGCGTCGTACTGGTCCGGCGGGCCGTCCTGGACCTGCGCGGAAGCCGGGTCGAACGCCCCGGAAGGAGCGAGCGGGGGCGAGGAGTCGTGCGCCGTGCGCACGTTCCGGCCGTCGGTCACTTGATTCCGTGGGTCTGCAGCCATATCTCCAGCAAAGCTATCTGCCACAGGGCGTTGGCGCCCCGCCTGGTCCGGTGCTCGTCGGGTGCCGCGAGGAGTTCGGCCACGTACGACTCCTCGAACACGCCGCGTCGTTTCGCCTCGGGTGCCGCGAGGGCGGCGCGCACGCGTTCCAGGACGGGACCGGCCATGTGCCGGATGGCCGGCACCGGGAAGTAGCCCTTGGGCCGGTCGACGACCTCGCGCGGCAGGAGCTTGCGGCCCGCCTCCTTCAGCACACCCTTGCCTCCGTCGGCCAGTTTCAGCTCCGGCGGGCAGGCGGCCGCGAGCTCGACCAGTTCGTGGTCGAGGAAGGGCACCCGGGCTTCGAGCCCCCAGGACATGGTCATGTTGTCGACGCGCTTGACGGGGTCGTCGACGAGCATGACGTGCGTGTCCAGCCGCAGGGCCGCGTCCAGCGCGGTCTCGGCGCCCGGGACCGCCATGTGCTCGCGCACGAAGCGGCCGGAGACGTCGTCGGCGGGCAGCAGGTCCGGGCGCAGGATCCGGGCCAGGTCGGCGTGCGACCGGTCGAAGTACGTCTCGGCGTAACGCTGCGGCTCGTCCTCGCGGGAGACCTCCGCGAGCTGCGGGTACCAGTGGTAGCCGGCGAAGACCTCGTCGGCTCCCTGCCCGCTCTGCACGACCTTCACTTCCTTGGACACCTGCTCGGACAGCAGGTAGAAGGCGACCACGTCGTGGCTGACCATCGGTTCGCTCATCGCGGCGACCGCCCCGTCCAGGGCCGTGGACACCCGGTCGGAGGGCACCAGCAGCTGGCGGTGGTCGGTCCCGAACTCGCGGGCCACCAGGTCCGAGTACCGGAACTCGTCGCCCTTCTCCCCGCCTTCGGTCTCGAACCCGACGCTGAACGTCATCAGGTCGCGCTGGCCCTCGTCGGCCAGCAGCGCGACGATCAGACTGGAGTCGAGGCCGCCGGAGAGCAGGACCCCGACCTCCACGTCGGACACCATCCTGCGGCGCACGGCCGTGCGCAGGGCGTCCAGTACCGCGTCGCGCCATTCGTCGGCGCCCATGCCGGTGTACTCGGCCCGGCGGGTGTAGGACGGCTGCCAGTAGCAGTGGTCCCGATGGGTGCCGTCGGGTTCGACGACCCGCACGGTGGCGGGCGGAAGCTTGCGCACCCCGTTGAGGACGGTGTGCGGTGCCGGGACCGTGGCGTGCCAGCTCAGGTAGTGGTGGAGGGCGACCGGATCGAGCGAGGTGTCCACGTCTCCGGCGGCGAGGAGCGCGGGCAGTGTCGAGGCGAACCGCAGCCGGCCCGGGGTGCGGGCCAGGTACAGGGGCTTGATGCCGAGCCGGTCCCGGGCGAGGACGACCCGGCCGGTGCGGTGTTCGACGAGGACGAACGCGAACATGCCGCGGAAGTGCTCGACGCAGGCGGTGCCCCACTGCTGGTAGGCCTTGAGCACCACCTCGGTGTCCGACGTCGACTCGAAGCGGTGCCCGAGGCCGCGCAGTTCCTCGCGCAGTTCCGGATGGTTGTAGACGCACCCGTTGAAGACGCCGGTGACCTCTCCGCGGGCGTCGGTCATCGGCTGGGCCCCGCGGTCCGTCAGGTCGATGATCTTCAGTCGCCGGTGTCCCAGCGCGACGGGGCCGCGTGTCCAGGTGCCCTGTCCGTCGGGTCCCCGGGCGACGACGCGGTCGGTCATGCGGCCCACGGCCGCCAGGTCGGCTCGCCCGCCGTCGAAGCGGACCTCCCCGGTCAAGCCACACATGACGTCTCGCCTCCCTTCTGCGCACCGGCGACGACGTGCGCGGGCACGGGCGTCGGGGCGCGGCCGCCGGCTGGGGCCTGGAGGGTGGTACGAGACATCACGAAACCCTTTCCTGTGACGAAACCTTTCTTCGGACAACCGTTCCGCTCACGGGGGCGGCGGCTGCCCGTGCCGCCGCGACACGCCGGTCGACGACCGGGGGTCGGCGAGCGACGGGGAACGGCCCGGAACGACGGCGGAGGTGAATGTGCGCCCCGGCGACACGGTCCTGCGGTGCCCGTGGCCGCCACGCTCGCGCCGGACGCGCTCTCCGCGGGTCTCGGCGATCAGCATGTCGACGCAGCGCAGCAGATCCTCGCGCTGTGCAGCGCGGCGCATGCGATGGGCGGCGCTTCCGTCCGCGAGGGCCGCCTCGGTCAGCGCCCGGACGGTCTGCCAGTCCCCCTGGGCCTCCAATGCGGGCCGCAGCCGCGTGAGCAGCTTCCGCACGACCCGCGGCGCCGGCGCCTCCTGGTGGGTCTCGGGGTCCACCAGCACGCCCTCCAGGCCCGACCGGGCCGCACGCCATGTGGCACCGCGCAGCCACTCGTGGCGGCCCCCGCACGCACGGGCGGCGTCCAGCCGTTCGAGGGCGGTGGCCACCAGGGCACGGTAGAGCCCGGCGATGAGCACGACCGTCTCCGGGCGCGGGCAGGCGTCGCACACGCGCAGTTCCAGCGTCGGCAGATGGGCCGAGGGGCGGACGTCGTAGTAGATCATCCCGGCGTCGCTGATGACCCCGGACCGTACGAACTCCTCCACCGCCGCGTCGTACTCGGCCGCGCCGGAGAAGCAGCCGACCGGCCCCGCGGTGGGCCAGCGCTGCCACAGCAGGGTCCGCCAGCTCGCGTATCCCGTGTCGGTGCCCTGCCAGAAGGGCGAACTGGCGGAGAGGGCCAGCAGGACGGGCAGCCAGGGCGAGACCTCGCACATCACCCGGACGGCGGTGTCGCGGTCGGGCACGTCCACGTGGACCTGGGCACCGCAGATGAGCTGCTCGTCGGCGACCTTGCGGTACTCCTCGGCCATGTGGCGGTAGCGGGGGTCGGCGGTGAGGTGCGCCGGGGCCGCGGGAGCCAGCGGGGCCGTGCCGGCCGCCACGACGGCCAGCCCCAGGGAGGAGGCGGCCGCGTCGAGTCGGTGTCTCATGCCGGTGAGGTCGTCGTACAGCGCGTGCAGGGACGTGTGGACCGCGCTGTTGGACTCCACGGTGCACTGATGCAGTTCGGTCTGGAAGGTCCGGCCGGCGGCCCTCCGCAGGATCGCGTCGGCCCGCGGTACGAGCAGCCCGCTCTCGATCTCGAGGATGTGGAACTCCTCCTCCACTCCGATGCGCATGGTCACGTTCACTCCTCGGAATCAGAGCGCCTGCCGCGGGGAGGTGAGGACTCGGCCCGGGCGGAGGGGCGGCATGTGGTGTGCTCTGAGTTCCCCACTCTCGGCCAGGTAAGCCCGCACCGCATATCCGGGATGCGGTTTCCGCAGATGAGCGAGGTGCGGGCCGCCTCCGACGGGCGCGCCCCGGCCGCCGCGACCCGACCGCCCGGGCCCCGGGACCGTGAGCCGGCGAACCCGTCATGGCATGGTGCTCTGGACGCCTATCAGGTCGGTCACGGCCCGCAGACCCCCCTCGGCGAGGGCCGCGCGCTGACGGTCCGCTCCGGTGCCGTTCTGCAGCAGCCGGTGGATCAGCGACGTGACCTGACGTGTGTCCCCCGACGCCTCCAGGGCGTGACCGACGTGCCGCTGGAACTCGTACAGCACGTCCCCGGCCCGCTGCAGGGTGCCGGCGGGGTCGACGAGGGTGTCACCGAGGCCGTGCCGGGCGGCGTGCCACAGGGCGGCGTGGAGCAGTTCCGGCGGGCGGTCCCGCACGGGCGCCCCGGCGTCCGCCTCGGCCAGGGCGGTCTCCACCAGGGCCCGGACGCTCCCGGCGAGCATGACCGCCTCGTCCACGCCGAGCTGTACGTCCATGCAGCGCACCTCGACGACGGGCTCCGCGGCCGACAGCCGGGCCTGCCAGTACAGCTGGCCGGTGTCGGCGATCAGGCCGGCGTCCAGCAGTCCGCGCACCCGCCGCCGGTAGTCCTCGG
Source organism: Streptomyces sp. NPDC001920 (assembly GCF_053594495.1). NCBI lineage: Bacteria > Bacillati > Actinomycetota > Actinomycetes > Kitasatosporales > Streptomycetaceae > Streptomyces > Streptomyces sp. NPDC001920. The sequence goes on from NZ_JBSFEP010000004.1 coordinate 219,985, forward strand.
CATCGCGGAAGGACGGGGGTATGCCGCTGACCGGCCAGCGGCTGGAGATCACCGTGCGCCAGCTCGCGAAGCCGGTGTCGTGGCCGTCCCAGAGCGGGGAGTTCGCGGACATCGCGGTCAGCGTCGGCAGCCAGACCCGGATCCGGTTCAGCACCTGCACACCGGCCTCGCGGTCGGGGACGGCGACGTGCACATGCATGCCGTTGACCAGCTGTTCCGCCACCAGCTGCGGGGCCTGGGCGACCATGGCCCGGTACCGGGCCTCGTCGGTGACGGCCACCGGCCGGCCGTGCCGCAGGGGCGAGGTGCCGCAGGCCGCCAGCCGACAGCCATGCTCCTCCGCGGCCACTCCCACGGCGTGCCGCAGACGCAGCAGGTGCCCTCCGACCTCCTCCAGCGTGTGGCAGGGCGGGACGGCCACCTCGACCTGGGCCTGGAGCAGCTCGTGCTGCACCTCATGGTCCGCCACCAGACGGGCCACGTCCGCCGAGGCGCACACCTTGTCCGCCTGGGGCACCGGCAGGCCCGTGACCGGGTCGAGCAGCAGGTACACCTCTTCCACGCCGACCGTCGTCATCGACCACCTTCTGTTCCGCCCGGCTGCCGGTCGGATCCCGCCACGCCCGGTGGGCGCGCTTCCCGCGGCGATGGTCACCTCGGCACGGGGCACTCATGGGATGCCCGAGTGCCGCGACCACCGCCTGGTCAAACCAGGACAGAACGACCGAAGCGGCCATAGGTCGTTCGGGAGGCGTCCCTGTGCGATCGCCATGCCCCGTACCGGTTCACGGGAGCGGTCCGGGCGGTCAGGCGGGTGCCCGCGGGAGCGGTCCGGGCGGTCCCGCGGGCACCCGGACCGCCGCCGCCGCGAGGGCGGCAGCACCGCCCGACTCGGACTGTCGAGCCACTCGGCGCCTCCCACCGGTGACGGACGCCGCCACGGCATGCATGCCGCCGTTTCCCGCCCACGGCCTACGAGCCCCGTCGTGTTCGCGGCCCCGTTGGAGGGCCGCCGACCCCGGGCCCGGCATGCTTCGCGGAAAGATCGGCACCGCACTCGCCGGAGCCGTGTGCTGGGCTTCAGCCGGCCGGCGTTCTCCGGCCCGCTCGCGCGGATCATCACGATTTGACAGAGGTCTCGCCACACACGGTGACCGACTGCTTAGCATGCGTATTCCTGGAAGCAGCTCCATCAGCCCACGCCGATCGCCTGCCGATGGAGCCATCCCTGCCACCTGCGCAGCGCAAGACATGGCGACCCGCCGTGGTGTTCTCGCACGCCCCGTCCGTCTGGAGGGTCCATGCACACAGGTTCCATCCATGGCGCGGTCCGCCCCCGCGCCACCACAGCCGACTCCGCCGACCCCGCCGGTCCGCGACCTGGCGCCGCCGGTCCCCCTCGTGGCGCCGCGGTCGTCGGATCGCCGCCGCCCCCGCCCGACCGTGCCGACGAGCCCTCGCCGCACCAGCTCTTCGACCACGCCTGCCGGCATCTCCTCGGGCGCGGCCAGGCGTTCAGCGGCACCGTGGTGGACCAGATCCGCGCCGAGGTGCCGTACTACGCCGACCCGGTGCTCGCGCCGCCCGATCTGCCGCAATCCGTGCACAAGGGCGTACGCATCACCCTGGAGGCCGCCCTAGACCCGGACCGGATCGTTAACGTCGAGCGCTACACACGTGAGCTCGGGATCCGCCGGGCCGAGGAGAGCCGTCCCCTCGACGAGGTGCTGCATGCCTTCCGAGTGGCCGGATCGGAGGTCTGGAGCGGGATCGTCGGCGCCGCCGAGCGGGACGGCTTCGGCGAGCGGCGCCACCTCGTGCGGGTGGCCGAGCTGGTGTGGAAGATCAACGACCGCGACTGCGTCCTGCTGGCCGACGCCTACCGCCAGGTCGCCCAGGGTGCGGCCAGCCGCCACGACGAGCGCGTGCGCCTGATCCTCGCCGCAGTACTGGAGAGCCGCGACGACCCGGCCTTCATCCGGGACGCGGCGTCGATCCTCGACCTGCCGCCCGACGGACGCTTCGCGGTCGCGGAGATACGGGCCACGCCCCCCTTCGGCCGTACGCCCGACGCCGTACCGGAGATCCGCGGCATGCGCATCCTGCGCCACACCGGGGGCCGGCGCGATGTGCTCGTCGCCCATCTCGGCGACCGCCCGCTCGACGCGCTCGTCTCCGCCCTCGACGCCGGTCCAGGCACCCGCATCGGCGTCAGCCCCGTCGTCCAGGGTCTGGAGAACCTGCCCCGGGCGCGGGACATGGCCGGGCTCGCGCTGCGCACCTGCCGGGGAGACGGTGAGGTCGCCCGGCTCGACGCCCGTCTGCCAGACGGTCTGCTCGTCTCACGTCCCGACCTGTCCGCCGAACTCGCCCTGCAAGTGCTGCGGCCGGTGTACGACCTGGAGCCGGCGGACCGCGAAACACTGATGGACACGCTCGGGGTGTGGATCGAGAAGGGCGGTTCGGCGGTCCAGGCGGCCCGGCACATGCTGTGCCACCGCAACACGGTGCTGAACCGCCTGCGCCGCTTCGAGCAGCTCACAGGGCTCGAACTGTCCCGCCCCCGCGACCTCGTACGGCTCACGCTCGCGTTCGACGCCCTCCGGCTGCTCGGCCCTGCGGCCGTTCTCGGCTGCGCGGCCACCCGGGATCGCGACGTGGACGGCTGAGGCGCCGCATGCGCCGAGGGGTGCCCGCCGCGAACACGCGTTCCGTGCGCCGGGGCGGCCCACCGGCCGGCTGGATGGGCATCGGCACAGTCACCGCCGTCCGGCGTTGGGAGCGGACAACGGTGTGCCGGGAGCGCATGGACTGACTGGTCGGTATGTGTTCTGGTGAGCCCGCATCAGGGGCAATGCCGTCAGGGGCAATGCCCGCGCACGGCATCGCCCCAGGCAGGCGATGCGCGCGCATCCCTGCCCGCCAGGAGAGCTCCATGGCCCACCAGCACACCCATACGCACACCCCACGGCTCCATCCAAGACCCCGAGCCCACCCGCCGGGCAGATCCTTCCTGCTCGTCAACGGACTGAGCTTCGCGGTCCACCTCCTGCTCGCCTGCACCGCGCAGGACCTGCTGGGCACGCGAGTCGCAGGACAGATCACCTTCGGCGTCACCGCGCTCCTCGCCCAGGTGCTGCTCCTGCTGTGGACCGCGGCGCGCTACGACCGCGTCCTCCACGGCCGAGCCCACGACGAGACGCCGGACGACGACACCTCGGGCGACAGGACGCCGTACGGCGCCGCCCCCTACGGCGAGACCCGGTACGGCGAGGTTGCGTACCGCCCGCTGGAGGAACGCTGATGCTTCCCCCGATGCTGCTCGCCGCGGGGACACCCGGCACCCTCGACCTGGACTCGGACACCCGCGCCTGGGTCCTCGTGGGCTTTCTGACGTTCATCGTCCCCATGCTGCTCATCTGTGTGCTCAACGGCCCCGAGCGCGACCGGGTCAACGACTTCTACACCGCGGGCCGCAGGCTGCGCCCCGTGCAGGGCGCCATCGTCCTGTCCGGCGTCTACCTCTCCGCGGCGACCGTTCTCGGTACGACCGGAACCGTGGCCGTCTTCGGCTTCGACGGCCTGTTCATCGCCCTGTGCACCGTGCTGTCGCTCGGCGTCCTGCTCCTGCTGTCCGGCCCGCTGCGCGAGCGCGGCAGCTACACCCTCGGTGACACCTTCGCCCTGCGCGCCCCGGGGCCGGCCGTGCGGATCGCGGCCGCCGTCGTCACGCTGAGCGCCTGCATCCCGTATCTGATCGTCCAGCTCTCCGGCGCGGGCCGGACCACCGCCATGCTGCTCGGCCTCTCCGGGCCGGGCGCCGAACAGACCGCCATCGTCATGATCGGCACGCTCGTCGTCTGCGCCACGGCCTTCGGCGGGATGCGCGGCATGATCGCGCTCCAGATGTTCAAGACGGTCGTCCTGCTCGCCATGGCGCTCGCCGTGGCCGCGGTGCTGCTCCACCGCTTCCACTGGAGCGCCGACTCCCTCCTCGACGCCGCCGCTCAGGGCAGCGGCCGGCCCGCGGGCTACATGCGTCCGGGCCTGCGCTTCGCCGCCGGGGGCCCGGTCGAGAGCACACTGGACTTCATCGGCCTGATGATCACCGTGGTGCTGGGCGTGGCGTGCCTGCCCCATGTCGCCACCCAGCTCAACACCGCGCCCGACCCGGCCGCCGCCCGACGCACGGTCCGCCACACCATCGCCATCGTCGGCGCCGTCTGCCTCGTCACCACCGTGATCGGCTTCGGTGCCGCGGCGTTGATCGGAGCCCCGAGGATTCTCGCCGCCGATCCCGGAGCCACCAGCAGCCTGCTGATGCTCACCGGCGATCTGGCGGGAGGATCGGCGGCGCGGACGGGCGAGGCATGGCTCGTCGTGCTGGTCGTCAGCGCGGTGTTCCTCACGACGCTCGCGGTCGTCGCGAGCGTGACCCTGGCGGCGGCCGGCGCGGTGGCCCACGATCTCGTCACCAACGTCGCGCGCCGCGGGCGTACCACCGAGGGGCGGGAGGTGGCCGCGGCCCGTATCGCGTCCGCCCTGGTCGGGGTGCTGAGCATCAGCTGCGCGGTGCGGGTCCAGGGCTGGAACATGGGCTTCCTGTCCACGCTCTCCCTGGCGGTAGCGGCCTCGTGCCTGCTCCCGGCACTGGTGTACGCGCTGTTCTGGCGCGGCTTCACGCGCCGGGGGCTGATGTGGACGCTGTACGGCGGCCTGGGCTCCGCCATCGGACTGCAGGTGTGCAGCCCCGTCTTCTCGGGCAACCCGATGGCGCTGGTACCCGAGTGGCACATCGACTGGTTCCCGCTCCAGACGGTCGCCCTGGTGTCGGTGCCGTTTGCGTTCCTGCTCGGCTGGCTCGGCAGCGTGACGGGACAGCGGCCTGCGGCGCCGGTGGCACAGGCGCCGGCCAGGCCTGACGCGCTGACCCACTGACGCATGAAGGCGGCGGCCGGTGGAGCGCCCTTGCACGCTCCACCGGCGGCCGCCCACGACGTGTCCGTGTCACCGTCCCGACCTGCACTTACACTGAGCCCATAAGGGACGTTCGTGACGTACCGGAACCATCGTGCGCTATCAGCGGATGCTCGTGCCGGCCCTCGCCCTGACCCTCGTGTCGGCGCCCGCGATCTCCGTTCGGGCACAGGGTGAGGAGGTCCCGCGCGGACCCACGTTCGCCGCGCGCGCTCTGCAGGCGCTGATCGACGGACTCCAGTTCGGAGTGATCATCGCGATCACCTCGGTCGGACTCTCGCTGATCTTCGGCACCATCCACCTGATCAACTTCGCGCACGGTGAGTTCGTCACGATCGGCGCCGCCTTCGCCTTCTTCCTCAACGTCTCCGCGGCCGGCCCGGGCTGGCACCTGATCCCCGCCGCCCTCGCCGCGGTGGTCTTCGGCGCCCTGCTGGGCGGAGCGGTCGACCGCGGCATCTGGCGCCCGCTGCGGGCCCGGGGTACCGGGCTGATCAACATGTTCATCGTCACCATCGGGCTGTCGCTGGTGCTGCGCCACGTCGTCCTCGTGCTGTACGGGACCCGGCCCGCCTCCTACGCGCAGTACGACATCCAGAGCACGATCGACCTGGGCCCGGCCGGCATCACCCCACGGGACCTCACGGTCACCCTGCTCGCCGTGCTGGTGCTGCTCGGCGTCGCCGCGCTGCTGCAGAAGACGCGGATCGGCACAGCCGTGCGGGCCGTCTCCGCCAACCGTGACCTCGCCGAGGCGTCGGGCATCGACGTGCAGCGCGTCGTGCTGTTCGTGTGGATGCTCGCCGGCGGACTGGCCGCACTCGGTGGGGTCTTCTTCGGCCTGGTGGAGATCGTCACCTGGGACATGGGCTTCAAGCTCCTGCTGCTCATGTTCGCGGGGATCATCCTGGGCGGCCTCGGCTCCGCCTACGGTGCGATGGTCGGAAGCCTCGTCATCGGCGTCGTCGCCCAGATGTCCACCCTGTGGTTCCCGGTCGACCTGCAGTACGCCTGGGCGCTGCTCGTCCTCATCCTCGTCCTCCTCGTCCGGCCGCAGGGCATCCTCGGCAGGGCCGAACGCGTCGGGTGAGGGGTGCGCCATGGACTTCTCGGCCATCGTCTCCGACGCCCTGCGCTCGGGAATCGGACCCATCGCCGCCGTCTACGCCCTCGCCGCGATGGGGCTGAACCTGCACTTCGGTTACACGGGGCTGCTGAACTTCGGCCAGGTCGGATTCATGCTGGTCGGCGGCTACGGGCTCGCCATCACGGTGTCGACGTACGACGGCCCGATGTGGCTCGGCGTCCTGGGCGGCATCGCCTGCGCGATCGTGCTGGCCCTGCTCCTCGGTCTGCCCACCCTGCGGCTGCGCGCCGACTACCTCGCGATCACCACGATCGCGGCCGGGGAGACGCTGCGGCTGTTCTACCGCTCCAACTGGGCCGAGCCGGTCACCGGCGGCGTGTTCGGGCTGCAGAGGTTCGCCGACGACTTCTACGAACTCAGTCCCATCGAGCCCGGCACGTACGGCGTGTGGCTCGTGCGGTTCAGCTCCCGCGACCTCTGGGTGATGATCGTCGGATGGGCGCTGGTGCTCGTGACCGGATGTCTGCTGGCCCTGCTGATCCACAGCCCGTGGGGCCGTGTCGTCCGGTCGGTCCGTGAGGACGAGATCGCCGCGCGCAGCCTGGGCAAGAACGTCTACGCGTACAAGATGCAGAGCCTCGTGCTCGGCGGTGTCATCGGGGCGGTCGCGGGCATGATGCAGGCGATCCAGGTGCAGTCCGTGAACCCGGACAACTACGACCCGGGCGTCACGTTCTTCCTGTACACGCTGCTCGTCCTCGGAGGTGCCGGGCGCATCCTCGGGCCGGTCGTCGGCTCGATCCTGTTCTGGTTCGTCCTCAGCTTCCTCGACAGCGCGCTCCGCCAGGCCATCGAGGCGGAGTACATCTCGCCGGACCTCATCAGTACCTCGGAGGTCGGCGCCGTGCGCTTCGCCCTGGTCGGGGTCGCCCTGATCCTGCTGGTCGCGTTCCGGCCGCAGGGCATCCTCGGCAGCCGGAAGGAGATGCTGCTCAGTGGCCGCTGACCCCGCCGTGTCCCGTACGGGCCGGCTGCCCGCGATCCCCCCGGAGCCGGGGGTGCGCAAGCCCGACCCGCTGCTCGTCATGGACCAGGTGACCCGTACGTTCGGGGGCCTCGTCGCCGTACGGGTCGAGCACCTGGAGGTGCAGCGCGGAACCATCACGGCGCTCATCGGGCCCAACGGCGCGGGCAAGACCACGTTGTTCAACGTGGTGAGCGGGTTCGACCGGGCGGACGGCGGCCGTTGGTCGTTCGACGGGCAGCCGCTCGCCGGCTCCCCCGCGTACCGGGTGGCGCGGCGGGGACTGGTCCGTACGTTCCAGCTCTCCCGGGCGCTCGCCCGGCTCACGGTGCTGGAGAACCTGCTGCTCGCCGCGCCCGGGCAACGCGGCGAGCGAGTGCTGCCCGCCCTGCTGCGGCCGCTGTGGCGCGGGCAGGAGCGGGAGACGGTGCGCCGGGCCGACGAACTGCTGGACCGGTTCCGGCTCGGGCCCCTGCGCGACGACCACGCCGGAACGCTCTCCGGTGGCCAGCGCAAACTGCTGGAACTGGCCCGCGCGCTGATGGCCCGGCCGGTCATGCTCCTGCTCGACGAGCCGATGGCCGGGGTGAACCCCGCGTTGACCCAGTCGCTGCTCGGGCACATCACGCGGCTGCGCGACGAGGGGCTGACGGTGTGCTTCGTCGAGCACGACATGGACGTGGTCATGGGCATCAGCGACTGGGTGGCCGTCATGGCCGACGGCCGCCTGGTGGCCGAGGGGCCACCGCACACCATCGGCCGGAACGCCGCCGTCGTGGACGCCTACCTCGGCAAGCGGCACGACGAGCCGGAGGCGACCGGGGACAAGGGCGAGGAGGGGTAGCGATGTCCGCAGAGGAGCAGGTACCGGTACTGGCGGCCGACGACATCGTCGCCGGTTACATCCCTGGCGTCGACGTGTTGCGCGGATGCAGCGTCGAAGTGCGGCCGGCCGAGGTGGTCGGCGTGATCGGCCCCAACGGCGCCGGCAAGTCGACGCTGGTCAAGGCCGTCTTCGGATTGCTGCGGGTGCGCGGCGGGACCGTGCGGCTGCGCGGTGAAGACGTGACCGGCCGGCCCGCGCACGAGCTGGTCCGGCGGGGCGTGGGCTACGTGCCGCAGCTGCAGAACGTGTTCCCCACACTCACCGTCGAGGAGAACCTGCGGATGGGCGTGTATCTGCGGCCCAAGAACCACGCGCGCCGGATCGCGGCCGTCGAGGAGCTGTTCCCGGTGCTGGCCGACCGCCGCAAGCAGAAGGCCGGCGCGATGTCCGGCGGCGAACGCCAGATGCTCGCGATGGCCCGCGCCCTGATGATGGAGCCGCACCTGCTTCTGCTCGACGAGCCGTCGGCGGGCTTGTCACCGCTCCATCAGGACCACGTCTTCGAGCGGTGCCGAATGATCAACAGCGCGGGCGTCGCCGTGCTCATGGTCGAGCAGAACGCCCGCAGGTGCCTGCAGTTCTGCGATCGCGGCTACGTCCTGGACCAGGGCCGCAATGCGCACACCGGCACCGGGACGGCCCTGCTGCACGACGAGAAGGTGATCGAGCTCTACCTCGGCACACTCGCCCGCGTCCGTTGACTCCCGCTGTCGTTCCTCCCTGTCACTCCTCGGCCGTGCTGGTCTCGGTACGCAGCGTCTCCAGCCGTCCTTCGTCGTTGTAGCCGTAGACCTCGATCGACGCCTGTCCCGGTTCGCCCTTGTCGGTGAAGTCGAGCGGGCCGCTCACACCGTCGTAGTCGATGTCCCTGCCGTCTGCGAGCAGTTCCTTGCAGGCGGCGAAGGAGTTGCACTTGTCGCCGTCCTCGGTGATGCCGTTCATCTCCTTCACATACTCGCCGGGGTCGTCGGACTCGGCCTTCTCCGCGGCCAGCGCGATCGTCGTCACGCAGTCGAACACCTGCGGTGCGAACTGCAGCTCCTTCAGGTCAGGCGCGAACTCCTTGAGTTCCTTCACGTACTGCTCGTTCGACGCCGAGGCCGGCGCGGTCCCCTTCATGCCGGAGAGCCTCTCCGGCTGGCCCGGGGCGACCAGCGAGGGCAGTTCCTCGCTGCGCAGTCCGTCGGCGCCGTAGACGCCGATCCGGTCGGGCCCGAGTCCGGACTCGATCATGCCCTGGAGGATCTGGGTGCCTTCCTCGAACGCGATCACCACGGCGGCGTCCGGCCTGGAGTTCTCCACCTGCTGGACGACCTGGTCGAAGTTGCTCGCCTTCGGGTCGTAGGTCTCGGCGAGCGCCACCGTCGCACCGCGCTCCTCCAGCGTCTTGCGGGTGGCCTCCATCAGGCCGCGCCCGTAGTCGTCCGCCCGCGCGACCATGGCCACCCGGTCGTGGCCGTCGTCACGGACGACATCCGCCAGGATGGGGCCCTGCAACGCGTCGCTCGGGACGGTACGGAAGTAGAAGCCGTCGTCCTCGTAGTCCGTGAAGGTGGGAGCGGTGTTCGACCCCGAGCACTGCACGACGCCCGCTCCGGTCACCCGGTCGATGAACGCCAGCGACATGCCGGACGCCGCGGCGCCGACGATCGCGTCCACGCCTGCCGCGAGGACCCGGTCCGCCGACTGTGCGGCGACGGCCTCCTGACCCGCCTCGTCACTGGCGACCGCGTTCGGCACGGGCTTGCCCAGGACTCCGCCGGCGTCGTTGATCTTCTGTATCGCGAACTTCAGCGACTCGATCTGGGGTGGGCCGAGGTAGGCCAGTTGTCCCGTCTCCGGCAGGACGTAGCCGAACTGGAGCTCACCATCACCGGGGTCGGCCCGGGCGGTGCCCGTCGCACCGCAGACAGCTATCACAAGAGCAGCCGCGCTCGCGAAGATCGCGGACCGCCGTATCGACATTTTCATCTCCGCCTCCGCTCCTCACAGGCGGTGGTCGACTGGCCGGCCGTCCGCCCGCCATCTGCACATGAGGTTGCAACTCATAGACAGCCCAAAAAGTGCAAACATAAACATTTACTATTGTTCATACCTTTTTCCCGTTATCGACGTCTCCGCGGGGGTCGCGCGCTCCGGATCGACTTTCGCCGCCCGCACGGACATGGAGGCCCCCCGACGCGCTCAGTTCCTGCCGAGTTGCTCGGCCAGGCGGCGGGCCTGGGTGAGGAGGGTGCCGTAGGTCGCCAGGGCGTCCGGATCCTCCGGTGCCGCACGGGACAGCCGTTGCCGCAGGTCGTCCAAGGCGCGGAGCAGGTCCTCGGCCTCGTCGTGCAGATCCTGGTCGGCCTGCTGGTCCTGACCGTCCGCGTCGAACCGGCTCCGGGTGTAGAGCCGGATGGCACGGGCGCTGTTGTGCAGGAACTCGGCGTAGGGCTTGCCGACCCGCGGGCTCGGCCGCAGTCCCGCACGGTCCTCGTCGCACGCCTCCAGCACGGCCCGGGTGACACCCGCGGTGTGGACGGCCACATAGTCGAGGACGGTGATCGCGTCGTCGTAGTCCTGACCGGGAGGCGGGCCGACGCGGCTCCGGCGGCGCGGGATGACACGCAGGCTCTCCCGGCTCCAGCCGAGCGCGGCGCGGGCCTGGTCGACCAGGCGGTACAGGCGCAGCGCGCGCTCGTGCAGCGAACCGGCCGTGTGGGCGTCCCACTCCTCGGCGGCCAGCCGGTCCGCGACCGCGTCCAGGATCTCCTGCGCCTCGCCGGCCGCGTCCTCCAGCGCGGCGCGGGTGCTGCGCAGATACACCGGGGGCCTGATCAGCGCGTTGACGGCGATGCCCACCACCGCGCCGAACAGCGCCTCGGCGAGCCGGGCCGCCGAGGCCGCGACGGTGACCGGACCCATGGTCAGGACGAAGAGGGCGCCCGTGGCCGCGTAGACGCCCTGGCTGCCCAGGCGCTGCCAGCTGCCCAGCAGCACGACGACCGGCAGCACCAGGCCCATCGCCGCCATGGGGGAACCCAGCATCAGGGCGGCGCCGGTGGCCACCACGGTCCCCGTGGCGATCGCGGCCAGTTGCTGCAGTCCGCGCGCGATCGACCGGTACACCGTCGCATCCACCAGCACGATCGCCACCCACGGCGCGACGAACGCCATCGGCGCCTTCAGCCACCACCCCGCCACCGCCCACGCGAGGCACGCCGCCAGGGCCGCCTTGCACGACTGCATCACCAGATCCCGTTCGCGCCCCGGCTCCGCCAAGGCCCGCCGGACTGCCTCACGGGCCGCCCTGCCCGAGCGCCGTGAACTCAGCGCCGCTCCTCGTATCACCTGCATGCCAAGGCAAGTGCCACCTCAGCGCCGATGAATGCCACTCATCGGCCGACCGTCGGGACAGGCGGCCTGCCCGTCCGGGACGAGGTTTTCTGGCAGAACTCCGCCTCGATGACGTTCACGTAGAGTGAGCCGTCCCTGAGCCAGTCGCCGTTGACGTGGAACGTCAACCGGTGCTCGCCGTCGGGCGTGCCGACCATCGCGGACAGTGAGCCGTTGGTACGGCCGCTCTTGCCCACGACCTTCACTCCGCAGGACAACCGGGCGAACTCCACTCCGAGCCCGAACCCGATCCCCTCCCCCGCCGGCACCTCGTGGAGCATCTCCTTCATCTGTGCCGCGGGGAGCAACTCACCCTTCATCAGGGCGCGTTGGAAGCGGTTGAGGTCACCGAGGGTGGAGATGACGTCGCCGGCCGCGCCCAGCCAGGTCATGTTCTGCTCGGTGGCGTCGTACACCGGGGCGCCGGGGGTCTCCTGGTGGAGCCGGGAGTAGCCGACGGGGTGCGGTTTCGGCATCTTCGGTGACGTGCCGGGGAAGGAGGTCCCGCGCAGCTTCAGCGGCCGGACGATACGGCGGGTGATCTCCTGTGCGTACGAGCGGCCCGTCACCTTCTCGATGACCAGCCCGGCGATCACGTAGTTGGTGTTCGAGTACGACGGTGTCCGCTCCGGGTCGGGCAGCGGCGGATGCCGCAGCGCGGTCGCCACGAGATCCTCGGGGGTGTGGGTGTCGTACCGGTGGTCCGGGAAGCCCGGACCGGCGGCGTCATGGATGAAGGCAGGGTCGTCGGTGTGGTTCGCGAGGCCGCTGGTGTGGTCGAGGAGTCGGCGCAGCGTGATCCGGCGCCCGTCGTAGCCGTTGCCCCGCACCAGGCCGGGCAGCCATGTCTCGACCGTGTCGTCCAGGCTCAGCCTTCCTTCCGCCTCCAGTTGAAGCAGCACGGTCGCCACGAACGTCTTGGTGAGGCTGGCCCCGCGGAAGTGATCGCCGGGCGAGCGCTCCCGACCCGTGTCGGTGTCGGCGTGACCGGCGGCGGCGAACCAACGTCCCCTGCGGTCCACGACCTCGGCGGCGGCCCCCGGGAGCCCGCCCTGTGCGACCAGGTCGCGCAGGGCGGTACGGGTCGCCTCGTGGTCGTGCCGCGCCTGAGCCGCGTGTGCGGACGGGACGAGTGCCGTGGCCGCCAGGGCCAGCGCCATCGCCAGTACGTGGGAGACGCCGCGTGCGACCCGCTGCTTCATGGAGTTCCGCCTCTCGGTCACCGAGGAGGCGGGAGCGCCCCCCGTCGCGGGAGACGCCAACTCGACCGCCGGGGTTGATCGTTGGGCGGTGGACCGGCCCGCGGCGGCGGGCACGCGCGGAACGGGCCGCCCCTCGCGCCGGCCCAACGGCGCTTCAAAGGGCCGACGCGGGGTACCCAGGGTGCGACGACCCGAGAGAGAAAGGGCCGAAGGAACCGGGAGGCCAGGGTGCTGTCACATTCACTCGATCACGGAGTGCTCGTCATCACGGTGCACCAGGACCCCGGTACCGGCGGTCGGGCCACGCTGCTCACCAAGATCAGCGACCTGGTGCACGCGTACCGGCCGGCCCCCGTGGTGGTCGTCCTCGACGAACCGGCCCCCGACGGCGCCGCGATCGGCGTGGCCCTGCGCGTCCACCGGCTCTGCAGCCACCTGGGCGTTCTGATGTCCGTGGCCACGAGCAGCGCCCCCGCACGCCGTGCACTGGAGGCGAACGCCGACACCACCGGGACACGCCTGGTCATCCACGCCCGCACGGACACCGCCGTCAGCGCGGCGTTCACCGCGGCGGCGTGAGCGGCGCGCACCCGCCTGCGCGCGAACCCGGCCAGGCGGCGCGGGCGGTGACCGGCCTCCCGCAGGCGGTTCACGGGGTGGGTGAGCCGACTGCCGGTGGCCTTCAGCCGGTTCGGCGCCCCGGCACGCGCACCCGCACCGCGTCCGGTGACCCGCCGTCACCACCCGCCGGTCAGCGGAGCACCACCGTCCTCCTGCCCTGGACGAACACCCGTCCCTCGCAGTGCCAGCGCACCGCCCGGGCCAGGGCCGCCGACTCCGCGTCGCGGCCGATCGCGGCCAGGTCGTCGGGGGTGTGGCTGTGGTCGACGCCGATGACCTCCTGCGCGATGATCGGCCCCTCGTCGAGGTCGGCGGTGACGTAGTGGGCCGTCGCGCCGACGAGTTTGACGCCGCGTTCGTGGGCCTGGTGGTAGGGCTTGGCGCCCTTGAAGCTCGGCAGGAACGAATGGTGGATGTTGATCACGCGGCCGGCCAAACGGGTGCACAGGCCGTCGGACAGCACCTGCATGTAGCGCGCGAGCACCACCAGGTCGACGTCGAAGGAGTCGACGAGTTCGAGGAGCCTGGCTTCGGCCTCGGGCTTCGACGTGGCGGTGACCGGCACATGGAAGAACGGGATGCCGTGCCAGGTGACCAGTGCCTCGTGGTCGCGGTGGTTGGAGACGACCGCGACCACGTCGATGGGCAGGTCGCCGCTGCGAGTGCGGAAGAGCAGGTCGTTGAGGCAGTGGTCGTAGCGGGACACCATGATCAGTACGCGGCGCCTGGTGCCGACCGGTTCGACGTGCCACCGCATGGCGAACGGGGCGGCCACGGCGGCGAAGTCACGGCGCAGCGCGGCCGTGTCGTCGTCGGTGGTGAACCGGACCCGCATGAAGAAGTGGCCGTCGCGGCGGTCGCCGAACTGCTGGTTGTCGATGATGTCGCTGCCGTGTTCCAGCAGGAACCGCGAGACGGCGTGGACGATGCCGGGCGCCTCGGGGCAGTCCAGGGTGAGCACGTGCTCGGCCGACGTCTCCATCAGGGCACCTCCGGTCCGCTGAACTCGCCCATCGCGTCGATGAGCCAGCGCCCGAGGTAGTCGGCGAACGAGGAGCGCGGCAGCAGGCGGTACGTCGGCGCGTCGTCGACCTGCCAGAGGAGCACCGCGACGGGGCCGACCGTGGTCGACACCGCCCGGCCGGGTCCGAAGGCCCGGGGATGCAGGTCCAGCGGGCAGCCCTTCTCCAGCACCTGCCGGGCGGACGGGCCGCGAAGCTCCAGCGTGGTGCGGTTCGCGGACACGTCGACGACCGAACCCGGAGCGTCACCGAGGGCGTCCCCCAACTCCGCGGTCCCTTCTTCGGGGGACAGCACGAGCCACTCGTCGGGGCCGAGCCAGACGACTGTGCGGGAACCGGACGCGGTGGTGTCGCCGCAGGCACGCGGCAACGGCGCACCCAGCGCCTTCTCCACCCGCTTCGCCGCTTCGGACCCGGGCGCGACCCGCAGGTTCACCATGGTGAGGAACGGGCGTTCGGTGAGCGCGACGCCGCGGGCACCGGTGACGGCGGCGGCGTGCATCCGTTCCGCCAGATGGGCCAGCGGACTTCTGCGCAGCGTTGCGATACCGGGGTCAGCCATCTCGCTTGGTCCCTTCCGGGTCGTAGAGGACGCAGTCGGCCACCTCGACGGGCACCAGGTCCTCGCCCACCGGGGCGAGCAGGGTCTCGCCGATCCTGGCCCGCCCGCCGGTGACGAGGGCGAGGGCGAAGGGACGGCCGAGGGCCGGGCTGTGGTAGCTGGAGGTGACGTGGCCGAGCATCGGGACCGGGGTGGCCTCGACGCGCACGTCGCGTGCGACGACCTGCGTCCCCTCGGGCAGCCGGGTCGTGCGGTCGACCGGCAGCAGAGCCACCAGCTGTTTGCGGTCCGCGCGTGAGGTGTCGGCGCGGGAGAAGGACCGTCTGCCGATGAAGTCCTTCCGGGTGGAGACCGCCCAGGACATGCCGGCGTCCTGCGGGGTGACGGTGCCGTCGGTGTCCTGGCCGACGATGATGTAGCCCTTCTCGGCCCGCAGCACGTGCATGGTCTCGGTGCCGTACGGGGTGATGCCGTACGGCTGCCCGGCCTCATGCACCTGTTCCCAGACGGACAGTCCGTACCACGCGCAGACGTTGATCTCGTAGGCGAGTTCACCGGAGAAGGAGATCCGGCAGATGCGGGCCGGGATGCCGGAGGCCAGGGTGGTCTCGCGGAAGGCCATGAAGGGGAACGCCTCGGCGGACAGGTCGACGTCCGGTGCGAGATGGGCGACGACCTGGCGTGAGCGGGGGCCGACCACGGCGATCGTCGCCCACTGCTCGGTCACCGAGGTGCAGTGGACGGCGAGTTCGGGCCACTCCGTCTGGAGCCACTCCTCCAGCCAGTCCAGGACGCCCGCGGCGCCGCCGGTCGTGGTGGTCATGAAGTAGCGGTCGTCGTCGAGGCGGAGGGTCACACCGTCGTCGAAGATCATGCCGTCGGGCCTGCACATCACGCCGTAGCGGGCCATGCCGGGCTTGAGTTGCTTGAAGGCGTTGGTGTAGACGCGGTTGAGGAACTCCCCGGCGTCCGCGCCCCGGATCTCGATCTTGCCGAGGGTGGAGGCGTCCATGAAGGCCACTGCCTCGCGGGCGGCGCGGCACTCACGTGCCACGGCGCTCTGGATGTCCTCCCCGGGCCGCGGGTAGTACCAGGGGCGCTTCCACTGCCCCACGTCCTCGAACCGTGCCCCGTGCGCCACGTGCCAGCTGTGGATGGAGGTGGTCCGCTCGGGGTCGAACAGCTCGCCGCGCTCGCGTCCGGCCAGCGCGGCGAAGGCGACCGGCGTGTACGGCGCCCGGTAGGCCGTGGTGCCGATCTCTCCCGGTGAGCCGCCGAGGACCTCGGCGATGACACCGATCGCGTTGACGCCGGACGTCTTGCCCTGGTCGCTCGCCGTGCCGAGCGAGGTGTAGCGCTTGACGTGCTCGACGCCGCGCATGCCGGCTCCGGTGGAACGCAGGACGTCGGCCACCGTGACATCGCGCTGGAGGTCGACGAAGTGGGTGTCCCAGCCGCCGTCAGGGCCCGGTACCAGCCACAGGGGGCGCGCGTCAGGACGTACCTCCCGGTACGGGACCGTGGGCACCGGCACCGGGAACCCGGCC
Organism: Streptomyces sp. NPDC001920; assembly: GCF_053594495.1. Classification (NCBI taxonomy): domain Bacteria; kingdom Bacillati; phylum Actinomycetota; class Actinomycetes; order Kitasatosporales; family Streptomycetaceae; genus Streptomyces; species Streptomyces sp. NPDC001920. Next base: position 236,291 of record NZ_JBSFEP010000004.1, read on the forward strand.
TGCGTCGCGGCGACCGCGCCCGCCCGCGCCCCCTCCGCCAGACAGCCGTCGAGGTCGTACGTCCCGCGCGCGGCACCCACCACCTGCTGGTCCCGTACCGTCCCGTCGGGTACGAAGGCGACCAGGTCCGTGTCCCAGCGCAGCTTGCCCTGACGCTGGCTGTGCAGGTGCACCACCGGGCTCCAGCCGCCCGACACGGCGAGCAGGTCGCAGTCGAACGACCCGGCCGTGTCCAGGAGTCGGCCGTCGGCGTCGATCCCCGCGACGGTGACCGAGGTGATCCGCCCCTCCCCCGCCGTGTCGACGACCGCGCTGCCCGTCAGGACCCGTACACCGGTCGCGGCGGCGGTCTCGGCGGCCCGCGCGGACAACTCGGCGCGGGCGTCCACGACCGCGGCCACCACGACGCCCGCCGCGTGCAGGTCGGCCACCGTGTCGTAGGCGCTGTCGTCGGTCGTGCCGACCACGGCCCGTGAACCCGGGGCGACCGCGTACCTGTTGAGGTACTCGCGCACGGCCCCGGCGAGCATCACCCCGGGCCGGTCGTTGCCGGCGAAGACCAGCGGACGCTCGTGCGCGCCGGTCGCCAGGACCACCTGTCGGGCGCGGATGTGCCACAGCCGCTGCCGCGAGACGCCCTCGGGGGCGTCGGGTCCGAGGTGGTCGGTGCGGCGTTGCAGCGCCAGTACGTAGTTGTCGTCGTACGACCCGAAGGCCGTGGTGCGCGGGAGTACGAGGGCTTCCGGGGCGGCGTCGAGGGCCGCGCGGGCTTCGGCGGCCCACCGCGCGTCGCAGGGCAGCGGACCACCGGGCTCGGGCCGCTCGTCGACGAGGAGCACGCGGGCACCGGAACGGGCGGCAGCGGCGGCGGCCGAGAGCCCGGCGGGTCCGGCGCCGACGACCAGGACGTCGGTGTGCACGTACTTCTTGTCGTAGACGGCGGGGTCGGGGGTGGGGTCGAGCCTGCCCATGCCGGACAGCGTGGTGGCGGACAGGCCGTCGTGGAGTTCCACGGTCGTGGCCGCCAGCATGCCCTCCGAGCACGAACCGTCCAGCTGCACCAGGGCGTTGGGCTCCTCGACCCCCGCGGCGACGATGCCGCGCGGGCGTCCGCGGTAGAGCGAGGGCGCGACCTCGACGAGGCCGTTCGCCAGCATCGCCGAGGCGAGGGTGTCCCCGGGATGGCCGGTCAACTCCCGTCCGTCCACGGTGAAGCGCAGCACGGTGCCGCGGTCGATGCGGCCGCCCCGCGGGAGCCGGAAACGCTGGTCGGTCATCGGTTGCCTCCGGGGCGGGGCTCGTCGGGCCGGTAGGAGGCGAGCACCTGGTGGGTGGCGGTGTCGCGCAGGACGTTGAACCAGCGGCGGCAGCCGGTGCTGTGCACCCACCGCTCGGCGAAGGGGCCCTTGGGGTTGTCCCGGTAGAAGACGTACTCGGCCCACTGCTGGTCGGTGAGGTCCGCGGGGTGCTCGGGATAGGGGACGTGGGCCTGTCCGCCGTAGTGGTACTCGGTCTCGTCGCGAGGGCCGCACCACGGGCAGGTGATGAGAAGCACGGGGTCCTCCTCAGTGGGCCACGGCTGCTGCGCCGTGTTCGTCGATCAATGCGCCCGTCGTGAAGCGTTCGAGGGCGAAGGGGGCGTTCAGCGGGTGCGGCTCGCCGTGGGCGAGGGTGTGCGCGAAGGTCCAGCCGGCGGCCGGGGTGGCCTTGAACCCGCCGGTTCCCCAGCCGCAGTTGACGTACAGGCCCTCCATCGGGGTGCCGCCGATGATCGGGGAGGCGTCCGGGGTGACGTCGACGATTCCGCCCCAGGTGCGCAGCACGTGCGCCCGTGCGAAGACCGGGAAGAGTTCGACGGCCGCGGCCATCTGCCGTTCGATCACGTGGAAGGAGCCGCGCTGCCCGTAGCCGTTGTACGCGTCCACGCCCGCGCCCATCACCAGCTCGCCCTTGTGCGCCTGGGAGACGTACACGTGCACGTGGTTCGACATGACCACCGTCGGGTGCACGGGCTCGTGGAGTTCGGAGACGAGAGCCTGGAGGGGGTGGGACTGCACGGGCAGCCTCACCCCCGCCAGTTCGGCGAGCACACTGCTGTGACCGGCCGCCGCGAGACCCACCCGCCCGGCGTGGATACGGCCGCGGTTGGTCTCGACGCCCACCACCCGGTCGCCGTCCTTGAGGAAGCCGGTGACCTCGCAGCCCTGGATCAGGTCGACGCCCCTGTCGTCGGCCCGGCGGGCCAGGGCCCAGGCCACGTGGTCGTGTTTGGCGATGCCGGCGCGCGGCTGGAAGGTGGCGCCGAGCACCGGATAGCGGGTGCGGGGCGAGACGTTGAGGATGGGGCAGACCTTGGCGACCTCGTCCGGTTCGAGCCACTGGGCGTCGACTCCGTTGAGGCGGTTGGCTCCCACGCGGCGCATGCCCTCGCGGACGTCCTGGAGGGTGTGCGCGAGGTTGAGGACCCCGCGCTGGCTGAACAGGAAGTCGTAGTCGAGTTCCTCGGGCAGTTGCTCCCACAGCTTGAGGGCGTGCTCGTAGATCGCCGCGCTCTCGTCCCAGAGGTAGTTGGAGCGGATGATCGTGGTGTTGCGGGCCATGTTTCCGCCGGCCAGCCAGCCCTTCTCCAGGACGGCGACGTTCGTGATGCCGTGGTTCCTGGCGAGGTAGTAGGCGGTGGCCAGGCCGTGGCCGCCCGCGCCCACGATGACGACGTCGTACGAGGAGCGCGGCTCGGGGTTGCGCCACAGGAAGTCCGGGTGCTCCGGCAGCGGCTCGGCGGTCATGCGGCAGCTCCGTTCGCGTGGGCCAGGTGGCGGTAGAGGGGGAAGGCGGCGGCGAGTCGCCCTACCCGGGCGCGCAGTGCGTCCTCGCTCTGTTCGCCCTTCAGGGCCTCGGCGATGACATCGGCGACCTCACGGAACTCCGCCTCCGCGAAGCCCCGGGTGGCCAGGGCCGGGGTGCCGATCCGCAGCCCCGAGGACACCATCGGCGGACGCGGGTCGAACGGCACGGCGTTGCGGTTGACGGTGATGCCGGTGCGGTGCAGCCGGTCCTCCGCCTGCTGCCCGTCCAAGGCGGACGCGCGCAGGTCGACGAGGACCAGGTGGACCTCGGTGCCACCGGTGAGGACGGTGATGCCGGCCTCCGCGACATCGTCGGCCAGCAGCCGCCCGGCGAGGATCCGGGCGCCGTGCAGCGTTCGCTGCTGACGCTCCCTGAACTCCTGTCCCGCCGCCACCTTGAAGGCCACCGCCTTCGCCGCGATCACGTGCTCCAGCGGCCCGCCCTGCTGCCCCGGGAAGACCGCGGAGTTGATCTTCTTGGCCAGGTCGGCACGGCTGAGGATCACCCCGCCGCGCGGGCCGCCGAGAGTCTTGTGCGTGGTGGTCGTGACGACGTCGGCGTACGGCACCGGGTTCGGGTGCAGGCCCGCCGCCACCAGTCCGGCGAAGTGCGCCATGTCCACCAGGAGATACGCGCCCACCGCGTCAGCGATCCGCCGGAACGCGGCGAAGTCCAGCTGTCGGGGGTAGGCGGACCATCCGGCGACGATCATCTTCGGTCGGTGCGCCAGGGCGAGCCGCTCGACCTCGTCCATGTCGATGCGCATGTCGGACTCGCGCACGTGGTAGGGCACGACGTCGTACAGCTTGCCGGAGAAGTTGATCCGCATGCCGTGGGTCAGGTGGCCGCCGTGCGCCAGGTCGAGGCCGAGGATCGTGTCGCCGGGCTGGAGCAGGGCGGACATGGCGGCCGCGTTGGCCTGGGCGCCCGAGTGCGGCTGCACGTTCGCGGCCTCGGCGCCGAACAGTTCCCGTACCCGGGCGATGGCCAGCTTCTCGATGACGTCGACGTGTTCGCAGCCGCCGTAGTAGCGGCGTCCCGGGTAGCCCTCGGCGTACTTGTTGGTCAGGACCGAGCCCTGGGCCTCCATGACGGCGGCCGGCGCGAAGTTCTCCGAGGCGATCATCTCCAGCGTGGACTGCTGGCGGTGCAGTTCGGCGGCCACGGCGTCGGCGACGTCCGGGTCGAGTTCGCCGAGCGGGAGGGAGAGAGGCGAGGTCAGCGTGGTGGTCGACGGGGTCGTTGCCATCTGTGCACCGTCCTGGGAGCCGGCTAATGCGCAACTGATATATCAGACTGTGCGGTACGGTATGGGAGCTCGCCGACGAGGTCAAGGGGGCATTCATGCAGCAGGCGGCGACCGCGCCCGTCAGCGAGGAGCCGACCCTCGCCGAACGCGCCTACCGCGCCATCCGGGACCGGCTGGTCATGCTGGAGATCCGTCCGGGCGCGCCGATCAACGAGGAGCAGCTGGGGCAGTCCCTCGGGGTGGGACGCACACCGGTGCGCGAGGCCCTCAAGCGGCTCCAGTACGAGCGGCTGATCGCCACCTACCCCCGGCGCGGCACCTTCGCCACCGAGGTCAACATCACCGACCTCGCCCACATCTCCGAGGTGCGGCAGGAGCTGGAGCCGCTGGCCGCCGCCCAGGCCGCGCGGCGCGCCACGGCTGCCGACCGGGCGGCTCTCACCGCCCTGCGCAGGGAGCTGGGGAGCACGGACTCCCGCCGGCAGGACTCCACCGCTCTGATGCATCTGGACCTCCAGGTGCACCGCGCCATCTACGCCGCCGCGCACAATCCGTACCTGGAGGACACCCTGGTCCGCCACGACAACCTCGCCACCCGGATCTGGTGCCTGTTCATCGACCGCCTGTCCGACATGGCCGGCCACGTCGAGGAGCACGGACCGCTGATCGACGCGATCGTCGCGGGTGAGCCCGAGACGGCGGCGCGGCTGGCCCGCAGCCACGTCGAGGACTTCGAGCGGGCCGTTCGCGCAGCGATCTGAGCGGCCGGCCGTGCGGGCTACCCCCGGCGCCCCGTCTCGCGCGCCCTCGGATTCGGGGCAGGAAGAAGCTGGGCGGTGTCAGCCCGTGCCGAGCGGTGCGGTGGTCTAGGCCTCCACCTGGTGGTCGGCCCAGACGTAGCTTGCGGGCAGCAGGTCGATGATGAGGGCGGTTCGGATGCGGCCGCCCTCACCGACGATGACCTTGAGGGCGGGGAAGTAGTCGAGAAGGACCTGCCGGCACCGGCCGCACGGCGGAACGACCCCGCGGCCGCGGTCGCCGACGGCGACGATCGTGTCCAGCTCATAGGCGCCCTGCGCGGCCGCCGCACCGATGAGGACCAGCTCGGCGCAGGGGCCTGAGGTGAAGTGGTAGGCGTTCACCGCGGTGACGATCCGGCCGTCCTTCACGCGGGCCGCGGCTGCCATGGTGTGGTTGTCGCCCCTGCAGCGCGTGCGAGCGACGTCAGCCGCGGCCTGGATGAGTTCGTGGTCCACGTCCACGTGCTGGGTCCGCGTGGTCTAGGGCGGAGCGAGCAGCTCGGACAAGTCGGCTGCACGGTGCGCGTCGTAGCGCACCGCGCGGAAGGGCCGGAGCCGCAACGGGGTCGGTTCGGGAAGGGAAACGAAGGGGGCGGGCATCGAAGGCTCCCGGATCAGGCAGGTCCAGCAGGGGCGGGGCACGCTGCCGTGCCCCGCCCCCGGGCCGGTGGGCCGGTGGGTCAGACGGTGGCGGCCAGCGGCTCGGACGCGGGCGGTGCCGCCAGCCGGCCGGTTCGGTGCAGGCTGTACAGGGCGGCCGCGCACGCCAGGCCGAGCGCGCACAGCGTGAGCCACGGCAGCGCGGGCATGCCGGCCGCGCGGGCGGCGTCGAGCGCGGCGCCCGTGCCCAGGTTCCCGACGGTGATACCGATACCGCAGACGGTGTTGTACAGCCCGTAGTGGGTGGCGACGAGCCGGTCACCGCTGAGGCGGACGATGGTGTCCATCTCGAACGGGTAGGCGATCATCGTGCCGACGGCCAGCAGCAACGCGGCGAGCGTCGGGGGCACCGCCGCGAGCAGCCACAGCCCGATCCGGGACTCCGGTACGGGTACGGCGGTGGCCGTCAGCAGCGGAACGAAGGCGAGGCCCATCGCCGTCAGCCCCCGCACGAGCGCCTGTCCGGGCTCGTACCGCGCCTTGCACCACGCCGTCACCCGAGTCTGGCCGAGGATCGTGCTCAGCCCGGACACGGCGAACAGCACCGCCACCGCAGCCGTGCCGAACTCCCCGTCGCCGCCGAGCCGACGGACCTCCAGGGGCAGCGCCAGGTAGACCTGGAAGGACAGGACGTACGACCCGATCATGGCGACGGAGAACAACACGAACGGCCGGTTGGCGAGGATGCCGCGCCACTGGGCGAGCACGCCCTGACCACCGTCGCTCTCCTGCCGCCCGGCGTCCTCGGACCGCCGGGCGGGCAGCGCGCGGATCTGTACGACGCTCAGCAGCGCGAAGATCCCGGCCGCCACCAGGCAGGTCACGCGGAAATCGACCCCGGTCAGCACCATGCCCACCAGCGGGCCCAACAGGATGCCGGCCTGGTAGAACACGTTGAACAGGGCGAACGCCTCGACCCTGCGCTCCCCCGCGTCGGCCGCGAGGTATGCCCGTACCGCCGGATTGAACAGCGCACCGGCCAGCCCGGTGGCCGCGGACGCGGCCAGCAGCGCGGGCAGTGAGTCCACCAGCCCGAGCGTGGCGAAACCGAGCGTACGCAGCACACACCCGGCGACGATCATCGGCTTGTAGCCGAGCCGGTCCGCGAGCGTCCCGCCGACCAGGAACATGCCCTGCTGACTGAAGTTCCGCACACCGAGGACGAGTCCGACGATCCACCCGGCGAGTCCCAGCGTTCCGGACAGGTGGGCGGCCAGGTACGGCATCAGCATGTAGAAGCCGAGGTTGATGGTGAACTGGTTCACCATCAACAGCCGGACACTGCGTTCGTACGACCGGACCTGGGTGAACAGCCCCCTCACCGGCCCTCCTCAAAGGAGTCGGACCCGGCAGCCGGCGCGACCTCGGCGACGTCGCGCTCCGCGCCTCGCAGAGCGAGGGGATCGACCACGGTGGTGCACCGGGTCCAGCGCGTGACCTCCTTCTCGTCCAAGCGGCCGATCAGCTCCGGTTCGGGCGCCGGCGGCGAGTCCAGCAGGCCGTGGGCGGCGCAGTAGTCGTCGTCGTAGACCGTTCCCAGGTAGCGCTGCGGGCCGTCGGGGAAGATCGCGACGATCCGTGCGTCCGCAGGCATCGTGCGGGCCAGCCAGCCGGCCACCAGCGCGACCGCGCCCACGCTCCAGCCTCCGGTGGCGTAGTGGGAGGCGGCCAGTCGGCGGCAGGTCCACACCGCCTCGGCCGGGGCCACCCAGTGCACTTCCGAGAAGCTCCCGTAGGCGACGTTTCGGGGATGGATGCTGGAGCCCAGCCCGCGCATCAGCCGCGGCCGGGCGGGCTGGCCGAAGATCGTCGAACCGGTGGTGTCCACTCCCACGACGGTCAGCTCCGGGTAGAGCTGCCGCAGCACCCGGGTGACGCCCGCGGAGTGACCGCCGGTGCCGACACTGCACACCAGCACGTCGATGTGGCCCATCTCGGAGCCGAGTTCGAGGGCCAGCGGGGTGTAGGCGGCCACGTTGTCCGGGTTGTTGTACTGGTCCGGGCACCAGGCATCCGGATGCTGCTCCAGCAGCCGCTGCACGCGGTCGCGGCGTGCCTGCTGCCAACCGCCCGTCGGATGCGGCTCCGAGACGACGTTGACCTGTGCTCCGTACGCGGTCAGCAACCGGGTCATGGACAACTCCAGCCCCGGATCGGTGACCAGGGTGACCGGATGGCCGTACACCATCCCGGCCAGAGCCAGCCCCAGACCCAGGGTCCCGCTGGTGGACTCGATGATCCGTCCGCCGGGCCTCAGGTCGCCGCGCGCGCGGGCCCGCTCCACCATGTGCAGCGCCGGACGGTCCTTGATGCCACCGGGGTTGAACCCCTCAAGCTTCGCCCAGAAGCCACGTCCGGCAGGGGCCAGCGGCTCCGAGATCCGCAGCAGTGGGGTGTTGCCCACCAGGCCGCACAGGGCGGACCGGCCCGGGTCGACCGCGGGCTTGGTCAATGACTGCATCTCTATGTGCTCACTCTCGCTCGATGAATACCGGGTGCGGGTTCATCTCGCGTGTCATGGCCCTGGGGCAGACCGGGAGTCCGCGCTCAGGCATGGGCACGCGGCAGCCGAGACATCGGTCGGCTGCGAGCGAGTGGCCTAGATCCGCCACCGCGACGTGACGACGATTGCCACACGGCCGTTGCGTGTGCGGCGACGTCTACGGCGTTCGTGCCGTACTAGGGGTCGTCCCAGCGGCAGGGACACGGCGAGGAGTACCACGACGGCCGGCGCGCCGAGCGGAGGATCCTCACCGGACTGAGCCGCGGTACGCACGACCACGTCCGCCACACAGTCCTCGGCCCCGTGGGGAGCGTGGGGTCCGTGAGGTTCCTCGCCCGGAGCCGTCGCCGAGAATCCGGCCGTGCCCGGCACCGGTGCGTGCGTCTCCTCGGACACGCAGTGCATGACGGCGCACAGAATGAGCGCCATCACGAAGGTCCCGCGGATCGCCGAGACCAATCGGCGCCACGACGGTGAACCGCGTGTTGCCCAGGGGGCGTTCGCAGGCGTACGGAAAGGTGTCGGCACAGGTCCTCCGCGCTGCTGCCCGTCTCCGGCAAGGACGGAGTGAGGCGCAGACATGGGTGGGGGGCAGGACGGCTTCGACGAACGTGACGGCCCATCATGAACACGGGAGCAGACACTCGTCGCGCACCACCAGCCGAACCGGTGACAGCCGGCAGGCCAGTTGGAGGAGTCCGTACTCCTAGACCTGCTGCACCACGGAGACCGCTCTCAGCGCGGCGGGAGACGCACCGTCCATGGGCCTGCCGGCGGCCGGCCCACGCACGGTCGAGCCACCGCAGGAACTGGTCGATTCGCGGACCGACCCCGCACAGCATGGCGACACCGGGGCGGGACTCTGCTGAGGCTGTCCGGGTGCGCAGTGCTCGCCGGGGTGGGACGTCTCATGGCCGCCATGATGATCGTCGGCGGCGGCGGCGAACTGCGGCGCAGGCTCGTCCGCTGTATGACGGACGCCATCGCCCTGCAGTGCGGCGGGGATGGCTGCGCCGGTCGAGAGGTGTCCCTGGACACTCTCCACGTGAATGCCGTGTGTCACGAGGAAGCCGGACAGCAGCACGGCCAGGGCCAGCACACGCAGCAGCGGACCCGCACCGGAGCGGGTCCTGACGATGCGCCAGGGCGACCAAGCCGTAACCATGCCGTGATCCTAGCGGCTCGACGGCAGTGATCGAACACCAGCTCCGGAACACTCGGTGAACTCGTCAAGGGAATGGCTTGTTCGCTGCGGCGACAGAGTCCGGCCACTGCGTGAGGAGGCTCCTCGCGCTCGGTCGCCGTCACAACGACGGCAACGGCAGCTGGCGACCGCCGCGCACCCCAGCGCCTGATCGACGTGATCTGTCCGCCGATTCGGTCCCGTGCCCGAGTCGCCCACGCCGCAACCAAGCCCGAACCGGCGTGCCAGGGACTGGAGAGCATCCCAGCCTGCCTGGCCTACGCCGGTGACCACGACGCCCGTCCGGCCTGCGGGCGGATGACGGCCGGCGGCAGGAACCGCCACAGCAGGAGCGTGACCGCAGATGCACTGCCCGCGTCGAGCTTTGCTCCGATGAACCCGGAACTCACTGCTCCGAGTTGCAGTCACCGCCGAAGAGCAGGCGTCCACGAGTGGCGTCATCCAGGCCGGCCGCGTGCGTGATGGTCACCTCGTTCTGTGAGAAAGGTGCGCAGCCCGGGGGCGCGGGGCCGCTCGCACGCGCCCGCAACGCCGACCGGCACCGAACCAACCACCGGCGCGCCCACCGTCACCGCCGACGGCCTCATCTACATCAGGTGACACCCCACCCCGCGAGGGCAGCAGCGCCGCGCCAGAGGATTCGGCCGGCCCGACCAAGATGCAGGCGCGCCGAACCCTCGCAGGTGCGGTACACGGCTCTGGTTCTGGACGTTGCAATGGGAGGCCGTTACCCGTAGACGCGCAGCACCAACAGCCACCGCGCCTGCCCGCAGATGGCCGGGACCGACCGTCCACGCCTACACGAGTGTTCGAATCCGATCGCAGGCCGGGGTGAACCCTGCCGTAACGTGTCCGCCTGGCTGTTGACGTCGGCTAAACACTTCCGGTGGGGCGACAGATGAACAGGTATGAACGCCATCACAGCCCTGGTTCAAGGGTGGGCAGTTGAGGGGACAGCCTTCGTGCGGCACGTGTTGCCATGGCAGTCCGCCTACTGCGTCTTGCTCATCGTTGGAGTGCTGAAATTCCTTTCGGAGAGGTCGCGCCGCAAGACCCTGCTGGCCATCACCACGCAGGCGCCGCCCGGCACCGTAGTGACGCAGGAGGGTGGCATGGGCGGGCCGGGAATGTTGATTCAGGTCGGAGGTGGGGCAGTGTCGCTTCCGGAGCGGGACTCATGACGCCTCGAATCCCGGCGCATCACTGGGATGAGATTGCGGTCCTGTACATGAAGTTCCGCGATGCCATGGTCAAATTCGCGGACCGGCTGCTTGGTGGCAAGCTTCATATGGCTCGGGACCTGGTTCAGGAGACGTTCAAGGCCGCTGCCTTGCAGTGGGGCACTTTGCGCACCCGAAGCGAGTGCAGTCAACGGGCGTGGCTGTACCGAGTGCTGAAGAACAAGGTCTTCGACCAGTGGGGAGCAGCCAGACGCTACGTAGAGAGCGTCAGCGGCCAGGACAGGGTGTCCGACTTGGATACGCCGCGTACGGCGATCTCCAATCTCCTCTTGCAGAAGTGCTGGAAGGTCGTCGACAGCATGCCTTGTGCTCAGCGACGGGTGGCACTGCTGAAGTGGCAGGGCCAGTGGACCAACCGTGAGATCGCCGCACACCTGGACATCGCTCCGAGCACCGTACGGGTCCATCTGAGCAACGCGCGGAACACGCTGGTCGCGGAACTGGGGGGCGAGGTCGTCTTCCCGTCCGAGTGGAGGGACGATCCAGGAGAGGAGGCAACGGGATGGGGAACGGCCGGGCTTGGTCAGGCGTGACCAACCCCCCGTCGAGGGCCGGCGTGTCCGTCAGGGCTGACGACCTTCTCAAGCAACTCGACCGTGCAGTGGATGCGCAGGCTCCGACACAGAGTGCTTTTGAAGGCTTGAAGGAGTTGAGGGAGTGGATGGCCGAGGAGGAGCCGTCCCCCCAGGGGCAATTCGAGCGGTCGGCGCTGTCTTCCCGGGATCGGCGATATGACGCGGCCAGGCATATGGCGCATGAGCTGCGGTTGCCGACCACCGAGAACTGCCTGTTGCTGGAGCGCCAAGACGAGTTTCGTGCGATCGACGAAGCGTTGACGGAGCTGGGCAGAACCACCGAGGGTGTGGGGCGACCGCGGCGTACCGGGCTGCTCGCCTTCACCGGCCCGGCCGGACTGGGCAAGACGGCGCTCATCGCGGAAGCGCGTGCACGGGCCGCGGCACACGGGTTCACGGTGTTGTCGGGCGAGGGCGGCGAGACGGAGCGGGAGTCCGCGTTCCGCGTGGTGCGCCAGGTGGTGCAGCCCGCCCTGGCAGCGATGGACGAGGCGGAGCACCGTGTCTTCCTGGGTGGTTGGTACGACATCGTCGCCGCCGCACTCGGACTCAAGGCGCCAGACCCCACTCGGGCACCGGACCCGACCGGGGTGCGCGACGGCCTGGACTGGGTCATGACCCGCCTCACGGTCATGAAGGCACCCGTCGTCCTGCTCCTGGACGACATGCAATGGGCCGACATCGAATCTCTGAACTGGATCGCTTCCTTCGCCCCACGAGCCGAAGACCTCCCCCTGCTGATCGTCGTCGCCTACCGGCCGGACGAACTGCCGTCGGAGGGGACCACCTTCCGCGCGCTCATCGAGCATCACAGGAACCGCCCCTACGCCCTGAAACCACTCACGGCGTACGGCGTGGCACGAATCATCAGGGAGAAGGTGGGCGAGGGAGCCGAGGATGAGTTCTGCCAGGAATGCTGGATGGTGACCGGAGGGAGTCCCTTCGAGGTCGTCGAACTCGCCATTCGGCTCGGCGAACGGCAAGTAGCGGGCACACACGACGAGTTGCCCGTGGTGCGGGATGTGGCCTCGGCGATCAGGGGCCGCGGACTGATCGAGCGACTGCAAGGGCTCGGTGCGGCGACCGTCCGCTTCGCGTGGGCCGCCGCTGTTCTGGGTACCCCCAGCTCGCCGGACCTCACGGCTGCCCTCGCCGTCCTCGACAGCGAGGAGGCCGCCGAGGCGATCGGGACATTGCGCGCCGCGCGAATCCTGACCGACGCCCCCGGACAGGGCGGTGACCTGGAGTTCGTACATCCGCTGATCGCCTCGACGATCTACCGGTCCATTCCCTCGGCCCTGCGAATCGGTCTGCACCATTACGCGGCAGACGCTGTGCGCGCCGCGGGGTTCGGCGCCACCGCCGCTGCCCGGCATCTGCTGGAGGTGCCCTGCGAGGGCAGCCCCGAAGCAGTCGAATGGCTGCGGGATGCCGCGCGGGAGTACCTTCACGCGGGGGCGCCGGAGGCCGCCCGGCGCGTGCTGACCCGGGCGCTGCGGGAGCCGCCCCTCCCGCAGGACCGTGCGGCGCTCCTCCACGAACTGGCCTGCTCGACCTCCCTGATCGACCCCAGTGCCACGATCCGTCATCTCCGGGAAGCTCTGTCGGAACCCGGAGTCGACCCCGAGCTGAGGGCCTCCATGGTCCAACGGCTGATGCAGGCGCTGGCCCACACCGACCAGGTGGCCGAGGCGGCAGCCCTGGCCGCCGACGAGGCACGGCACGCGACCAACCCACGCATCCGGCTGCGTATGCAGGCCGATCACTTCCTTTGGAGCGCGCTCCGCGCCGACGAGCCCGACTCGTCCGCCCGCTCACGCCGGCTGGCGCGGCTGGCCGAGCGCCTGACCGGCCGCGGTCCGGAGGAGCGCTACATCCTGGGCCTGCGAGCCTGGGACGCCATGATGCGCGGCGAGCCGCGGCAGACCGTCCTCTCCCATGCCGAGGACTCCCTGCGCGGCGGACTGAGCTGGACTGATGAGAACCGTGGCTTCGAGGTACCCGTTTCCGTCGCCCTCGTCTTCATGTACTGCGACCAGCCACGGCGGGCCGAGGAACTGTTCGTCGAAGGGATGGCCGAGTGCGAGGCCAAAGGCTGGCGCGGCTCCCACCTGGCTGTCGGACAGGCCCTCTTGGCCTACATCCGCTACCGCCGCGGCTGCCTCACCGATGCGGAGGCACTGGTACGGGAGGGCCTGCGCACCGCCGACCGAGTGGAAGGCGCGGTGCCCGCCCAGTGGTTCGCCATCGGCATCCTCATCCAGACCCTTGTCGCCCGCGGGCGCACGGCCGACGCGCGTGAGCTCGCCGATTCCTACCGCTTTGGCGAGGCGGTTCCGAATGCCGTCGTCTACCCGGATCCCCGCACGGTGTATGCCGAACTGCTCCTGACCGAGGGGCGGCAATCCGAGGCCGAGCGCATCCTGTCGGACGTCGGGGAATGGCTGGAGTCACGGAACTGGCGGAACCCGACCTGGTGCCCCTGGCAGCTGCACCTGGCTTCCACTCTCGCCTCCACCGATCCCGACCGGGCGGTCCGCCTGGCCCGGGAGGCCGTCGAACGGGCCCGGTACTTCGGTGCGGCGTCCGCGATCGGCCAGGCACTCCACACCGAGGCCGGAGTGACCGGCGGGTCGGCGGCACTCGACCTGTACGCCGAGGCCGTCGACCACCTGGAACGTTCCCCCGCCACGTACGAGCTGGCTCGTGCCCTGGTCGGATACGGCGCGGCCCTGTCCCGGAACGGACACCTGCAAGAGGCCGCGGACCGCCTCTACCAGGGTCTGGAAGCAGCTGTCCACTGTGGCGCCGAGTCGCTGGCCGACCACGCCAGAAAGGAACTCTCGGCGGCTGGACTGCGGCCGCTGCGCCGTGCGCAGAGGGACGCACTCACCGCTCACGAACGACGCGTTGCCGAATTGACGGCGCAAGGCCACCCAGCAGCGGTAGTCGCGAAGGAACTGCGCATCACCGAACATGGTGTGAAGCGACTACTCTCCTCCGTCTACCGCAAGATCGGCACCGACAACACCGGTCTCGCCAGAGACCTCAGTGCTCTCTCCCGCTTGTAACGATGCCACGCAGCGCCCGTCGCCCCCGTGGGTGGGTCCGAAAGTGGGCACCGCGCGACGCGTGCCTGTGGTCCGGGCGGGGCAACTCGATCACCTGGCTGTTCCCTCTGCTCGTGCACTCGACGGACGAGGCAGATCAGTCCGTCAGGTCTTGTGCAGGTGGACGACTCCGCAGAGAACCCCGACGGAAGGTAGGTGACGAGGGGGTGCCAGAGGTGGGGTTGCAAGAGGTTCTCCCAACGCTCATTTTCCGTTGGGAATCGGACGAAGGAATCGCTTCTAGGGTGATCGCGGCCGCCCCCCGGTTCTTCCCGTTCGTTGCACGAGAGGACTCCCATGACAGGCACGCCCGCCGGAAGACCGACCAGCGGTCCCGGTTTCGAACGACGCACCCTCCTGCGCGGAGCAGCGGTGGCCGCGGCAGCATCCGTCCCCTTCCAGGCCCTCGCCGCGCGCTCGGCGGCGGCGGCCCCGGTCAAGCTCGCATTCGATGCCGGATACGGCCCGTTGAGCCCGGTGAAAGACCAGGCGACCGGCCTGGAACTGCTCCACCTGCCGCGCGGCTTCGAGTACATCTCCTACGGGTGGACGAACGACCTCATGGACGACGGGGTGCGCACCCCGGGTTCGCACGACGGCATGGCGGCCTTCCGCTACGGCGACAAGGTCCACCTCGTCCGCAACCACGAGCGCGGCGCCGGCCCCGCCTTCACCGCCCCCGCCTACAACCCCGAGGCCGGTGGCGGCACCACCACCCTGGTCTTCGACCCGGACGCCGGCCAGTGGCTGGAGTCCTACGGCAGCCTCGGCGGCACCATCCGCAACTGCGCCGGCGGTCCCACCCCGTGGAACACCTGGCTGACCTGCGAGGAAACCTTCTCCACGACGGCTGGACAGCGCCACGGCTACATCTTCGAGGTGGCCTCCCAGGGCAAGGGCAACCCCGAGCCCTACAAGGCCATGGGCCGCTTCAACCACGAGGCCATCGCCATCGACCCGGCGACCGGCTACGTCTACGAGACCGAGGACCGCGGCGACGCGTCCTTGTACCGCTTCGTCCCGGCGGTCCCGGGCGACCTGTCCAAGGGCGGCCGGCTGGAGGCCCTGCGCATCGGCAGCGCGTCGTACGACACCCGGCTCGACGGCGATAAGGCGTACGGCACCGTCTCCTGGGTGCCCGTGGAAGACGTCGACCCGGCGGCGGACACGGTGCGGCATCAGGCGCAGGCTAACGGTGCCGCGGTGTTCAGCCGCCTGGAGGGTGCCTGGTACGGCAACGACCGCATCTACGTCATCACCACCGACGGCGGCCCCGCGCGCCAGGGTCAGGTCTTCGAACTCGACCCGGCCACGGACGAGTTCCGGGTGCTGTTCGCCTCGCCCGGCGCGGAGGTCCTCAACGCGCCGGACAACATGTGCGTCAGCCCGCGCGGCGGCCTGGTGCTCTGCGAGGACGGCGGCGGCACCGAGTACGTCCACGGCCTGACCGTGGAGGGCGAAATCTTCCGCTTCGCCGCCAACAACGTTGATCTGCGCGGTGGGACGGCGGGCAAGAACGTTGCGGCGGCCGACCACCGGGGCTCGGAGTGGGCGGGCTCGGTGTTCGAGCCGAAGAACGGCAACTGGCTGTTCGTGAACATCCAGACCCCGGGCATCACGTTCGCGATCACCGGGCCCTGGCTCCGGGGCGCCTTGTAACGGTCAGCAGGCAACGAGGGACGCGTCGAGGACTGCACAGCCCGGACCGCTGTCCGCGGCGGCCCAGCATCTCCAGGTCGAGGTGGCGGCGGGCTCGACGCGCTCCCTCAACGCCCGTGCGGCGCGCTCCTCAGGCTCGCCTGCTCACTGATCCGCCGAGACCGCCTGCGATCCCGAAGCGTCTCAACGTCCTGGATCAACCGCTTCCACTCTGCCGAGGAAGTCCTCCAGAACCCGACGGTAGCGGTCCGGGCGCTCTCTTCGAAGACCACCCACTCGGCGCCCCGGATCCCCTCGGCGACGGGGCGGACCGTGTCCGGGGTCGTCACGTCGTGGCGTCCGGACGTGACGAGCACCGGCAGGGCCAGCTCACCGAGGCGTCCCAGAACGATCATGGGCCGGTCGGCGCGAGCGCGCTGACCCGGTTCTCGTACTCGCGGCGGGCCTTGCGCTGAGCCGGGACCGCCGGGGTGCCCTGGCCGCCGTCGAGCGGCTGGCAGAGGGCGAGGAGCCGGCGGTGCACGATCGGGACCGCGGTGACGCGCAGGGTGTACCCCTGGCCGCGCCGCACGACCACTCCCTGGTCGAGCGCGGCCCGCTCGGCGGGCTCCAGGTCGGCGGCGCGGAGGAAGTCGGCGACCTTGCCGGGCATGTCGAGGCTGACCAGCAGCTCCGGGGCCGGGGCGTCCTCCTCGGCGGCGGTGTGGCCGGGCATGAGGTCTGCGACCGGCCGTGCGGATCGCGCCGCGGCTGACGCCGTGGTCGCGGGCGGGCTGCTCCCATCGCGCCCCGCCCCAGCTGCTCGTCGAGCTGGTCAGATCCGCCACAAGCGCGTGCACATCCAGCCTTCCCCCAAGGGCACTGCATGCTCCACGCCGGAAATGATCCGCATGTACAGAATTTTCCCGATACGTTCCGCAGCGCACAGAAGCGCAGACATCCGGCCTCGGCCGGCCCGACGCCAAGCCCGGCTTCGACTGCGGGCGAGCCGGAGGCGGGGCCAGGCGCACTGCGCGCGGGGCAGGCAGGAGACGGGGGGAATGCCCCTGCCTGCCCCTGCGACGAGTACCCGCTCACGGGGGAAAGCGGGCCTCACGGGGCCGCACTCGCAGCCCGTCCAGTACAGCGCGCCGGACACTGCAGGTGTCACATCTGGAGTTCTCCCGGCCGGCATTCTCGACCGCGGCCGCCGGAGAGCGTGCCCGACATGATCAACGGGTTCGATGCTGCGACTTTGACACGGTGGATACTTCGCCGTGTACGGACGGGCCGGTGAGGGCGCCGACCTCAGAAAACCCTTGGTCGCCGAGGGGAACCAGGGGCCATCTGCCATGGCAGCCGATCACCGGCGTCAGGATGCGGCACTCACCGACGGCTGCGACCGTACGAGGGAAGGGGGTAGCCCGCACGGGCTGGACGGAAGGGGAAGCAACGATGATGACGGCGCACCCTCCGCTCCTGCGCGAACTGGTCACACAGTGCGAGACGCTCAGGCGCCGCCTGGCCGCCGACCACAACGCCGAGACCGCCCGCGAACTCGCGGATGCCACCTACACACTCTGTGTCATCACAGGCACGCGCCAACTGGACGCAGCGCAGTCCGTCGCCCGCCGCCAGTTGACCGAGGCCGTGCGACGGGAGCAGCCCCTCCACCGCTGGCTATCACCCCGTCCAAAACGGGCAGGTCAAGACTGCAGACACGTTCATCCGGCGTGGCGGTGGAGTGGCGGAACTACGCCGAGCAGATGGCTCTGCTCGCGAGGGATCTGCTGGCAGGACAGGCAACCGACGCACCACGCCGGTAGGTGAGACCGGCCTCGCTCCTCCCTGACCGGCGGCGCGGGCCAACGGGCTGGAGCACCGGCTCCTTCGCGCCCCGTGAATGCCGTGGCCATACGGCTGCACGGAAGGACGAAGGAGCAAGGTTCTCCCCTGACGGCCGTCTCCGCATGCACGCACCCTCGGACAGGGGGAGGCTATGGGGAGGGCGGAAAACCGATCACATACCCGCCCGAAGAGAGTGTGGTCGACGGGCGTGTCGACACACACCGGTATCGCTGCTCCTTCCAGAGCCCGGGTGGGCGACGGCCATGGCCCCTGGGCAGGGTCGGCAAGCGTGGACGAGGTGATGTCCGGCAGTGGAGAAGCGGGTGACGCAGCTCAGCGAGAGCGATGACGATCCGCTCGGCTTGCACCTGGCTGCCCTGGCAGTGCTCGACGACCAAGGAACCGTGGTCGCATGGAGTCGGCGGGCCCAGGACCTGATCGGCTATCCCAGCCCTGACGTGATCGGTCGCTCGGCGTTCGAGGTTCTGGTGGATCCGGGCGATCTGCCGCCCGTCAGGGATGCCGCGCTGCGCTGCAGGAGATCCGGCGGATGGTTCGGGCTGCTTCCCGTGCGGCATCGCAGCGGGCATCTGGTGGACTTGGGACTGAGGGTCTCCGCCCTTTCGCGTGACCATCTCCGCGAGTGGTTTCTCGCCGGAGCGCCTGCAGCTGACGTCCTGGAATGGCAACGGGACCGCGCGGTCCTCGACGGGCTGTACCGCCGGTGCCCCATCGGCCTGGCCGTGCACAGCCCCGACATGAGGATTGTGCGGGTCAACCGTGCGATCGAACGGTTCACCGGCGTTGCGGCCGCAGACTTCCGGGGCCTGCCCACCGGCGAAATGCTCATCCCCGAGGACGCGCGCAAGGCCGTGGACCGGGTGCGCCAGGTGATCCGGACGGGGAGACCGCAGGTCCACTCGGAACAGCACGTGCGCCTGGAACGGGACCCGGCGCGCGAGCGCGTCGCATCCGTGTCGTCCTTCCCCATGGAAGATGCCTCCGGCCAGATCCTGGGCGTGGCCGAGATGATCGAAGACATTACCGAACGCCACCGCGCCCAGCACCGACTCGCGCTCCTCGCCGAAGCCGGCACCCGCGTCGGCACGGCCCTGGACGTGGGACAAACCGCCCGGGAACTCGCCGGCGTATTCGTCCCCCACCTCGCCGACCACTCAACGGTGGACCTGTTGCAGCCGGTCACCCGCGGCGAGGAGCCGACGCCCGCCTCATCAGGGTCCGTGGTGCGGCTGGGTTCATTCAGCGTCGGCGCGCACGAACCCGACGCGCGCGACCCGCGGGGCGAGCCGATCGAGTACCCACCGGACACGCCCCAGGCCAGATGTCTGGCCAGCGGCCGCCCCGTGCTGGAACCGGTGCTGGTCTCCGACCGGCTGTCCCGCAAGCCGGCGGGTCGGCCTGTTCCGGGACCCGGCGCACACACCCTGATCGTTGTGCCACTGGCGGCACGGGGCCTGGTCCTGGGCGTGATGAGCCTGTGGCGTTCGCGCCGCCCGGATCCGTTCGAATCCGACGATCTCACCCTGGCGCAGGAACTCGCCTCGCGCGCGGCCCTGTCAATCGACAACGCCCGTCGCTTCGCTCAGCAACAGCAGACCGCGTTCGCCTTGCAGAGCAGCCTGCTGCCCAGTGCGGTGCCGCAGCAGTCGGCCATCGAGGCGGTGCCCCGCTATCTGCCGGCCGGGGCGGGCCCAGGCCTGGGCGGCGACTGGTTCGATGTCATCCCCCTGTCCGGAGCGCGGGTCGCCCTCGTCGTAGGCGACGTGGTCGGCCGCGGTCTGCACGCCGCCGCCACCATGGGCCGACTGCGTACCGCGGTCCACACCCTGGCCAGCCTGGACCTGGAACCGGACGAAGTGCTCTCCCGCTTGGACGACCTCGTCAACCTGCTGGCAGCCGAACGGGAGGCGGCCGACGAACGGCCGGTGACTCAGCATGTCCTCAGCGCCACCTGCCTGTACGCCGTCTACGACCCCGTCTCACGCCGGTGCTCCGCGGCCCGCGCCGGCCATCCGCCGCCGGTGGTGACCACCCCGGACGGGCAGGCGAGCCTGCTCGACCTGCCCGCCGGCCCGCCGCTGGGTCTGGGCGGTCTGCCTTTCGAGGCCCTGGAGTTCGAAATCGCCGAAGGAAGCCTGATCACGCTCTACACCAACGGACTGATCGGTGAGCGGACCATGGACGCCGACCAGGCCCTGGCACGACTGTGTGCAGCCCTGACCCGCCCGGCGGACCCTCTGCAGGAAACGTGCCAGGCGGTCGTGGACACCCTTGTGCCCGCCCGCCCGGCCGACGACATCGCGCTGGTCATCGCTCGCACTCGGGTGCTGCGGGGACACAACGTCGCGTCCTGGCGGCTGCCCCGGGAGGCCGACGCGGCAGCTCGGGCCAGAGCACTCGTCAGCGGCAAGCTGACCGAATGGGGACTGCTGCACCTCGTGTTCACCACTGAGTTGATCACCAGCGAACTCGTCACCAACGCCTACCGCTATGCCGGCGGCCCCATGACGCTGCGGCTCATCCGCGAACGCTCTCTGATCTGTGAAGTCAGCGACGCCAGCCACACCTCACCGCACCTGCGCCGCGCCGGCACCGCCGACGAAGGCGGGCGCGGCCTGTTCCTGGTGGCCCAGATGGCCGACCGCTGGGGTACCCGCTACAGCCGCGAAGGCAAGACGGTCTGGACGGAACAGGCACTGCCGGAGGGGAAACTCTCCCAGGCGTGAGGTCCACTGACATGAGGTCCTGCGGCGCTATGCCCGCAGGGCGCCCCGCCAACGCGCGAGGCGGCCCATATCGCGGCACGTCAGGCAACCGCCGCCATCAGGCATTCCCACGCCGAGCCCGCCGCGGTGGGCGTTCTCCCTGACCGGGGAACATCAGTCGGGTTGCGCGGCGACGCCGTGATCGCACAGCTACTGAGGCCGGCTCGCCCCCGGTGGGGCGGCAGCGTGGACGCCTCCGGCTCACGCCGAGGCGCAGACGCTGGTGACGTCTCCGGATTCCTCAACACTCGCCGGCGCGCCCGGGCAAGGGACCTTCATCACTTGGTCCACAAAGCTTTCCTGATCGTTCATTTGGTGCCGGACTGATCGTTTCTGCACCAAAACTACTCACCGGTTGGCCGGACAGAGTTGGCCCACGGGACCCTGACCCTCACCGGCCAAGAGCCCTACGGTCCCTGTGACCAGTCGGCGACGCCCAACGACTCACTGTCGCCCTTCTTGTCGAAGGAGTAGCTGTGGAACGTCGCAACTTCCTGCGTGGTGCCGTGTTCGGCACCTCGGCCGCCGTCTTCGGCGGCACCCTCATGCGCGGCGCCGCCTACGCGGCCCCGGCCCAGAACGGCACCAGCCCCTACGGCGGTCTGCTGGCCGCCGACGCCAACGGGATCATGCTGCCGTCCGGCTTCAGCAGCAGAGTCATCGCCCGCTCCGGTCAGACGGTGCCCGGCACCTCGTACACCTGGCACAACGCCCCCGACGGCGGCGCCTGCTTCGCCGACGGCACGGGATGGATCTACGTCTCCAACTCGGAGATCTCCTCCACCGGAGGCGCCGGCGCCGTCAAGTTCAACTCCTCGGGCACCGTCACCGGCGCCTACCGCATCCTGTCCAACTCCAACCGCAACTGCGCGGGCGGCGCCACCCCGTGGAACACCTGGCTGTCCTGCGAGGAGGTGTCCCTCGGATACGTCTACGAGACCGACCCGTGGGGCGTGAAGGCCGCCGTCCGCCGCTCCGCGATGGGCCGCTTCAAGCACGAGGCGGCCGCCGCCGACCCGGTCCGCAAGGTGATCTACCTGACCGAGGACGAGTCCGACGGCTGCCTCTACCGGTTCGTCCCCACCACCTGGGGCGACCTGTCCTCCGGCACACTCCAGGTCCTCAAGGCCGGTACCGCCACCTCCGGCTCGTTCACCTGGGCGAACGTGCCCGACCCCGACGGCTCCCCCACCGTCACACGCGACCAGGTCGCCGGCGCCAAGATCTTCAACGGCGGCGAAGGCTGCCACTACGCCAACGACACCGTCTGGTTCACCACCAAGGGCGACAACCGCGTCTGGCAGCTCAACCTGCTCAACAGCACCTACGAACTCGCCTACGACGACAACCTGGTCACCAACGGCACCGCACCACTGACCGGCGTCGACAACGTCACCGGCAGTTCCTCCGGCGACCTGTTCGTCGCCGAGGACGGCGGCAACATGGAGATCTGCATCATCACCCCCGACGACATCGTCGCCCCCTTCCTGCGCATCACCGGCCAGTCCAGCTCCGAAATCTGCGGCCCGGCCTTCTCCCCCAACGGCCGGCGCCTGTACTTCTCCAGCCAGCGCGGCACGTCAGGCAGCTCCTCCGGCGGCATCACCTACGAGGTCACCGGCCCCTTCCGCACTTCGGCCTGATCGCAATCCGGTGACCGGTCGGGGCGGCGCAGCGAGTCCCGTCCCGGCCGTCACCGGACCTTCACCAGGGATATCCGCCCGACATCGAAGGCCGGTTGCCGTCGAAATAGGCGGCAACCGACCGTCAGGACAAGGCGGCCCTTGGCCGTGCCAATCCAGAGGCAGATCGTCCAGGCTCACGATGCCGGTGAGCCGGCCGGAGGCGTCACGGACCACGGCGAGCGAGGCCCGGCGGCGCAGCAGGTCGATCGCGTCGGCGACCGTGGCGTCCTCGGTCAGCTCGGGCACCGGCCGGGCCGGAGCAGGGGTGGGAGATCGCGGGCTTGAACACCGAGCCCAGGCCCAGCGTGCACACGGTGATGCCCGGTGGGGCACCGGCCGGCCTGGTGCCCGTGGCCGCCGCAGGTACGTTCAAGTGCCCTGCGTCGACCGCCGGTTCACGTGCCGGAGTCGCGCAGCAGTGCGTAACGCGAGCCCGAGGACGACCGGATACCCTGCGCGAGACAGCAGCCTGGTCAGGGAGCGGAAGCGTGACAGACACCAGCGACACCCGACCCGCCGACAGTGCCACGCGGGCTCCGCGGCAGAGCCTGCTGCACCGCCTGATGCGCTACATCCCCTTGATCGCCCCAGTCCTGCTGTGGACCGTGCCCTGCTGGGTGCTCCTGTACTCCGGCCAGCACTGGCCGCTGCCCGTCACGCTGGTCGGCACCGTCCTGTTCGTCCTCGGCCTCATATGTATGCCGCTCGCGATGGTGCGCGGCCACGGCCGGCGTCAGCAGGACCGGGCGGCGATCCTCGGTGACACCCTGCTGGGCACGATCTGGGTTCTGTTCACCTGGTCCGTTCTGCTCGGCGTCTTCTTGCGGCTCGCCCTGACCGTGGCCGGCGTCGGTGAGAGTCAGGACCGGACACGCATCGTGACGTGGGCCGTTCTCTGCGTGACCGCCGTACTACTCGCCTGGGGGTACGCCGAAGCCCGCCGCGTGCCACGGGTGCGACGACTCGACGTGCAACTTCCACGGCTGGGCGCCGGGTTGGACGGCCTCCGCGTCGTCCTCATCACCGACACGCACTACGGCCCGCTCGACCGCGCCCGCTGGTCGGCACAGGTGTGCGAGACGGTGAACACCCTGGAAGCCGACCTGGTCTGCCACACCGGCGACATCGCGGACGGCACGGCCGAACGCCGCCGCGCCCAAGCCGTCCCACTCGGAGCAGTGCGGGCCGCCCATGCCCGGGTCTACGTCACCGGCAACCACGAGTACTACAGCCAGGCCCAGGGCTGGGTCGACCTGATGGACGAGCTGGGCTGGGAGCCGCTGCGCAACCGCCATCTGCTGCTTCACCACGGAGGCGACACCCTCGTGGTCGCCGGCGTGGACGACGTCACCGCCGAATCCTCCGGCCTGGCAGGCCACCGCGCCCACCTCGCCGGAGCCCTGCACGGCGCCGACCCCGACCTCCCCGTCCTGCTCCTGGCACACCAGCCCAAGTTCGTCGACCGGGCGGCAGCCGCCGGCATCGACCTCCAGCTCTCCGGCCACACCCACGGCGGCCAGATCTGGCCCTTCCACCACCTGGTCCGCCTCGACCAGCCCGCCCTCGCCGGCCTCAGCCACCACGGCACCCGCACCCTCCTCTACACCAGCCGCGGCACCGGCTTCTGGGGACCGCCGTTCCGTGTCTTCTCCCCCAGCGAGATCACCCTGCTCGTGCTCCGCTGCCCCTACCTGCCCACTTCGCCGTAGCACTGGGCGGGCCGACACATCCGCTTGGATCAGTCCCACGCGCCGAGGAGTGCGGCGTCGACGGAGGACCAGTCCCGTCTCGTTGAGGGCAAGATGTGGACCGTTCCAGGGCCGACGACTCCAACGAGCCACATGGCCACGTTTCACACAGGTCAGCATCAGTCCGGGCACCACCGAACCTGCACACGTCTACGCAAGCGCCGAAGCTGGGAGAAGAACCTCGCACACCGACGCACCGGCTTCAGCCGGCCGGGCCGTTCGGAGGTGTTCCGGCAGACGGCCGGAAGGCAGGAGGAATGACCCGACCGCCTTCCGCCGGCGGTCACCACCACAGAAGCCTTCCCGCAGATCAGCGCACCCTTCCCCGCGGCTTCAACGGCACCGGCGGCAGCTCCGGTGCGGGCAGTGGTGCCCCGTCGTACCCCTTCACCTCCCCGAACCGCGTCCCTTCCATCCAGTCCCGCCGTGCCTGCTCGATCTCTTCCTGGGTGCGCCCGATCCAGTTCCAGAACATGATCAGCTCCTCCTCGAAGGGCTCGCCGCCCAGGAGCATCAGGTCGGCGTCCGACTCGGCGCGCAGCGGGAGTTCGGTGCGGCCGCAGCCGAGGTAGAGCATGGAGCCGGGCAGCACCGGGACGCCGTCGACGTGGGCCTCGCCGGACATGGACAGGACGGCGTACTCGAAGTCGGGCTCCAGCGGGAGGCGTACGTCGGCACCGCGCGAGAGGGTCAGGTCGGCGCCGACGATCGGCGTGTACGTCGTCCCGGGCGAGGTCGCGCCGTCCAGGCCGCCGAGGATCAGGGTGGCCCGCAGGCCGGGTGCCGTGACGACCGGCAGCTCGGCGTGGTGCTCGAAGTGCGGGTCGGTGTGGCGGTGGCTGTCCGGGAGGGCGACCCACAGCTGGGCGCCGTGCAGGAAGCGGGCATGGGACCTCGGGCTCTCCTCGGAGTGGCTGATCGCCTTGCCGGAGGTCATCAGGCCCAGTTCGCGCGGGTGGATGGTCTGCAGGCTGCCGGTGGAGTCGCGGTGCAGCACCTCGCCCTCGTGCAGCCAGCTCACCGTCTGCAGGCCCATGTGCGGGTGCGGCGGAACCTGCATACCGGGCTCGTCGGCGATGTCGTCGGGGCCGTAGTGATCGACGAAGCACCAGGCGCCGACCATGCGCCGGCCGAGGTTGGGCAGCAGGCGACGGACTTCGGTGGACTCGCCGAGCTTGACGTGGCGAGGACTGAGGAGTTCGCGTACGGGTTCCGCCACGACGAAACCCCGGCCACCGCAGATGGCGGGCGCCGGCTCGCGATCAAGATTGCTCATGGCGCCCAAACTAGCCCCGCCGGGGCCACCACGTCAGTCCGTCACTCGGGGCCGTCTCGATGCGATTCCGGGAACAGCAGGCATGGATATAGTAGCCATGGATATAGTATCCATGTACCGTATCGGCCATGAGCAAGGGTTCCGAGAACGTCTCCCCCGGGTTCCTGGTGTGGCGCCTGTCCACGAAGTGGCGGGTCGCGGTCGACCGGGCCGTGACCCCGCTGGGGCTCACGCACGCGCAGTACGCGCTGGTGGCCTCGCTGTACGGCATGCAGCGCCGGGGAGAGCGGCCCAGTCAGCGCCGCCTGGCGGACCACACCGGGCTGGAGCCGCTGTACGTCTCCAAGCTGGCGCGGTCCCTGGAGGCCGCCGGCCTCCTCGAACGCGCGCGGGATCCCCGCGACCCCCGCGCCGTACAGCTGGCCCTGACCGAACAGGGCCGTGAGCGGACCCGGCAGGCGATCAGGGTCGTCCAGGGGCTCCTCCAGCAGCTGCTCGCACCCCTCGGCGGCCTGGACAGTGCGCGTACACGGGAGTTCACGCGCGAGCTGGCCACCTTGCTCGACGCCCCCCTGGATCCGTTCACCACGGACAGCGACCTTGACAAGGAGCAGTCATGAGCGCCACCGCTTCCACGCCCGCCTCCACGCCCGATTCCCCTCCCACTTCCGCCTCCGCTTCCGCTCCCCCGCTCAACCCCCGCGTCATAGCCCTGGCTCACTACGCGAGCCGGGCGCTCCTGGAGAACGTGCTGGGCCGGCACGGCGCGACCTTCCAGCAGTCCGTCACCCTCCGGCTCGTCGCCGTCGCCGGGGAACCGGTCGAGCGGGGCGAGCTCGTCGACGGTGTGGTCGGCGCGCTCAAGATCGACCGGGCGGAGGCGCACTCCGTGGTCGACGAGCTGATCGCCGCGAGGCTGCTGGCCGGTCCGGAGCCGTCCCGGGTACGGATCACGGACGCCGGACGGGAGCTGTACGCCAGGACCACCGCCGAGACCGCCCCCGTCACCGCCCGGATCTACGCCGGCCTCCCGGCGCAGGACCTGGCCGCCGCGGGGCGCGTCCTGACCCTCGTCACGGAGCGGGCTAACGCGGAACTCGCCGCCCTGGCGGACACCCCGGCCCCGTAGTGGAATATCGAACCACCCATGTCCGTTGAGGGCCGCACAGGAGGTCAGCAGTGGACATGACGTACTACGACCACGGAACACCGGCCGAGCGCTGGGAGCGCGCGCAGATGTTCTTCGACGCCAAGGACTACGCCGCCGCCGCGCGTGTCCTCGGCCGGCTGGTCGAGGAGGTGCCGGAGCAGACCGGGCCTCGGCTGTTGCTGGCGCGCGCCTACTACCACTCGGCCCAACTCCGGCGCGCGGAGAGCGAGTTGCGCGTGATCATCGAGAACGACCCCGTCGAGCAGTACGCCCGGCTGATGCTGGGCCGCACCCTGCAGCGGCAGGGGCGCCAGGAGGAGGCGGAGCCGCACCTGCGCCTCGCCTCCGCGCTGGCGGGCGACTTCGAACAGCTCTGAGCGAGGCGGCGCCGAACAAGGTCAGGGGCCCGGATCCCCCCGGAACCGGGCCCCTGCGTCCATCCGGCCGCCAGATGCCTAACCGGCCGCCTGACCCGCCCCGGCCGGCCTGCGCCGCCCCCGCCGACGGGCGACCTCCCCGAGCACCACGTCCACCACGACGAACGCGGCCAGCGAGATGCCGAGCAGCGGCACCAAGTAGCCGACGACGGCGACGACCGCCACCAGCGGCACCAGGATCTGCGGGGGCACCTGCTGCCAGGCGCCGCGCGGGACGGGCCGGCCGAAGGCGGACCCGCGGCCCCGCTGCCACCACATGCGGTAGCCCCACACGATCAGCAGGATCAGCGACAGCGCGAGCAGCATCAGGGCGATCTGGTTGGCCAGACCGAACAGGACCCCCGTGTGCAGGTCGATGCCCCAACGGGTCAGCTTGGCGAGCACGGGGTAGTCGGCGAACCGCAGCACGTCGATGACCTCGCCGGTGGCCGGGTCGATCGCGGCCGAGTCCTGCTTCGTGGGCCAGCTGCGCTGCACCTGCTTCACCACGTACGCGGACGAGGTGTCAGCGGGCGGCACGATCTCCACGGGATCGCCCAGGCCCTCGGCGCGCGCGGCCGAGAGGACCTTGTCGAGACCGACGCCGTGCTCACCGCTTCCTCCGGAGCCGGCTGCGGCGCCGTGACCACCGTGGTCGCCGCCCGCCGAGGCCGAGAGGGACGGGGTGGCCTGGCCGAGGGAGGTGCGCAGCTCGTCGATGTTCGCGCCGGCGTAGGCCGACCAGGTCAGCCCCGTCGCCGAGAGGAAGAGGAACCCGATGGCGGCCCAGACGCCGACGGTGCCGTGCAGGCCGAGCGTGCGGCGCCGCCCGCTGGTGCCGCGCACCTTGCGCAGGGCGCGGCGGCGGGAGAACCACAGCACCAGGCCGCCCGCCGCGATCACCCACAGCCAGCTCGCGGCGAGCTCGCTGTAGAGGCGGCCGGTCTCGCCGAGGTGCAGGTCGCGGTGGAACTCGTCGATCCAGGTGCGCAGGGGCAGCGCGCCGGTCGAGCCGTACTGTTCGAGGGCACCGCGCACCTCGGCGGTGTACGGGTCGACGAACACCGCGAGTGTGTGGTCGGCGGCGACGCCCTTCACGCCGGACAGCATGACCCTGGTGGACGCGTCGTCCTGCGGGGAGGGGCGTATCGCCGAGATCGTGCCCTCGGGGTGGGCCTTGCGGGCGGCGGCGACCTGTTGGGAGATCGGCAGCTTCTCGTCACCGACCGGGACCGTCATCTCGTGGGCGTACGCGAGCTTCTCGGCCTGAAAGGCGCCGGCGTACAGAAAGCCGGTGGCCGCGGCGAGGAGCAGGAACGGGGCGACGAGTACTCCGGCGTAGAAGTGCAGACGCAGGATCAGCGGGCGCAGCGGTGCCCATCTGCTGGGCGAGGACGGCGGGGCGTCGGGCTGCGCCGCCTCCTCCGTGGTGGTCGTGTCAGCGGTGGGCATGGGCGGCTTCTCCGGAGAGCGGGGACGTTTTCTGTGCAGTGGCGGTCCAGTAGTCGGGTGAAGAGGGCGTCGAGTTCCCGGCCTTTCAAGTGGCGTGCGTCACAAGGGAGTCGGCCGGGGGCGCGCGCGCCATGGCATGCTGGCGTGATGGCAGTTCCGAGTGAGCGCGCACCCCTGGCCGAGCAGGTCGAGCAACTCCTGGCGGAAGAAGGCCCCTTGGCGGTCGTGGCGGCCGGCGACCCGGTGCTGCGGCGCCCCAGTGAGCCTTTCGAGGGTCAGTTGGGCCCGGCGTTGCTGTCCCGCTTCGTCGAGGCGCTGCGCATCACGATGCACGCGGCGCCGGGCGTCGGCCTCGCCGCACCGCAGGTGGGTGTGCCGCTGCGGATCGCGGTCATCGAGGACCCGGCACCGGTACCGCAGGAGGTACGGGTGGCCCGGGGACGGGAGCCGCAGCCGTTCCGGGTGCTGGTGAACCCCTCGTACGAGCCCGTCGGCACCGCTCGTGCCGCGTTCTTCGAGGGATGTCTGAGCGTCCCGGGTTATCAGGCGGTGGTGGCCCGGCCCGCCGAGGTGCGGCTCACGGGCGCGGACGAGCACGGGCGCGCGGTCGACGAGGTGTTCAAGGGCTGGCCCGCCCGCATCGTGCAGCACGAGACCGACCATCTCGACGGCACGCTGTACCTGGACCGTGCCGAGCTGCGCTCACTCACGTCGAACCAGGCGCTGGTCGAGCGCTGGGCACAGCCCACGCCGGTGCGGGCCGCGGAGGCGCTCGGCTTCGAACTGCCGTAGCGGACGAGGAGAACGGCCGCCCGGCGGAGCAGACCCGCCGGCTGGATCACAGGCGCACGACGGCCGCGCGAGGAAAACCGCAGGCGCCGGGGACGGCTTCGCCCTTACCCTGAGCGCATGTCGACGCCCCGAATCTCCTAGCTGAGGACCCGCTTCCACGCCACCCGTGTGTCCTCTTGCTTGTTCGGAGCGTCTTCTCATGATCACCGCCAGTGCTGTCGACGTGCGCGTGGGCGCGCGTCTGCTGCTGTCCGGCATCTCCTTCCGCATCTCCCCCGGCGACCGCGTCGGCCTGGTCGGCCGCAACGGCGCCGGAAAGACCACGCTGCTGCACACCCTGGCGGGCACCCTGCGCCCCGCCGCCGGCACCGTGACCCGCACCGGCGACGTCGGCCATCTGCCCCAGGACTCCCGCGCCGCCGACCCGACGGTCACCGTCGCCGACCGCATCCTGTCCGCGCGGGGCCTCGACGAGGCCGTACGGGCCCTGCGCCGGGCCGAGGAGGCCATGGCCGACGGTACGCGGCGCGCGATGGACGCGTACGTGCGCGCCGAGGCCCGGTTCCAGTCCCGCGGCGGCTACGCCGCGGAGGCCGAGGCCGCCCGGGTGGCCGCGGGGCTCGGGCTTCCCGCCCGGCTGATGGACCGGCCGCTGGGCGCGCTCTCGGGCGGCCAGCGCCGCCGCGTGGAGCTCGCCCGCATCCTGTTCGCCGAGCACGGCACGCTGCTGCTGGACGAGCCGACGAACCACCTCGACGCGGAGTCGGTCGCCTGGCTGCGCACCTTCCTGACCCAGCAGCGCGCCGGGCTGGTCCTGATCAGCCACGACACCTCCCTCCTCGCGGAGACGGTGAACCGGGTCTTCCACCTGGACCCGGGGCGCGCCACGATCGACGTCCACAACACGGGCTGGGACGCGTATCTCGCCCAGCGGGAGGCCGACGAGCGGCGCCGGGCCCGCGAGCGGGCGAACGCCGAGCGCAAGGCGGCGTCGCTGCGCACGCAGGCCGACAGGATGCGCGCCCGCGTGTCGACGGCCGTCGCCGCGAGGAACATGGCCCGCCGTGCCGACCGCATGCTCGCCGGCCTCGAACCGGTCCGGCGCACCGAGCGGGTGGCCAGGATCCGGCTGCCCGAACCGGCGCCCTGCGGCCGCGTCCCGCTGGGAGCGGTCAGCCTCACCAAGGCGTACGACGGCCATCGCGTCCTGCGGGGCGTGGACCTGGCGGTCGACCGGGGCAGCCGTATGGTCGTCCTCGGCCCCAACGGTGCCGGGAAGACCACCCTGTTGCGCATCCTCGCCGGTCAGGACGGGCCCGACGAGGGCCGGGTGGTCCTTGGGCACGGGCTGCGCCTGGGCTACTTCGCCCAGGAACACGACACTCTGGAACCTGAGTTGACGGTCGGTGCGCAGTTGGCGTCCGCCGCACCGCACCTGTCCCAGGGTGAACTGCGGCGCGTCCTGGGCTCGTTCCTGTTCACCGGGGACGACGCCGACAAGCCGGTCGGTGTTCTCTCCGGCGGCGAGAAGACCCGGCTGGCCCTGGCGGGCCTGGTGCACTCGGGGGCGAACGTCCTGCTCCTGGACGAGCCGACCAACAACCTCGACCCGGCCTCCCGCGCCGAGGTCCTGGCCGCGGTGGGCACGTACCCCGGCGCGATCGTCATGGTCACCCATGACGCGGGCGCCCTCGCGGCGCTGCGCCCGGACCGGGTGCTGCTGCTGCCGGAGGCGGACGAGGATCTGTGGGACGAGGCGTATCTGGAGTTGCTGCCCGCCCGTTAGCGGGTCCCGGGCGCGACCGTCGGGCCTCGACGGCTCGGCGGTCGCGCCCGAACTCCCCGGTGGTGGAGGTCAGTTGTCCCGGTAGGACTCCAGCAGCCGCAGCCACACCTCACTGATCGTCGGATACGACGGAACGGCGTGCCACAGCCTGCTGATCGGCACCTGACCGGCGACCGCGATCGTCGCGGAGTGGATGAGCTCGCCGACACCGGGGCCGACGAAGGTGACGCCGAGGAGGATCTCGCGCTCCAGGTCGACCACCATGCGGGCACGGCCCCGGTAGCCGTCACCGTACAGGGAGGCCCCGGACACCGAGGCGAGGTCGTGGTCGACGGCGCGGACGCGGTGTCCGGCCTGCTCCGCCTCGGCCAGGGACAGACCCACCGCGGCGGCCTCGGGGTCGGTGAAGACGACCTGGGGGACGGCGCGGTGGTCGGCGGTGGCGGCGTGAGCGCTCCACGGGTCCGACTCCGGCAGGGAGACGCCGGAGGCCCGGGCGGCGATGGCCGCGCCCGCGATGCGGGCCTGGTACTTGCCCTGGTGGGTGAGGAGGGCCCGGTGGTTGACGTCGCCCACCGCGTACAGCCATTCGCTGCCGGTGACCCGAAGGCTGTCGTCGACCTCCAGCCACGAGCCGGGCTCCATTCCGACCGTGTCCAGGCCGATGTCGTCGGTGCGCGGGGCCCGTCCGGTCGCGAAGAGGATCTCGTCGGCCTCGATACGGTCGCCGGAGTCGGTGCCGACCACGACGATGCCGTCCTTCCGGGTCACCGACCGCACCGATGTCCCGGTGCGCACGTCGACGCCCGCCTCGGTGAGCGCCTCGGCGACGAGCTCACCGGCGAACGGCTCCATGCGGTTCAGCAGGCCCTTGCCGCGTACGAGGAGGGTGACCCGGGAGCCGAGGGCCTGGTACGCCGTGGCCATCTCGGTGGCGACCACTCCCCCGCCGACCACGACCAGCCGGCCGGGCACGGACTGGGCGCCGGTGGCCTCGCGGCTGGTCCAGGGCTTGACCTCGGCGAGTCCGGGCAGGTCGGGGAGGACGGCGCGGCTGCCGGTGCAGACGGCGACGGCGTGCCGGGCGGTCAGGACGTGCCGTACGCCGTCGGGGCCGGTCACCTCCACCGTGCGGGGCCCCGCGAGACGGCCGTGGCCGCGATGGAGGTCGGCGCCGATGCCGGTCAGCCATCCGACCTGCCCGTCGTCCTGCCAGTGCGAGGTGAACTCGTTGCGTCGGGCGAGGACCGCGGCCGCGTCGAGGGGCCCCTGCACGGACCGGCTCAGGCCCGGCAGGCGGCGGGCGTCGGCCCGGGCGATGACCGGGCGCAGCAGGGCCTTGCTGGGCATGCACGCCCAGTACGAGCACTCACCGCCGACCAGCTCGCTCTCCACGACCGCGGTGGAGAGACCGGCCGCCCGGGTCCGGTCGGCCACGTTCTCCCCCACGGGCCCGGCCCCGAGCACCACGACGTCGTACACGTTGGAATCCGTTTCCGTCATGGGGTCAGTCTTGCGGGTGGTGTGCGGCGTGGCCACACGGGTACGCGCGCCGGAACACGACGGAATACGCGGCCGCACGGCCATGTTGTCGACGACGGCTTCGCCCCTGACACCAGGAAGAGGAAATCGCCATGAGCAGCACCGTGGAGCTCACCAAGGAGAACTTCGATGAGACGGTCACCGACAACGAGTTCGTCCTGATCGACTTCTGGGCGTCCTGGTGCGGGCCGTGCCGTCAGTTCGCGCCGGTCTACGAGAAGGCGGCCGAGGAGAACCCGGACCTGGTGTTCGGCAAGGTGGACACCGAGGCCCAGCCGGAGCTGGCGGCCGCCTTCGGCATCCAGTCGATTCCGACGCTGATGATCGTCCGTGACCGTGTCGCGGTGTTCGCGCAGCCGGGTGCCCTGCCCGAGGCCGCTCTCGCGGACGTCATCGGGCAGGCCCGGAAGCTGGACATGGACGAGGTGCACAAGGCCGTCGCGGCCCAGCAGGCGCAGGCCGAGCCGAACGGTCAGTAGGCCGCCCTCCGGAAGAAGGCCGGCAGACCGCCTTCCGGAACGACCGGCAGACCGCCTCAGAAGGGGTACGCCGCCACGTCACCGCGCACCGTCGTCCAGCGCAGCTCGGTGAACGCCTCCAGGTTGGCATCGCCGCCGAACCGGGCGCCGGTGCCGGAGGCGGCGATGCCGCCGAAGGGGGCGACGGCCTCGTCGTTCACGGTCTGGTCGTTGATGTGCACGATGCCGGTCGGGACGCGCTCGGCCAGGTCGAGGCCGCGGGCGGCGTCGCGGGTGACGATGCCCAGGGAGAGGCCGTAGCTGCCGGCCGCGGCGAGGGCGGCGGCCTCGTCGGCACTGGTGAAGGGGCGTACGGGCGCGACCGGGCCGAACACCTCCTCGGCGTACGCGGGGGTCCCGTCGTCGACGCCGGCGAGCACGGTCGGCCGGTAGAAGAGCTGCTCGTGGGTGCCGCCCGCGGCCAGTTTGGCGCCGCGCGCGGTACTGGCC
This sequence comes from Streptomyces sp. NPDC001920, assembly GCF_053594495.1. Taxonomy (NCBI): domain Bacteria; kingdom Bacillati; phylum Actinomycetota; class Actinomycetes; order Kitasatosporales; family Streptomycetaceae; genus Streptomyces; species Streptomyces sp. NPDC001920. The sequence continues at coordinate 269,567 of NZ_JBSFEP010000004.1, forward strand.
TCCACCAGGCCGTGCACCTTGCCCAGCTGACCGTCGTCGATGAGCGGGCCGAGGTGGACCTGGGCACGGTGCGGGTCGCCGACCGCGAGGGACTCGGCCTTGGCGGCGAGGCGCTCGACGTACTCCTCGTAGAGGGACTGGTGGACGAGGTGCCGTCCGGTCGTCATGCAGATCTGGCCCTGGTGGAAGAAGGATCCCCAGGCGGCCGTGGAGATCACCGCGTCGATGTCGGCGTCCTCCAGCACGATCAGGGCGGAGTTGCCGCCCAGTTCCAGATGCGCACGCTTGAGGTGGCGCCCGGCGGCCTCGCCGACGGCCCGGCCCGCGGCCGTGGAGCCGGTGAAGGAGATGACCGGCACGCGTGGGTCGGCGACCAGCGCCTGTCCCACGTCCGGGCCGCCCGGCAGGACGTGCAACAGCCCCTCGGGCAGCCCGGCTTCGGCGAACACCGCCGCGAGCGAGAGGCCGCCGCAGACCGCCGTGCGCGGGTCCGGCTTCAGCAGGACCGCGTTGCCGAGCGCGAGCGCCGGGGCGACGGAGCGGATGGAGAGGATCAGCGGGGCGTTGAACGGCGCGATCACGCCGACGACCCCGACGGGCACCCGGCGTGTGTAGGACAGTCGGGGCGCCTCGCTGGGCAGGACCTGCCCGGCCGGGCGGGAGGCGAGCGCGGCCGCCTCGTAGCACTCCTGGGCGGCGACGTGCAGCTCGAAGTCGGCTTTGCCGGGGATCGAGCCGGACTCGCGGACCAGCCACTCGCGCAGCTCGTCGGCGTGCGCGGTGAACAGGTCGCCGGCCTTGCGCAGCACGGCGGCCCGGACGAAGTGCGGCAGCCGGCCCCACTCGGACTGGGCGTCACGGGCGGTTCGCGCGGCCGTGCCGACGTCCTCGGCGTCGGCCAGGGTGACGGTGCCGAGCGGGTCACCGGTGGCGGGCTCGGTGACGGTGTACTCGCCTCCTGACAGGGAGCTGGAGTGCCAGGCCTTGGGGTCGAGCAACGGCATTGCGACTCTCCGTTCGATGACCGGCGGGACTCACACGGGGAGCGGAAGTCCCGCGTAGTTCGCCGCCAGTTCGGCGGCGGCGTGGCGGGATGCGATGACCCGGCGCAGCCGTGCGAGCTGCATCCGGTGGTCGAACGCGTCCCCATTTGGTTGAGCGTGCAACATCCTAGTCATGTCGTCCGAGAAACGGGTGGCCTGCCACACGCGTTGCAGACACAACTCGGAATACACGTCGAGGAGTTGTGACTCCCCTGTGCGGTGCAGCACGGTGAGGGCGCGAGCCAGCACCCGGATGTCCGACACCGCGAGGTTGAGGCCCTTGGCGCCGGTCGGCGGGACGATGTGGGCGGCGTCACCGGCCAGCAGCAGACGGCCGTGCCGCATCGGTTCGTGGACGTGGGACCGCATCGCCGTCACGGACTTGGAGGTGATGGGCCCGCGGCGCAGGGCCCAGTCGGCGTCGATCGCGAAACGGGCGTCCAGTTCGTCCCAGACCCGGCCGTCGGGCCAGTCACCGGGGTCGGTGCCGTTGGGGACCTGGAGGTAGAACCGGGACACCGACGGTGAGCGCATGCTGTGCGGCGCGAAGCCGCGGTCACCGCGCGCGTAGATCAACTCTTCGCAGGACGGCGGGACTTCGGCCATGACGCCGAGCCAGGAGTACGGGTACTCGTGGGCGTACGAGCGGCAGGCGCCGGCCGGGAAGGCGCGGCGGGAGACGCCGTGGAATCCGTCGCAGCCGGCGACCCAGTCGCAGGTCAGGGTCTGCTCGCGGCCTTGGTGCAGGAAGCGCACGACGGGCGCCTCGCTGCGCGCCCCCTCGACCGCGAGCGCCGCGGCCTCGAACAACAGCTGTGGCCCGTCGGCGAGTTGCAGGGGGACGAGGTCCTTCACGATCTCGGTCTGGGCGTAGATCGTGACCGTACGGCCACCGGTGAGGCCCGGGAAGTCGATGTGATGGCGTTCCCTGTCGAAGCGCAGCTCGATGCCCTGGTGCACCAGGCCCTCGGCGTCCAGCCGCTCGGCGGCGCCGGCCTCGCGCAGCGCGTCGACCGTGCCCTGCTCCAGCATCCCGGCACGCTGCCGCCGCTCGACGTACTCCCGCGTCCGGCGCTCCAGCACCGCGCAGTCGACACCGGCGCGGTGCAGCAGACGGGCGAGGAGCAGACCGGCGGGACCTCCGCCGATGATGCCGACCGTCGTACGCATGGCCACGCCTCCCTGGCTTCGACGGTACGTCGGCCGAACGCGCGCTGCCTCAGCTGGACTCCCGGTGCACCACCGTCGCCCCCAGCACCTTGTGCGTCTCGGGCGCGGCAGCGGGGTTGCGCACGGCGCGGTCGACCAGCTCCGCGAGCTCGCGTCCGGACGGCAGTTCGATGTGGACCGTGCTCAGCCTGGGCCGCAGCAGACGTCCCAGCATCAGGTCGTCGGCGCCCATGACGGCCGTGTCGGCCGGGACGCGCAGGCCCTCGTCCTGCAGAGCACGCATCAGCAGCATCGCGTACTCGTCGTTGTAGGCGAACACGGCGTCCAGGCCGAGATCGCGCCAGCGGGCGGCCAGCCGCGCGGCGGACTCCTCCTCGTAGGCCAGGGGCAGGGCGGTCACGGTGGCGTCCGTGCCCCGCAGGGCGCGGCGCACGCCTTCAAGGCGGGGCGTGGAGAAGGAGTCCAGGCCGTCCCCCTCGGGCACGACGACGCCGACGCGGCGCCGGCCGCGCTCGTAGAGGTGGCGGCCCGCGCAGTGGCCGACGGCTTCGTGGTCCATGATCACGGCGTGCGCCCCCTCGACCGACTCGGGACCGAGCGTGATCACCGCCCGCGCACCGGACCGCTTGAGCACCGCCAGCCCCTTCGGGCAGAGCCCCGCTCCGGGCACCAGGACGGCCACCGGGCGCAGTTCCGCCCAGGCGCGGGCGGCGTCGTCTCCGTACAGCCCGACGCCGCCGTGCTGCACGACCGTGTAGTCGAGGCGGCCGAGGGCGGCCTGGAGGTCACCGAGGAACTGGCTGTAGAGGGGACCGACGGGGAAGCTCGGGGCGGGCATCAGGACCATCCGGCTGTGCCCGGCGCGCAGACTGCGGGCGGCCGCGTGCGGGACGTAGCCCAGTTCCTTGGCGGCCGCGTGGACGCGACGGCGCGTGGGCTCGCTGATCCGGACGGCGCTGGTGTTGTTCAGGACATAGGAGACGGTCGCGCGCGAGACGCCGGCCAGGCGGGCCACATCAGCGCTCGTGGGTACCGAGCGCTGTGCGGGGAGGGCGGGCGCGGTCGTTTTCGGTATCTGCACCATGACGTACCGCATCCTTGCAGACACGGTGAGCGAGCCGTCGCTCAGGGTCCCCGTCCGCTCACGCGCCGGAGCCCGTCAGCCGGGCCACCAGGTCGGACCAGCCCTTCTCCAGCCGTTCCATGGGCATGCCGCACTGCCTGGTCAGATGGTGCACCAGGGCGGGATCGAGGTAGGCCATGAGCGTCTGGGCGAGGAGCTCGCAGTCGGCGTCCGGCCGGATCTGCCGCAGCAGGACGGTGACATGGGTGTGCAGGGCCCGGTACGAGGGGTGGGCGAAGCGGCGGGTCGCCTCCGGCTGGGCCGCCAGCTGCAGGTCCAGTTGCTCGACCGTGCGGTACAGCACCGCCAGGCCGAACGCCTGCAGGCGCTCGACCGGCGGCGCCCCGGGCCCCAGCGGCGCAGGCCCGCCCAGGAAGTCGGCCTGGAGCTTCTTCGCCGAGTGGTCCAGCAGGGCCGTCAGCAGGCCGGTGCGGTCACCGAACCGACGGAAGACGGTGCCCTTGCCCACGCCGGCCGCCGCGGCCACCGCCTCCATGGTGACGCCGGCGGCCCCGTGCTCCGCGATCAGCTCGGCCGCGGCCTCCAGGAGCCGGGCACGGTTGCGGGCCGCGTCGGCGCGCAGGCAGCGCTCGTCGGGCCCGGAGCCGACGTCCAGCAGCTGAGGGGTGGCGGCGGGTTCCGGAGACGGCGGGAAGGGGGGCAGGACGGCGGACATGAATCCAGCGTAAAGCATCGGGAATGTAACTGGACCGCGGTCCGGTTATGGTGTTAGAAATTAAGCGGACCTCGGTCCGGATCGTTTCGGCAGTGTTACGGCATCTTGGAGTTCACCATGTCTGTTCGCATCCTTGCGCTCGTCGGCAGCCTTCGCGCCGGTTCGCACAACCGCCAGCTCGCCGAGGCGGCCGTCAAGCTCGCCCCCGAGGGCGCCGAGGTCGTGCTGTTCGAGGGTCTGGCCGACATCCCGTTCTACAACGAGGACATCGACGTCGAGGGCAGCGTCCCCGCGGCCGCCGCCAAGCTGCGTGAGGCCGCGCTGGCCGCCGACGGGTTCCTGATGTTCTCCCCGGAGTACAACGGCACCATCCCGGCCGTGCTGAAGAACGCCATCGACTGGCTGTCCCGCCCCTACGGTGCCGGAGCCTTCGGCGGCAAGCCCGTCGCCGTGGTGGGCACCGCCTTCGGCCAGTACGGCGGCGTGTGGGCGCAGGACGAGACCCGCAAGTCGGTGGGCATCGCCGGCGGCAAGGTGCTGGAGGACGTCAAGCTGTCCATCCCCGGCTCGCTCACCCGCTTCGCCGAGACCCACCCGGTCGACGACGCCGAGGTCGCCGCTCAGCTGACCGAGGTCATCGCCCGTGTCCACGGCCACGCCGGCGAGGTGGCGGCCGCCTGACCGGACCGGGGTCCTTTCGAAGCGGCCGGGGCCCAAGGCTTTGGCCGCTTCGTCGTATACGGACTCGACGTCGCCTTCCGCTCTTCGTCGCCCCTGAGCTCCTCCGCCCGCTCGTCGCCTCGCCGCTACGTCTCCTGCGACCCCCGGTCGGCGAAGCCCGACGGCGTCCGACCCGTCATGCCACCGCCGCGCGGGCCAGTGCGCGCAGCTCCTCCAACGCCGCCGCCACCGCCGGGCGTTCCCGGCAGCCACGGCGCGTGCTGCTGAGAAGCTTGCGGTGCGGGTCGCCCGCGCAACGGACGCGACTGATCGGCAGGTGCGGGGTCAGCCGGGCCAGTCGTGGGATCAGGGCGACACCGAGCCGGTGGGCGATGAGCTCGGCGGTGACATGCCAGTCCCTGGCGTGATGGAGCACGGCGGGGGTGAACCCGGCCGCCCCGCACGCCGACATCACATGCGGACGGCAAGGGCTCTCGGGCACCGGTGCGATCCAGTCCTCGTGCGCCGCCTCCGCGAGGTCGACGCGGTCACGTCCGGCCAGCGGGTGATCGTCGGGGACGACGAGGTCGTACGGGTCGTCCAGCAAGGGCTGCTGGTCGAAGCGGGCGTCGCCGAGAGGCGGGTTGTGCGGGGCGACCTCCACCACGGCCAGGTCGATCTCCCGCTCGAAGAGCAGGTCGAAGCTCTCCGGCACCACCGTCTCCCGGATCCGTACGGTCAGGCGCGGATGCCGCTCGCGCAGCCGGACGGCCATCGGCGCGAGCAGCACCGACACGGCCGTGGGGAATCCGCCGACGCGCAGCTGCCCGGCGGGGGCCCGGTGCTCGGCGCTCAGGTCGAGCTCGGCCTCCTCCCAGCGTGCCGCGATCGCGTCGGCGTGGGCGAGCAGACTCTCGGCGGCAGCGGTCAGGCGCACCCCTCGACCCTGCGGTTCCAGCAGGTCCACGCCCAGGTCACGGGCCAGTTGACGGATCTGCTGGGAGGCGGCGGAGGGGGTGAAGTGCAGGGCGTGGGCGGCCGCGGTGACCGTGCCGTAGTGGGCGACCGCCCTCAGGACGTGCAGTCGGCGCAGGTCAATCATGAAGGCTACGCTTCAAGGTAACGTCCGGAAAGTCAACCTGGACGTGTACGAAGGGGCCCCGCACCCTTGGTGGTGTCGCGACGCCGAAGAAGCCACCGGATGCGAGGAGTTCGCCATGACCAGCACGACCACCACGACCGGCACGACCGGCACGACCGGCACCGCCTGCCCGCACTGCGGGTGGCCGGACGGGGCCGAGCCCTTCCAGGTGGTGTCCCGGCACAACACCGCGGCGGGCCGGACGGTGTGGACGCGGTGCGGCTGCGGCTCATTGCAGGTACGGGTCGTCGACGGTCTCGGGACGCGCGTCGTCTCCCGGAGCCGCCCCGCCGAGGCTCAGCGGAGCTCGGCCGGCCGCTGAGCCCGAGTGGGGAGGCGGCTCCACGCCGGGCGGGGAGCCGTGGCGGTCAGTGCGTATGTGGCCCACGGCATGTGCGCTCCACCGCCGGTGTCCGCGGCTCGTTGAGGACAGGATGGAAGATCGGCTGTTCCGGCAGGCGCGGCGGCCAGGCTCGCCGGCCGAACTCGCGGACCAGGCGCAGTTCCTCGGGACCGGCGGGTCGCCACAGGGTCGTCGTGGGGCGTCGGCCGGCCCGGGGATCGCACTCCTCGGTTCGCTGCCGCGCTCGCGGCTGGTCGGGTCAGGGCCCAGGGCCGGCACGGGCACGATGCCACGGAGTTCCGGCGCCTTACTTGCATACGCTCGTTACACGCGGTGGCCGGAAATTTCACGCATGCCATATCCTGGATGTCATTGACTTCGGGACGGAGGAGACCGGCGCCATGACGGCCACAGACCCCGCGCTGACCGCGCTCGCCCAGGGCTGGTGCGCCCTCTCCCTGCTGCACGGCAGGATCGAGGCGCACATCGAGCGCGCCCTGCAGACCGGGCACGACCTCAGCGTGCGCGAGTACTCCCTGCTCGACGTCCTCAGCCGACAGCACAGCGGCGAAGGCGGCCACCTGCAGATGAAGCAGGTCGCCGACGCCGTCGTCCTCAGCCAGAGCGCCACCACCCGCCTCGTCACCCGCCTGGAGGACCGCGGCCTGCTCTCCCGCTACCTCTGCCCCACCGACCGCCGCGGCATCTACACCGACGTCACCGAAGCCGGACTCGCCCTCCTCGAAGAAGCCCGGCCCACCAACGACACGGCCCTGCGCCAGGCCCTCGACGAAGCCGCCAAAAACCCCGAACTCGCCCCCCTGGTCAGGGCGGTGGAGACGCTCCGCGTGCCCGCCTGAGGTCTGCCTCTGCGGCCTCGAAGACTTCCGTGCCCCATATGGGTCACTTCGCATCGCGCACCACCCCGTGCGGCGGGAAGGGCGCCGGGGACGGACGGGACGCCGCACCTGCCGGCCCTTGCGATGCCCCGAAAAACGCAGGTCAACGGGGTCGGGGCCGCCATTGACAGCGGTCGGGCGGGGTCGTACAACTGGGCCGTATGATCGCGTCGCAGCTTCCCCTGTCCGGCATCACGGTGGTCAGCCTCGAACAGGCCGTGGCCGCCCCCTACGCCACCCGGCAGCTCGCCGACCTGGGCGCGCGCGTGATCAAGGTGGAGCGGCCCGGGGGTGGCGACTTCGCCCGCCGGTACGACACGACGGTGCACGGCACCTCCAGCTATTTCGTGTGGCTCAACCGCTCCAAGGAATCCCTCACGCTGGACGTCAAGGACCCCCGGGGACGCGAGATCCTCGACCGGCTCCTCGACGACGCCGACGTGTTCGTGCAGAACCTGGCGCCGGGCGCGGCCGATCGCCTCGGCCTGGGCACCGAGGCCCTCGCCGAGCGGTGGCCGCGGCTGATCCCGTGCACGATCTCCGGGTACGGCACGTCCGGCCCATGGGCCGACCGCAAGGCGTACGACCTGCTGGTGCAGTGCCAGACCGGTCTGGTGTCGCTGAACGGCACTCCCGAGGAGACAGCCCGGGTGGGCATATCGGTGGCCGACATCGCCGCCGGGATGTACGCCTACAGCGGCATTCTCACCGCCCTGTACACCCGCGCCACCACCGGCAGGGCGCACCCCGTGCAGGTGTCCCTGTTCGAGGCGTTGGCGGAATGGATGGGCCAGCCCGCCTACTACACCCGGTACGGCGGCAGCCAGCCCCCGCGGCTGGGGACGCAGCACGCCACCATCGCCCCGTACGGCGCCTTCCCGGCCGCCGACGGCAAGGAAGTGCTGTTCTCCATCCAGAACGAGCGCGAGTGGGCCGCCCTGTGCGCCGGATTCCTGGGCCGGCCCGAGCTGACCGACGACCCGCGGTTCGCCACGAGTTCCGCCCGGGTGGCCCACCGCGAGGAGATCAACGCCGTCGTCGCCGAGCGGTGCTCCCGCTCCGACGCCGCGCAGGTGCTGAAGGACCTGGAAGCCATCGGGATCGCCTGCGCGGGGGTCAACGACGTCGCCGCGTTCCTGGACCACCCCGTCCTGGCCGCGCGCGGCCGCTGGCGGGACGTCGCCGTGCCCGGCGGGGCGACGGTGCAGGCTCTGCTCCCGCCGGCCGATCTCGCCGGGGTGCCCGCGCGCATGGACCCGGTGCCGGCGCCGGGCGAGCACACCGAGGCGATCCTCGCCGGACTGGGCCGCACCGACGCCCAGATCGAGACGCTGCGGGGCGAAGGCGTGGTCTGAGGTGAGGCGCGGCGCGGCGGAGCCGACGTCGCCGCACGGCCGAACGCTACGTGCCCTTCGTGCGTCACAGTCTCGGAGCGGACCCGCACGGCGCTCCCGGCCCGTCGCCGTCCGTTCGGGGGGATCCATGCCTACGACCACCTCACGCACCGTCCGACTGTTCGTCGTGCTCGGCCTGTTCGCCGCGGGCTGCGGCCCCGCCGGCGGGAGCGCCGAGCGCTCCGAACCGGCCCCGGACACCAGGCCCCGGGCCCGCGACGTCGCCGCGGCCTGGGACGGGTCACCGGCCGCCGCGGCCTGGCGCGAGGGCTACTACCCGATGGCGGACGCCGTCCAGCTGCCCGAGGGCGCCTTTCATGACGAAGCCGACAAGGAGGCGTACCTCACCCAGAACTTCGAGCTGCGCGGGGACCTGCCCGCGGCCCCGCGGAAGGACGGCGAGGTCACCTGGGAGGGCGGGGGCTCGCTCACGCTGCCGCTCATGGGAGCGCGCGAGGCGTACGAGCGGCTGGGCGACGGCAGCGGTCAGGGGCCGCGCCTGACCGTGACCGGGGTGAGGCTCGGCGAGACGCGGCTGGCCACGAGCCGCGGGCCGGCCACCGTACCGGCCTGGCTGTTCACGATCGAGGGCTACGACACCCCGCTCAAGCGGGTCGCCCTCGACCCCTCGAAGCTTCCCGAGCCGCCCGTGGAGCCGGCCGGGGACACCCCCACCGACGATCTCTGGGACCTCAGCGGGCTGGTCGACGTGACCGAGGACGGCCGGGCCGTCACCGTGCTGGCCCACCACGGCGCCTGTGACGACGGGCCCGCCGTGGACGTGCTGGAGACGGACGGCAGTGTGGTGCTGTCCGGCTACGTCCTCGGCTCGAGCGACGGTCTGTGCACGTCCGAACTGCTCGCGGACGAGGTGACGGTGGTACTGGACCGGCCGCTCGGCGACCGAGTGCTGCTGGACGCGTTCACGGGCCGTCCCGTGCCGCACGGGCACCCCGACGGACGCTCCCCCAGCTGGAGCTGACACACCGTCACCGTCCGCCCCAGGCCCGCGCGGCAACCTGATCACCGGCCAAAACCCGCAGTCCGGCAAGGACAGCGCCGAGCGGGTGCTGAGGGCACTGGCCGGCTGAGCGGCCCGACGGTTCAGCCCAGGGCCTTCGCTGCCGCCGCGAGGGCCTGTTCCGCGTAGCCGCGGCCGAAGAGCACGGCGTGCACCAGGAGCGGGAAGAGCTGGTGCAGCGGGATGCGGTCGCGCCAGCCGTCGGCCGGCGGAGCCGACTGCCGGTACCCCTCCACGACGAGGTCCAGGTGGGGGCAGCCGAAGAGGTGGAGCATGGCCAGATCGGTCTCGCGGTGGCCGCCGTGCGCGGCCGGGTCGATCAGCCAGGCGTGGCCGTCGGCGCCCCACAGGACGTTGCCGTTCCACAGGTCGCCGTGCAGGCGGGCGGGCGGCTCGGGAGGTCCCGCCAGCTCCGGAAGCCGCTCGCAGACCCGCTCGACGACGGCCGACTCGGCGCTGCGGATGATGCCGTCGTCGACCGCGCGCCGCAGATACGGCAGCACCCGGTGCTCCGCGTACCAGCCGGGCCAGTCGGCGCCGATGGCATTGCGCATCGGGGCGAGCCCGATGTACGCGTCGTCGGGGCCGCCCGGCGGTGGGGCGCCGAACGCGGGCGCGCCGGCGGCGTGCAGGGCGGCCAGGTCCCGGCCGAACCGCTCGGCCGCTCGCGGGCCGGGCCGGCCGGTCGGCACGCGGTCGGTCACCAGCCACCGGTCGTCGTGGCCGTGCACGGCGGGGACGCGGACGGCGCCGGCGTCGGCCAGCCAGCGCAGCCCCGTCGCCTCGGCCCGGGCGGCGCGGTCGCCGTCGCCGCGTTTGACCATCACCACCCGGCCGCCGTCCAGGGTGACTTCGGTGAGCGACCCGGACAGGTGCCGTTCACCGGTGGCCGCGAGTCCGGTGAACCGCGCCGCCACTGCACGTGGGTCCTCGAAGCGGTTGTGCACGGCCCCCAGCGTACGGCGGCCCCCGGCCTGGCCGAAGGCGCCTGATCAGCCGCTCGCGGCAGCCTTCTTGATCGCCTCGCGGATCCGGGAGTAGGTGCCGCAGCGGCAGACGTTCTCGATCCGGTCGATGTCGGCGTCGGTCGGAGTGGACGTCTTCTTCAGGAGGGCGGCCGCGGCCATGACCTGGCCCGGCTGGCAGAAGCCGCACTGGGCGACGTCGCAGTCCAGCCAGGCCTGTTGCACCGGGTGGAGCCGGTCGCCGTCGGCCAGGCCCTCGATGGTGGTGACCTCGCGACCGGAGCAGTCGGCGACGGGGACGACACAGGGCTGTATCTCGGCGCCGTCGAGGTGGCTGGTGCAGGCGCGGCAGGCGCCCACGCCGCAGCCGTACTTGGGGCCGGTGACGTTCAGCAGGTCGCGCAGGACCCACAGCAGGGGCATGTCGGCGGGTGCCTCGACGGTGACCCGCTCGCCGTTGAGGATGAAGGAATAGGACGGCATCGGTACCTTCTCGAAGGGTGGCTCAGAAGTTCAGCGGGAAGCGGCGCGGCTTGGTGCCGGTCGCTCGCGCGTAGGCGTTGGCGACGGCGCCGGCCGCGGCCGGGACGCCGAGTTCACCGGCTCCGCCGGGCTCGCGCCGGGAGGGCATGATGTGCGCCTCGAAGTGCCGGGGGGCGTGGCGCTGGCGGGCGTAGTGGAAATCGGCGAAGCTGCTCTCGCGGACGGCGCCCCGGTCGATGTGCAGTCCGGCGCTGAGCACCGTGGAGATGCCGTCGACGGCGGTGCCCATGAGCTGGGCCTCCAGTCCGCGTGGGTTGACGGCCGTTCCGACGTCGGCCGCCATCACCACCTTGGTCACGCGCGGGTGCCTCGGATCGTCTGCGTCGATCTCGACGAGGCAGGCCACGCAGGAGCCGTACTCCTCGTGGAGGGCGACGCCCTGGGCATGGCCCCGCGGCATGCGCCGGCCCCACTCCCCCGCCTCGGCAACCTTGTCCAGCACGGCCCGGACGGCCTTGCTGCGCAGGGTCGTACGGCGGAAGGCGACCGGGTCCTCGCCCAGGCTGCGGGCGACCTCGTCGACCATGATCTCTTCGGCGGTGCGTACCGTGCCGGAGTCCACCGAGCGCCATGCGCCGAGCGGGATCGCCAGTTCGACCGAGCCCGAATCCCCGGAGAGCGGACCGAAGTTGTAGAGGCCGCCGTCGCTGGGGAGTGGTGCCGCCGCGGGGGCGCGGACGGCGGTGCGCATCCCGGCCCGGGTGGTCAGGGCACGCGTGGACACACCCTGGGCGGACATGCCCCGCTGCTCGTAGGACTCGCTGACCGAGGCGGTCGCGTGGGCGAAGGCCACCACGCGGCCGCGGGCGTGGCTGGCCCGGATCCGGTGGTGGGAGGCCGGCCGCATTCTGCCGTGCCGGATGTCGTCGGCCCTGCTCCACATGAGTTTCACGGGCCGGCGTGCCTTCTTGGAGATCTCGGCGGCCTCGATGGCGGCATCGTGGTTCAGGCGGCGCCCGAACGAGCCGCCGCCGCGCAGGACGTGGACCCGGACCTTCGACGCCGGCAGGCCGACCACCGAGGCGATGTCCTCCCGCGCCGACTGCGGCGTCTGGGAGGAGAACCAGATGTCGGCGCGCTGGGCACGGACATCGGCCACCGCGGTGAGCACCTCCATCGGCGCGTGGCTGACGAAGGCGAACTCGAACTCGGCCTCGGTCTGCGTCGATCCGCTCGGCGGGGTCGCCAGCTTCGGGACCGCGGCACGCAGCCGGCGGCGGATCTCGCGGTCGGAGAGGTCGGCGAGGGGGCCCGGGGCCCACGTGATCCGAAGGGCGTCGCGGGCCTGGAAGGCATGGTGGAAGGTCTCCGCGACCACGGCGACCCCGCCGGCGATCCGCACGACCGCGTGGACACCGGGCAGGGCGCGGGCGGCTCGGGAGTCGACCGAGAGGACCTTCCCGCCGAGGGTCGGCGGCCGGGCCACGACCGTCGGCTTCGCTCCGGCCGCCGTGAGGTCCCCGGTGTACTTCGCCTTGCCGGTGACGATGTCACGGGCGTCGATGCGGTTGGTCGGCCGTCCGATCAGCCGGTGCTGCGACGCGGGCTTGGGGGTGGTGGGGACGGCCGGCCGCGTGATCCGGGCGGCGCTGCGGCTGAGCGATCCGAAGGTGGCGGTACGCCCGTCCGGTGCGAAGACCCGCGTGCCGCGGGTACGCAGGGTCCGTGCCGGGACATGCCAGCGCCTGGCGGCCGCGGTGACGAGTTTCGCGCGGGCGGCGGCGGCCAGATGCCGGGCGGGTCCGTACAGCGAACTGACCGAACTGGAGCCGCCCGTGAACTGGTTGCCCTTGTCCCGGGCGTCCGCGAGCGGAATGTCGACGTCGGCGAGCCGGGCGTCCAGCTCGTCGGCGATCATCATGGCGACGGCGGTGGTGACGCCCTGGCCGACCTCGACGCGCGGCAGCCGTACGACGACCCTGTTGGCTGGGGTGACCTCCAGGACCAGCATCTCCTCGTCGGTGCCGGTGGCCACGGCCTCCGACCCGCGGCGGCCACCGTCCGCGGCCTCCTCGGCGCCCTGTGCGGGGGAGCCGTCACAGCCGAGCGGCGCCGCGACGGTCAGGGTGGTCGCCGCGAGCGTGTAGACCACGAACTGTCGACGGGACAACTGACGGGCCAACAGGCGCTCCTCTCCGAGAACCCGGGATGGTTCGACCTGTATGAGGGGCCGGCGGGCGGCGGGGTTGCGCCGGTTGGCCGCACCATCGGTCTAGGTTTCGTCGTTCGGACCAGGCGGGCGTCGCGGGCTCTGGGCGCGGTCGGTGGTCTGCGGGGGCGGCCGGAGCGCCTTGAGGTCGGTGTGCCACTCCAGCTGCCGTACGAGCCGGTCGTCGCCCGCCCGGTCGGCGGGCGCGGTACGGGGCCCGGGGCCCGGTGGGGTGTGGGTGCCTCGCGTGATGGCTCCGCTGACGGTGATGTTCTGCTCGACGCGGGGACGGCGCAGGCTCTCGTAGAGACCGAGCGCCGCATCGGTGTCCGGCGCGTCCCGCAGGGACTTGGCGAGGACGACGGCGTCCTCCAGGGCCATGGAGGCGCCCTGTCCGGTGGCGGGGGACGCCGCGTGGGCCGCGTCGCCGATGATCAGGGACCGGCCGGAGCGCCAGGGTGTGCCGGTGGGGAGTTCGGTGGCGTTGGTGACCATGAGGCGGTCGGTGGCCGCGACGAGGTCCGCCGCGGGGGTGGCGTCCTCGCGCAGCAGCGGCAGCAGGAGGTCGCGCCACCGGGCCGGCGTGCCGTGCGCGAGGGCGTCGGCTGCCGACGGTGCGTCGCGGACCCGGGCGAACCAGTACGTCTCCCCCTCGGGAGATGTCGCGTACCCGAAGGCGGTGCCGCTGCCGCGCACCATGGTGATGGTCTCGTCCTCGTCCACCGGGGGCGCGGTGTCCGTGTAGCCGTAGAAGACGTACTGGCCCGCGTAACCGGGGCGTGCGTCGGGCGCGACGGCCCGCCGCACGGCGGAGTTCAGGCCGTCGGCCCCGATGAGCAGGTCACCGGTCGCCGCGGTGCCGTCGGCGAAGTGGGCGGTGACGGCGTCCGGGCCGTCCTCGACCGAGACGAGGCGCGCGCTGTGCCGTATCTCGATGCCTCGGCGCGTGACTTCGGCCTGTAACGCGGCGTTCAGCTCGCCGCGTCGCAGGCAGCGGTAGCGAAGACGCGGGGTGCCCGCCTCGCCGAGCGGTACCCGGGCCATCACGGCGCCCGTGTCGTCGAGGACCCGCATCGAGGTCAGCGGGAAGCCGATCCCGGTGACAGCTTCCGAGGCGTCGAGCTGGGCCAGGGCGCGCATGCCGTTGCTCGCGAGTGTGAGGAACGCGCCGATGTCCTCGGCGGAGTCGGGATGCGACTCGTGCACGGTGACGTCGAAGCCGGCCTTGTGCAGGGCGAGAGCGGCACCGGCGCCGGCGATCCCGCCCCCTATGACGACCAACCGCGTCACATCGCCCCCCTGGTAGACGTACTGCCCCGCGAGTGGCAGCCGTTCATGTGAAACGTTCCGGGTCCCGCGCCGGTTCCCGAACGGGCCGCCGGTCGTTGGACAGCCCGGATCGGGGAACTCCGCAACGGTGCAACCATTCCGCTGAGTCGGATGTCTTTCCTGATATCAGACACACCACCCTTCCAGGGGATGAAATGGGACGAAACAAAATCGCATGGGCGACAACCGTGGCGCTCATGGCCGCCACTGCGGGTGTGGCGGCGGTCCCGGCCGAGGCCACCACGACCACCACCACCCAGGCCACCGCCTGCCCCACCGGCTGGGGCAGCACGGCCAAGACCCGCTCCGCCGCCACGTCGGAGTCGGTGACGAACATCAGGACCGGTCGGCACACCTGCTTCGACCGCATGGTCGTCGACGTTCCCGGCGCGGGCACCCGTGACCTCGGCTATTCCGTGCGGTACGTCAGCCGCCTCTACCAGGACGGTTCGGGCAACCACATTCCCGTCGCCGGCGGAGCCGTGCTGGAGGTGCGGGTGGCCGCCCCCGCCTACGACCCCGACACCGGCAAGCCCACGTACCCCGCGCGGGCCGGTCAGCGTCTGACCGGCGTGGACCTCACGGGGTACCGCACCTTCAGGGACGCCCGGTTCGCCGGGAGCTTCGAAGGGGACACGCAGATCGGACTGGGCGTCCGGGCACGGTTGCCGTTCCGGGTATGGGTGGCCACGGACCGGGTCGTGATCGACGTGGCGCACAACTGGACCGGGGCACGCTGAGGCGACCCGGCGCATCACGCGGCCGGGGGCTTCGGGCCCCTCACGCGACCAGGGGCGTCGAGGCGATTCACGGCTTCGGCGCCCCAGGGTCGTCCCGTCCCGGTACGCACGCGGACCGCGGTACGAGGGCGACCGGGCGATCTCCGACGCCGCCGCGGCGGCGACCTGGTGCCGCCCTGACGGCGCAACGCCCGCAGGACGGCGCCTCGTTCCCGGGTGCGTCGCCCGGACCGGCCGTCGGCCGCCGCGCCGGACCGCCGACACGGGTCGTACACCGAAGGCACGGGCGCACCGCCGGACGGCGACGCCGCCGTCCGGCATGCCAGGAGCGGGCGGCCGGTCAGGAGCCGCCGACGCGCCCGGCGAAGTGCCGCGCGGGTGGGGGTGTTCCGCGGTCGTCATGGCGCTCGCTCACCGCACCCGCCGGCACCTCCGGCGGCAGGCGCGGACTGTCTCGGGAACGCCGCCCCGTGATCAGCCACCCACGAACGCCGCACCATTCCCTGTTCCCGGAAGGGCGAGGCGGGTGCGGACCGCCCACGCCCCTCGACATCGCGGCGGCCGTCGCCGGACCGGGCCGGGAGTCACGAAGGTCAGTACGGTGACCGGGCGGAACCGGGCGGGATCTGCGACGCGGGCGCCCTCCTCGTACGCCCCGACGGGTGCGGTGGTGCGGCACGTCGGCGCGGCCGAGGGCCGCCGCGGGGCCGCGCGCGGACGCGCCGCGCCGGATTCTCGGGCACGGTGGACAGGAGCGATCGTGCGGCACGGGCGGGGAAGGAGCCGACATGACGGGTGACAGGACGGTCACCGACGAGGTCGTCGACAGTCTGCGGGGATCGGCCGACCCGCGGCTGCGGGAGCTGCTGACCGGGCTCGTCCGGCATCTGCACGCCTTCGCGCGGGAGGCGAGGCTGACGCAGCAGGAGTGGGAGCGGGCGATCGGGTTCCTCACGGCGACCGGGCAGGCGTGCACGGACACGCGGCAGGAGTTCATCCTGCTGTCGGACGTGCTCGGCCTGTCGATGCTCGTGGAGACGATCAACAACCGGCAGGGCCCCGGCGCCACCGAGTCGACGGTTCTGGGTCCGTTCCACATGACCGAGTCGCCGGTACGCGAACTCGGCGCGGACATCGACCTCGTGGGCGGCGGCGAGCCCTGTGTGGTGAGCGGCCGGGTGCTCTCCCGGGACGGCGGCCCGCTGCCGGGCGCGGTGGTCGACGTGTGGCAGGCCGACGGCAACGGCTTCTACGACGTGCAGCAGCCCGGCGTGCAGCCCGCGGGCAACGGCCGCGGGCTGTTCACCGCGGACGACGAGGGGCGGTTCTGGTTCCGCACATGTGTGCCGAGCCCGTACCCGATCCCGACGGACGGGCCGGTCGGCGGTCTGCTGCGGGCCACAGGGCGGCATCCCTACCGGCCCGCGCACATCCACTTCATCGCCTCGGCCGAGGGGCACGCCCCGGTGACCACCCATGTCTTCGTGGCGGGCAGCGACTACCTGGACTCGGACGCGGTGTTCGCCGTCAAGCCGCGACTGGTCGCGGACTTCGCGCCGGTCGACGACCCGTCGGCGGCACGGGATCTCGGCGTGGCGAACCCCTTCCGGCACGCCCGCTTCGACCTCGTACTGGAGCGCGCGTGAGGGACGACCTGGACTTCTCCTACGAGAGCCGGCCCGTGCGGGTCGTCTTCCGGGCGGGCGCGGCGCTGTCCGCGACGCCGGGCGAGGCCGAGCGGCTCGGACTGCGGCGGGTGCTCGTGGTGTGCGGGACGAGGGGCGCGGACACGGCGCGGGCGGTCGCGGACGCGCTCGGGCCGCGGTGCGTCGGGGTGCACGACCGGGCCCGGATGCACGTACCGGCCGAGGTCGCCGACGCGGCCGTACGGGCGGCCCGCGCGGCCGGCGCCGACGGCTGTGTGGCGGTCGGCGGCGGCTCGTCGATCGGGCTGGGCAAGGCCGTCGCCCTGCGCACCGGCCTGCCGCTGATCGCGGTGCCGTCCACGTACTCCGGGTCGGAGATGACCCCGGTCTGGGGACTGACCGAACACGGTGTGAAGCGCACCGGCCGCGATGCGCGGGTGCAGCCCCGCAGCGTGGTCTACGACCCGGAACTCACCCTGTCCCTTCCCGTGCCGCTCTCCGTGACCAGCGGCGTCAACGCGCTCGCGCACGCCGTCGAGGCGCTGTACGCCCCGGACACCTCACCCCTGGTCCAGCTGATGGCCGAGGACGGCGTACGGGCGTTGGCGCGGGCCCTGCCGCAGGTGGCCGGCGATCCCACATCGCTCGGGGCGCGTGGCCGCGCGCTGTACGGGGCCTGGCTGTGCGGGTCCTGCCTGGGCGCCACGACCATGGGCCTGCACCACAAGCTGTGCCATGTCCTGGGCGGCACCTTCGATCTGCCGCACGCCGAGACGCACACGGTGGTGCTGCCGTACGCCCTGGCCCACAACGCTCCCGCCGCTCGGGACGCGGCCGACGCGGTGGCCCGCGCGCTGGGCGCGGCCGACGCGTCGACGGCCCTGTGGGAGCTGGCCGGGCGCCTGGGCGCGCCCCGCTCGCTGGCCGAACTGGGCCTGCGCGAGGACGACTTGGCGGTGGCGGCCGCGCAGACCGCGGGCCAGGCGTACGCGAACCCCCGACCGGTCACGGCGGACGGCGTGCTCGCCCTGCTGAGGGCGGCCCACGAGGGCCTGCCGCCGACCGCGGTGGCCCGCTGACGCCCCTCCCCTGCCCGCGCCTGCGGGACTTGGCTGTTCGGCCCTCGCCACACGGGACACCTGTGCATCGCCGGGCACGTCGGTATCGCCGTGCCCGTGTACTCCGACCCCGCCGGAGCAGACCTTCACCGTGTGTGACGGTTCGGTGATCGAATCACCTCACACGACGGTTACGGTTCGCTCAACCTCTGGTTGCCGAGCGGTGATCGGGCGACTATGGGCACATGACACTGGCCCAGCGCGCCATGGAGCAACTTCAGGTCTGGCCCGATCTCAGCTCGGGTCCGACCAGTTGCGGCGCAGGGCGGGCACTGCGCTCCGTCCACAGCGAGATCGTGCACTTCCATTCCGACCGGGACGTGGACCTGCATCTGACGACATCGGTCATCGGGCGCTTCCACGACGACCTCCGGGAGTCGACCGCGATCCGGCTGGTGCCGGGTTCCGGCTGGGTCACCGTGCATCTCGACTGCGACACGGACGTCGACCTGCTGATGAGCCTGGTCAGCGCCGCGCTCAAGGCCCATCAGCACCGGCAGTCCCCCGCCGGGTCGCCGACGGGGGACGAGTGCAACTTCCGTCGTGTCACGGTGCTGCCGCGCGGGTAGACGACCGAAGCCCGCGCCACCCGCCTCAGCCGCGGGCGGGGTCACCTCCCACGCGGCGGCGGACGGCGCGGGAGGCAAGGGCGTGCAGGAAGCGGACGTACGGGGACCAGCGGGCCGGGCGCGACACCGTTCCCGTGCAGGCCAGTTCGGCGCGGTCGAAGGCGTCCTCCAGGCAGGCGTCGTGCATCGGGCGGAAGGCCAGCGGCCAGGTGAGCCGGGCCAGTCCGCTGGTGGACATCGTCAGCGTGTGGTGCAGCCGGGTGCGTCCGGGCCCGGCCGGCAGGACGGCCAGTTCGTGGAAGCCGTGGAACCCCTTGGGCCCGGTGAACTCGAAGCGGATCCAGCGTCCGGGCACATGTCCCGACACGGTGTAACGCACGGGGCCGTGGCCGCCCACCGCGCCCGGTCCCAGTGGGCGGTCGAACTCCATCGGCGACCAGTCGCGGCCGGGCCACAGCCGGTCGCCGTCCCCGCTCGCCAGAGTCTCGACCAGCGCCCCCACCTCGCTCTCCTCGGCCGCCAACAGCCGTTCGTGCACGTTGTGAACGCCCACAGGTTCTCCCCTCAACCATATTGGAGACCTCTCTCCAATTAATTAGAGAGTACCCTCTGATTCATGGCGCGCCCACCCCGTTTCGACACCGATCAACTCCTCGACGCCGCCGTCCGCCTGGCCGCCGCCGGCGGACCGGCCGCCGTGACCATGTCGGCGGTCGCCCAGGCCGTCGGCGCCCCCAGCGGCTCCGTCTACCACCGCTTCGCCGGGCGCACGGCACTCCTCGCCGAGGTGTGGTTGCGCACGGTCGAGCGATTCCAGGAGGGCTACCACGCCGTCCTCGTCAGCCACAGCGACCCCCGCCGGGCGGCGCGCGCGGCCGCCCGGCACGTGGTCGGCTGGAGCCGGGAGCACCCGCAGGAGGCGGCCCTGCTCCTCTACGGTGCCGCCGACTTCGGCCGCGCCGAGTGGTCCGAGGAGCACACCCGTCGCGCAGATTCCGGCAACGGACGGGTGTTCGACTCCCTGGGCGCCCTCGCCGAGGCCCTGGGTGCCACGGACGAGGAGGGCCGCGACCGCGTCACCCTCGCCGTGGTCGAGCTGCCGCTCACCGTGGTCCGCCGCCACCTGCGCGCGGGGAACCCGCTGCCGCCGCACGCCGAGGACCTCACCGAGGAGTGCACGGCCGCGCTGCTGGGGTGACGGCCGGACGCGCGCGCGTCGCCGATCCGCGCCGTTCGTCGACGGCGGCCTTCCTTCAGATGCCTGGGGTCAATGGGTCTGCGCCGGTGCATGCGCTCGGCGGAGAACGGCTCCGCCTGTCGGCCGCCCCGACGGGATCATCGCTCCGGCGGTATCCCATGCCCGGTCGCGGGTACCCCTACGCGTGCAGCGCCCTCTCCCGGAGGTGACTCGGATGCTGGTGCTCGGACTGCTCCTCCTCGCGGCCACCGGTGTCTTCACCGGTCTGGTCATCGCCGACAACCTCTCCGGTGGCCCGGACCACCCCGTCACCGTGCTGGGCCAGGAGCTCGCGACCATGAACACGTTGGCGGTCTTCTGCTCGGGTCTTGCTCTCGCGCTCCTGTTCTGCCTGGGCCTGGCCCTGGTGAAGCGCGGGGCGACCCACCACCGCCCCCACGGGCAACGGCGGCACACCCGCCGCTCCCCGTTCCACAGGACCTCGGAGCCGGGCGCCCGGGCCTGAGCGGACCGAGAGCCCGAGCGCCCGGACGGCATGAGCGGATGAGGTGGTGCCGATGGTCGGTGACACGGACGACGACATCCAGACACGGCGGAGCGGCGGAAGCGGCCATCGCGCCGTGCCGCACACGGCCGACGTGCGGATCGAGGCGTGGGGCGCGAGCCGCGAGCGCTGTCTGGTGGAGGCCGCGCTGGGCATGGTGGAGTGCTTCGCCGACGTCACGGCCGTACGGCCGACCTCGGTGGAGCGCGTGCGGCTCACCGAGGAGAGCGACGAGGATCTGCTGACCGCACTGCTCGACGAGGTCGTCTACCGCCTCGACGTGGACGGCCGGGTGCCCGTCGACCTGGAGGCCGACGCCACCGACGGCGACCTGGACGTACGCCTCGCGCTGGCCGAACTGGCCGACGTGGAGGTCACCGGCGGCACGCCGAAGGGCATCTCCTGGCACGGGCTGCGCTTCGGGCCTGATCCGTACGGGTGGTCGTGTGCGGTGACCGTGGACGTGTGAGCCGCCGGGGCGGCCGGGCGCACGCGACGGCATCCGGCCGCCCCCGCCCGCTCAGCCCTTCACCACCCCCAGCGGCACCAGCCGAGCCACCGTCCGGCACAGCCCCGCGCCCTCGCTCGCGGCCACCACCTCGCTCACGTCCTTGTAGGCCTCCGGGGTCTCCTCGGCCAGGCCGCGCAGGGACCGCGGGCGTACCGCGATGCCGGCCGACTCCAGACGGGCCCGCAGTTCCCGGCCGCCGACGGCGCGGGCGGCGCGATGGCGGCTGAGGACACGGCCCGCGCCGTGGCAGGTGGAGAAGAAGGCGTCCCCGCCGGGCACCCCGACCAGGACGTACGAGGCGGTGCCCATCGTCCCGGGGATCAGCACCGGCTGGCCGACCGCACGCAGATCCTCCGGCAGCTCCGGATGGCCGGGCGGAAACGCCCGGGTCGCGCCCTTGCGGTGCACGCACAGGGTGCGGCGCCTTCCGGCCACGAGGTGCGTCTCGATCTTGGCGAGGTTGTGGGACACGTCGTACACCAGGGAGAGCCGGGTGCCCGCGGCACGGCGGAAGACCCGGCGGGCCGCGTCGGAGAGCAGCTGGCGGTTGGCACGCCCGTAATTGGCCGCGGCCGCCATCGCGCCGAGGTACCTGTGCCCCTCCGGCGACTCCACCGGCGTACAGGCGAGTTGGCGGTCGGGGACCTCTATGCCGTGACGGGCCATCGCGGTGTCCATGGCCCGGACGTGGTCGGTGCAGATCTGGTGGCCGAGGCCGCGGGAACCGCAGTGGATCATCACGCACACCTGGCCGACGGCGAGTCCGAACGCGGCGGCGGCCACCGGGTCGTACACCTCGTCGACGCGCTGCACCTCCAGGAAGTGGTTGGCCGATCCGAGACTGCCGACCTGGCCGAGGCCGCGCTCCCGGGCCCGCGCGCTCACCTGGGCCACGTCGGCGTCGGCGACCGCCCCGCCGTCCTCGCAGCGGGTCAGGTCGCGCTCCTCGCCCCGGCCCTCCCGCACCGCGTACCGGGAACCGCCGCGCAGGATCCGCTCCAGCTGCCCGGGGCCGGTCAGGTGCCACACCCCGCCGGGGCCGGCGCCGCGCGGGATCGCCCGGTCGAGGCCGTCCATCACGTCGGGCAGCGCCGGCCCGAGCCCCTGGTGGTCGGTGTCGGCCGCCAGCAGCCGTACGCCGCAGGAGATGTCGAAACCGACCCCGCCGGGCGAGACGACACCGCCGTCGGCCACGTCGGTCGCGGCGACGCCGCCGATGGGGAAGCCGTAGCCCCAGTGGATGTCGGGCATGGCGTACGACGCGCCCACGATCCCGGGCAGTGTCGCGACGTTGGCCACCTGCTCCAGCGACTTGTCGGCGTCCCGCAGCAGCGCCCGGGACGCGAACACCACGCCCGGCACCCGCATCGGTCCGTGCGGGTCGATACGGAAGCGGTGGGCAGCCTCCTCGACCAGGTCCATGCCGGCCTCCCGCGGCTCGAACCGCCGCCGTGCGCACCGCGTCAAGGTGGTCCGCGGCGCCCGGCGTCGCAGATGCGGAGTACCCGCGCGGGCCGCACGCTATCGCGCCGGGCGACCGTGCCCCGCAACGGCTCGTCCCGCGGGCTCCGGGAAGGGCGCACGGCCCCGGGAGCACCGCGGCCCTCGTAGGGTGGAGACATGAGCGGCGGCACGGTGACGCTGTTCGTCTGCGGCGACGTGATGCTCGGACGCGGCGTCGACCAGATCCTGGCCCGCCCCGGTGACCCGGCGCTGCGGGAGGGGTACGTCACCGACGCCCGCGCCTACGTGAGCATGGCGGAGGCGGTGAACGGACCCGTCCCGGCGCCGGTGGGCCCGTCCTGGCCGTGGGGTGAGGCCCTCGGGGCGCTGGAGGCGAACGCGCCGGACGTCCGGATCGTCAACCTGGAGACGTCCGTCACGCGCGGTGCCGCCTTCGAGCCCGGCAAGGCGGTCCACTACCGCATGCATCCGGCCAACCTGCCCGCTCTCTCGGTGGCCCGGCCCGATGTCTGCGTCCTGGCCAACAACCACGTACGGGACTTCGGGCGCGCGGGCCTTCAGGAGACGCTGGACGTGCTGCACGGGGCCGGTCTGCGGACGGCGGGGGCCGGCCGCGACGCCGAGGAGGCGTACGCGCCGGTGGCGCTCCCGCTCCCCCGCGGTGGCCGTGTGCTGGTCTTCGCCCTGGGTTTCGGCAGCAGCGGCATCCCCCCTGGCTGGGCGGCGACGGCCGAGCTGCCCGGCGTCGCCTACGCCCCCGAGCTGTCGCCCGCCACGGCCGCGGCGGCGGTACGGCGCATACGGCGGGTGAAGCGGCCGGGCGACGTGGTGGTCGTGTCCGTGCACTGGGGCTCCAACTGGGGCTATCTCGTCTCCCGCGACCAGCGCCGCTTCGCGCACGCCCTGGTGGACGGCGGGGCCGACGTCGTGCACGGTCACTCCTCCCACCACCCCCGCCCCGTCGAGGTCTACCGGAACCGGCTGATCCTGCACGGCTGCGGCGACTTCATCGACGACTACGAGGGCATCCCGGGCTACGAGGAGTACCGCGACGACCTCCGGATCGCCTACTTCGTGACGGTGGCGGCGGACACGGGCGAACTCACCGGGCTGCGCATGCTGCCGTTCCTCGCCCGCCGTCTGCGCCTGGAACCGGCACCGGCCGAGGACCGCGCCTGGCTGCACGCCACCCTCGACCGCATCGCCTACGGCACGCACCTCGCCCTGGACCCGGACGGCGCGCTGACCCTGACCGAACCCCCCTCCCGGCCGGGCGCGGGCACGGCCGGCTCCGGCTGACCCTCTCCTCGGCACGGACGCCGTGGCGTCAGTCGCCGCGCAGGGCCTCCAGCACATCCGCGTCGGACAGCTGGCCGAAGTCCTCGTACCACTCCCCCACCGAGCTGAACAGACTCGGCTCGTGCAGGCAGACGAAGTCGTCGACCTGGCGGCGCAGTTCCTGTGCCGCCTCCGGCGCGCAGACCGGTACGGCGAGGACCAGCCGCTCGGGCTGCCTGCCGCGCACGGCGCGCAGGGCGACGCGTGCGGTCGAGCCGGTCGCGATGCCGTCGTCCACGACCACGGCGGTGCGGCCGCGCAGCGGCGGCGCCGGGCGGCCCTGCCGATAGCGTTCCTCACGCCGCCGCAGCTCGCCGCGCTCCCGCTCCACCACCGGTGCCAGATCGGCCTCGCTCAGCCCCAGCCGGTACAGCGTCGCCTCGTCGAAGAGCGGCGGGTCGTCGCCCGCGAGCGCGCCGACGCCGAACTCCTCGTGGAACGGGGCTCCTATCTTGCGTACGACGAGCACGTCGAGCGGAGCCTGGAGCACCCGGGCCGCCTGCCGGGCGACGGCGACGCCGCCTCGGGGCAGGGCGAGCACCACGGGGCGCGGCAGGATGCCCTTCTCCTGCCGGAGGCGCAGCTGCTCAGCGAGCTCCTGCCCGGCCTCGTCGCGGTCACGGAACCGCATGGGTCTCCCCTTCCGTCGGTCGCCGCGTACCCCGCTGCCGGGAGACGGACACACCGCCGGGCCGCACTCGCAAGCGGCGTCCGGCTCTGCGCACGAGGTCTGGACCGACCTGGCGGCCGAGGCGGCGCCCGCCGGGGAGGCAGGCGCCGCCGGGGAGCTTCCGCCCGGTGTTCGGCCCCGGCCCGGAGCGCACACCGGGCCGGTGGCCCTGCGCTACTGGATGGTCCAGCCCACGCTGCCGACGCCCGAGCTGTAGACGGCGCAGACACCCGACGACTCGCCGTACTGGCCGGGGGCCAGCGTCACCCACTGGCCGGAGACGTCCGGCGCCCAGCCGCACACGATCTCGGCGCGGAAGGTGACGGTGCGGTCGGTGTTGTTCTTGCAGCCCGCGATGCCGTGGTCCGGGTTGTTGTTGTGCACCCAGCCGTCGCAGTCGACGGTGCCCGCCCGGGCCGCGGCGTGGGCGGGCGCGGCCACGCCGCCCGCGGCGAGGGCCAGGGCCGAGACGGTGCCGGCCAGGCCGGCTGCGACGATGCTCTTCCTGCGGTTCATGTGTGCCCCCGTGATGTCGTGGTCCGTTCGGACTTGCCGCCTCCAGTCAAGGGCAGCGGCGCCGGCACGGGAACCTCGGACATCCGAGGGTGGCGGCCGCGTTCAGCCGTTCGGCTTCTGCGACGTGTCCGGCTCGTTCCAGTCGTACGGTCCGCCCCCGCGCCACTCGATCAGCTCGGGATCGTCGACGGCCCGGTCCTCGGCGGGCAGGTCGGCGCGGTGCACCAGGTCCAGGACGTCGAACAGGCTGTACGCGGTGCCCGCCGGCTCGTCGTGGATCGTCACCTGACGCCCGCCGTCCGACGCCGGCGGCGACACCACCACGGGGGGACGCGTGCTCATGCCACCACCATGCGCTCTGCGCGGCCGGTACGCAGCCCGACGTACCGGCCGCGCTGACCCATCCGGCCGATGGGCTGACGCGTTCGCGGGAACAAGGTGGCGGTACGGCGGGATCGCCGGCCTCGCCGTACGCCCCGGTCCGTCCGGGTTACGGCAATGGCGTCCCGCCCGTCGCGTTGAGGATCTCCGCGGTGACGAAACTGGCCTCCTGGGAGGCGAGATAGACGTACGCGGGGGCCAGTTCGGCCGGTTGGGCCGGACGCCCCAAGGGGCTCTGCTTGCCGAACTCGGCCGTGTCGGGCAGCGTCGCCGGGATCAGCGGCGTCCACACCGGTCCCGGCGCCACCGCGTTCACCCGGATGCCGCGGTCGACCAGCATCTGGGCCAGCCCCTGGGTGAAGGTCACGATGGCGCCCTTGGTCATCGCGTAGTCCAGCAGATGCGGGCTGGGCTTGTAAGCCTGCACCGAGGTGGAGTTGATGACGCTGCTGCCCTCGGGCATGTGCGGCAGGGCGAACTTCGTCAACCAGAACATGCCGTAGAGGTTGGTGCGCATGACCCGGTCGAACTGCTCGGTGGTGATCGCCTCGATGCCGTCGGGCTGGGACATCTGGTACGCGGCGTTGTTCACCAGGACGTCGATGCGCCCGAACTCCTCGACCGCGCGGTCGATCAGGGCCCGACAGTTGTCCTCGGTACGGATGTCGCAGGCCACGGCGACCGCCTTGCGGCCCGCGTCCTCGACGAGCCGGGCCGTCTCTCGCGCGTCGTCCGCCTCGTCGTCGAGGTGGGTGAAGAGCACGTCGGCGCCCTCCCGGGCGAACGCCAGGGCCACAGCCCGCCCGATGCCGGAGTCCCCGCCGGTGACGACGGTCGCGCGCCCCTGCAGCCGGCCGGTGCCGCGGTAGCTCTCCTCGCCGTGGTCCGGCGGCGGGTCCATGGGCCCGGTCCATCCGGGGTGGGGCTGGTCCTGGGCGGGGAAGTCGGGCTGCGGGTGCTGGGTGGCCGGATGCTGCTGGGTGTGCTGCGGATCCGTCACAACGGCCTCCTGAACGCGGGGCGGGAACGAACGGCCACCGGGTTCCCGCCTCGCATCGGCCGAAAAGCGGCCGTTCGGGTCGTGACCGTGGCCGCCCGGGCTTGCGGGGTCAGCTGTCGCCCCGGTCCAGCAGTGCCCTGACGCCCTGGGCCGTCAGCGCCAGCTGCTCGGGCGTGCCGGCGTCGATGACCAGGGACAGATTGTCGGAGGGCCAGCCGTGGGCGAGGACGCCGAGCCGGACGCTGCGGTGCCGGTGCATCTTCGGCATGGCCTGTTCCATGCGTTCCTGCGTGGTGAAGACCGGTACCAGTTCGGTGCCGTCCTCCTGCTCGAACACGGGCAGGGTCAGCGCCGCCGGCGCGGGCCCCTCCGCGTTCGTGGCCGCCGGCACCAGCACCTCGCTGTGGGCCAGCGTGCTCAGGGCCGCCTCGTCCGCGCCCTTCTCGACGACCGTGCGCAGGGCCTGCTGGGCCGCGGAGGCGTCGCTCTCGAAATGGGGGTCGGTCATGGTTCGTCCCGTCGCCGTGTCGTGCACTTCCGTCCGGTACGCGCCGGACGGTTCGGGTACCCGGTCCGGTGCTCGTCATGTGCGTTTCGGGCTGCCGGGTGACGCCCCGGACCACCTCGTTTCGCGGTGGACCCACCGGGCACTCGGCGGCTGCCCCACCCCGAGGGAGGAGCGCCGTGTCTTTCCGTGACCGCACCCATGCCGGACAGGAGCTCGCCCTGCGGCTCGTCGAGTGGGCCGGCTCCGGCGATCTCCCCCGTCTGCTCGTGCTGGCCCTGCCGCCGGGCGGCGTGCCCGTCGCCGCGGAGGTGGCCCGCAGCCTGCGCGCCCCGCTGGACGTGCTGGTCGCCCGGGAGATCAGCACTCCGATCCGGCCGGAGACGGCGATCGGCGCCATCGTGGCCGACGACCCGCCGATGTACGACCGGCAGGGCCTGGCCATGATGCATCTGTCCGAGGACCGGCTCGGGGATGTCGTCTCGGGCGAACGCAACGAGCTGCACCGCCGGGAGTACGTATACCGCGGCCGCCGCCCCCTCCCCTCGGTGCACGGGCGCACGGTCGTCCTCGTCGACGACGGCCTGACCACCGGCCTCACCGCTGCGGCGGCCCTGCGCTTCCTGCACCGCCACGGCCCGGCCCGGCTGATCGCGGCCTTCCCGGTCGCCAGTCCTCGCACGACGGCGGCGATCCGCACCGAGTGCGACGAGGTGGTCTGCCTGGAGCAACCGCCCTCCCTGCACGCCGTCGGTGAGTGGTACGAGGACTTCACCCAGGTCTCCGACGCCGAGGTCGCCGAGACACTGCAGGCATTCCAGGCCCCGGCATGAGGGCGGGCGGCGGTGTGCGGCGAAGGGTTCGACCGCCCACGTACCGAGGCCGCCCCCCGCACGACGAGGTGGTGTGCCCGGAGCAGCCGCCGTCCCCGCAAGCCCTCCTCTCCGGCTGAACCTCGCGCCGACCGTGCCACCGATCCCGGGCGTCGGCGATCACGCCGTGAAAGGGTGGAGGCATGGCCATCGAAGTTCGCCCGGCATCGGTCTTCGACGACGTGCGTGCGGTGCTCGGCCCCAAGTCGCCCACCGCAAGCGTGTGTTGGTGCCTGAGCTACCGGCTCCCGTCCAAGCTCAACCAGGAGCTGCGCGGACCGGCCCGCGGTGAGTACGTCGCCGGGCTGTGCCGTGCGGATCCCCCTCCGGGGGTTCTGGCCTACGACGGTGTCGAGCCGGTCGGCTGGGCCGCCGTGGCGCCGCGCTCGGCCACGTCCTTCGCACGCAACCGCAAGATCCCGCACGTCGACGACCTGCCGGTCTGGTCGCTGTGGTGCGTTCGCGTACGACCGGGCCACCGCAAGCAGGGGATCACCCACGCGCTCATCGCCGGCGCGGTCGACTTCGCCCGCGCCCGGGGCGCGCCCGTGGTCGAGGCGTACCCGCTGGACAACGGCGACGCCCGGGTGGACCTGACGATGGCCTACGCCGGGCTCCGGAAGAACTTCGAACGGGCCGGGTTCGTGCACGCCGCCGACACCAGCTCGGTGCTGGCCGGTCACCCCCGCATCCTGATGCGGCTCGACCTGCGCTGACGTACCGGCCGGAGCGGTTTCAGTGGACGGAGAAGCCGCCGTCGACGAAGACCGACTGGCCGGTGACGTAGCCCGAGGCACGGCTCGCGAGGAAGACCGCCGCGCCCGCGAAGTCCTCGGCCAGGCCGTTGCGTCCGACCATGGTCCGCTCGGCCAGTGCCGCCACCTTCTGCGGGTCGGAGGACAGCCGTGCGTTCAGCGGCGTCATCACGAACCCGGGCACGAGGGTGTTGCAGGTGACGCCGTACGGCGACCAGGCCTCGGCCTGGGAGCGGGCCAGCGACTCCAGCGCGCCCTTGGAGACGCCGTAGGCGCCGCTCTGGACGAAGGCACGGTGGGCCTGCTGGGAGGTGATGTGGATGATCCGCCCGAAGCCCCGCTCGGCCATGCCCGGCCCGAACCGCTGTCCCAGCAGATAGGGCGCTTCCAGGTTCACCGCCATGACGGTGTCCCACACGTCCTCGCCCAACTCCCCCATCGGGGGCCGCAGGTTGATCCCCGCACTGTTGACGAGGATGTCGGGCTCGCCGAACGTGCCGGCCGCCTCCTCGGCCGCCGCGCGCACGCCGTCGCGAGTGCCGAGGTCGGCGCTCACCCAGGCCGCACGGCAGCCGTGCGCCGCCAGTTCCTCGACCGTCGCGGCCAGCTCCGCCTCCCTGCGGGCCACGACCACGACGCTCGCGCCCGCGCGTGCCAGCGCCTCGGCGACGGCCCGTCCGATGCCGGAGCTGCCGCCGGTCACGAGCGCGACCCGGCCGTCCAGCGAGAACAGTTCGCGTAGGTACGCCTGTGAGGTCATGCCCGCACCCTAGGCCGTGCCCGCGCGGCGCCGGAGGCGGGGTGCGGCGAGCGCAGGCGGGTCGACATGGGTCAGCGGCGCTGGGGCACCGGCTCGCGAGGGTCGAGGCGCAGATGGGCGCCCTGCCGTTTGAGGGCGCGCTGGACCAGGTGGTGGGGCACCTCGCGGGGACTGCGGCCGAGGCGCACGGAGAGCGCGGCGCAGACGCCGGCCGCCTGGCCGGTGGCCATCGCGATGGGCATCACGCGGTAGGACGAGTGCGCCACGTGAGAACCGGAGATGCAGCGCCCGGCGACCAGCAGGCGGTCCGTGTCCTTCGGCAGCAGACAGCGCAGCGGGATGTCGTAGAAGTGTCCGCGCGGGACGCGCTTGAGGACGGTGCCGCTGCCCCTGGGGTTGTGGATGTCGACGGGGTAGGCGCCGTGCGCGACGGCGTCGGGGAAGGCGCGTGCGGCGAGGATGTCGTGGCCGGTCAGGTGGTAGTCGCCGAGGATGCGGCGGCTTTCCCGTACACCGATCTGGACGCCGCTCTGGGCCACGTAGGACCTCTTGAATCCCGGCACACGGTGGCGCAGGAAGCGGTCGATCTGTTCCATCTGGCGGCGTGCCACGTACTCGGCGCGGCTGAGGTCCCACACGTCGGTGCCGAGCGCGCGGGTGACGCGGGTGCTGTTGACGCTGACCTCGCGGGGATGCGGGGTGCCGAAGAACAGGATGTCCTCGCGCGGCAGGCGCAGTTCCCCGGCCTCGGTGGCCTCCTGGACGAGGTCCCACAGCCCGTGCACGCCCCGCCACTGGTCGGGGTGGTCCCTGACGTACTCGGAGAACAGCGGTTGCAGGAAGTCGACGACCCGGAACATCAGTGTCATCGGCTGCACCAGTCCGTCCTCCGGGCGCCCGATCTCGTACGGCGCACCCGCGGCGGCGGCGATGTCGCCGTCGCCGGTGCCGTCGACGACGACACCGGCGTCGATCACCACCGGGCCGGACTTGGTCTCGAAGACCACGCGCCAGCCGTCGTCGAGGGGCAGCGCGGCGGAGGCGAAGGAGTGGAACAGCATGCGGACGCCCGCCTCGTCCAGCAGGTCGAGGAGGACCAGCTTGTAGGTCTCGGGGTCGAACGGCACGGTGTAGCCGGTGTCGGGGGACGGTGTCACGCAGCCGCCGCGTGCGGTGAGCCGGTCCAGCAGGAGCCACAGGAAGCCGGCCACCACCGGATCGCCCTCCCCGTGGTCGGAGGGCAGCAGCCGGCTGTCGTGGCCGGCCTCGTCGAACACCGCCTGCTTGCGCTCGTTGTGGAAGGACATCAACGGCATCACCAGCGCCACGGTGGCGTTGCCGCCGAGGAATCCGTAGCGCTCCACGAGCACGACGTCCGCGCCCGCGTCGGCCGCCGCGTAGGCCGCGGCCGTGCCGGCCGGGCCACCGCCCACGACCAGGACGTCCGTGCGGCCGCCGTGCCGGGCCGCCCGCGGGGGCAGGGTGACGGTCTCGGCGGGTCGGGGTGGTTCCAGGATCGGCATCGCATCTTCCCGTCGGATCGGTGGGTCGCGAGGGGCGCGTTCCGGCACAGGGGGCGGGTGGTCGGCCGGTCAGGGGGTCATGGGGGTCATGGGGGTCACGGCACCGTGCAGGTGCAGGTCCGCGGTCCTTCGTACGTCGGCGCCGCCGCCGTCGATGGAGTCCAGCAGGAAGCCGCAGCGGGCGCAGGTCTCACGGGCCAGCGCCTGCAGTCCCCGTACCCGCGTGGTCAGCTCCTCCTGCCGCCGCGGGAACTCGTCCCAGAGCCGGTCGACCTCCGCCAGGAGCAGGCCGGCCTGTTCCCGCGCCACACCGACCAGGGCGGGCGCGCCGGTACGGCGGGCGAAGTCGAAGACCTTGCCGGAGTAGGGCAGCGGCAGCACGGGCAGGCCGGTGAGCGCGGCGAAGATCACGACGTGCAGGCGCATGCCGACGACCATGTCCAGATGGCTCATGAAGCCGAGGATCTCGCCGGGGCTGTAGGAGTTGTGCAGGATGCGGCCCAGGTCCGGGGCGCTCATCCGGGACAGTACGCCGTGGGCGTGGCGGACGTCCTGGCGTTCCATCGGCACGAAGACCACGTGGGCGTCCAGGCGCCGGGCGAGGAACTCGGCTACGTCGGCCAGCAGCGCGTGGTAGTCGTCCTCGTCGAGTTTCTCCGCGGCCCGGCCCGGTTCGCGCACGGACATCCCGATCAGGCGGGTGTCGGTGGGCAGGCCCTCCTGCCGCATCATCTGCTCGGTGAAAGGCTCGGGGGTGAGCAGCAGCGCCGGGTCGGCGGTGACGGTGAGTTCGCGGTCGACGCCGACCTCCTCCAGGACGAGGCGTGACTCCTCGTCGCGCACCACCACGTCGGTCATCCGCGGCAGCACGGCACGTACGGCCTCCCGGTCGTCCGCCTCGCGCAGCGGGCCCGCGCCGACCGCGTAGGCGAAGGTGGGCACGCCCCGCTCCTGCGCCGCCCTCACCAGCCGCAGGTAGCGCCGCGCCTCCCCGTCGTAGAGGATCCCGCCGCCGCCCAGCACCAGCAGGTCCAGTCCGGCCAAAACGTCCAGGACGGGTTTTTGCGGGACGCCCTCCCAGTCGACGACCTCGTCGGCCTGCGGCTGGTGGGCGCGGGTGTGCTCGGCGTTCCGGCTGAAGACCACGAGCCGGGCCCCCGGCCGGTGGGCTCGCAGGCAGCTGAGGACACACATCAGGATCGCTTCGTCGCCGGTGTTGCACCCGCCGTACGAGCCGAGCAGGCCGATGCGCAGAGAGGACGAGGCGGGCGACGGGTGTGGGGTGATCGTCATCCGGAACTCCCGTTCGATGGAGGCGAGCGGGACCCGCGAGCTGTCCTGGACGGCGCCGTCGCCGAGGGACTGGGGCCGGGGGTCTTGTAGGTGGCAGCGTGCCGTCGTGGCGTGGAGCCCGAGTCGGCCGGGCCCTGTGGGAGAACCTCACCTCCGGCTGTCCGGCGCCGCCGGTCCGGCACGGCGGCGGCGCGCAGGCGGAGGTACGTTCGTAGAGCCAGTATGGGTGCTTCCGCACCGCGCGTCCTTTCCGCCGCCGAGCCGTGCCGCCGGACGGGTACCCGCCGTGCGGGGGTGATGCGGGCGGACCGCGCCGTGTCACCGGGGCGCCCGGGGGTGCCGGTCCGGCGCTCGACGGTGCCGGGCCCCTCCCCCGCCCGAGTGGGGCCGGCCGACCGGCCCGTGCGCAGGAGGGACGATCACGATGAGCGTGAGCCACCACACCCCGTCACAGGCCGAGGGCGAGCGCGAGGAGGCCGAGACCCCATGGGCCCACCACCCGGTTCCGGAGTACACGACGCCGTCCCAGGCCGAGGGTGAACGCGACGACGCCCCTGAGACGACGGAGGCCGTCGCCGCTCCGGACACGGGGACGGAGGGGACGTGACGATGCCGCTACGGGCCGTGCCCGCGTTCCGGTGAGGCATGCGGGCACGGCCCGTAGCGGCGTGCCGCGGGAATTCGGGCCGGTCGTGGTCACGTGGTGGTCCGGGCGGGGTTCAGCAGACCGACGGCCGCGGTGACCACCTCGTCGGCGCGGATGCGCAGCAGCTGCGGGTCGGGGGCGTCGCCGTGCGGGTCGCCCGGGGGGCCGGGTTTCCACAGGACGACGTGGCGCGGGGAGCGCGGAGGTCCCCACAGGCGGGGAGAGACGGGTCCGAAGAGGGTCACGGACGGTGTGCCGTGGGACACCGCGAGATGGGCCGGTCCGGTGTCGCCGCTGACGACGAGGGCGGCGTGGGCGACGAGCGCCGACAGCTCGGCGAACGGCAGCCCGCCGCGCAGCACGTCGCGCGCGGGCAGCCCGGTACGGGCGGCGAGGTCGAGGACCAGCGCGTCCTCCGCGGGGCCGCCGCTGACGACGACCCGGTGCCCCGCGGCTCGCAACCGCCGTACGACGTCGGCGTACCGCCCGGCGGGCCAGCGGCGGGAGGCGGACTCGGCGCCGGGGTGGACGAGGACGGCGCCCGGTGCCGGGGAGGGGGCCGTGGGCGGTGGCAGTCGTACGTCGTCCGGGTCGGCCGCGATGCCGTAGGCGCCGAGGAAGCGGCACCAGCGCTCGCGCTCGTGCTCGTCCGGTCGCCACACGGGGGGCTGGGCGGGCCCTGGACCGGCGAGGGGATCGCCCGCTGCGGCGAAGGCCAGGAGCCGACGGGGGCCGAGGGCGGCCAGTGCGTCGCGGCTCTCGGGTCCGTTGCCGTGCAGGTCGACGGCGACGTCCGGGGGCGGCCCGGGCCAGTGATCCAGGGTCGGCACGCCCCGCCCAGGCGCCTGCGCCGGCAGGACGCCGTCCACTGTTCCGGTGGCCAGCGCGGCCTCGGCGAGCGCCGGGGGCAGCGCCAGCACGATGTGATCGCGTGCGAAGGCCCGCCGGATGCCCCGCAGCGCGGGAACCCCGGCGAGCAGGTCACCGAGCCCCAGCGCCCGCAACACCAGGATCCGGCGGCGGCCGTACGGTCCGGTGCCCGCGGCCTCGACGGTCTCGCGCCGGGCCCCGGCCGCGCAGCCGTCGGCCTCCCACGGGCGCCACCGCCCTGCCGCCTCGGCCGCCCGGCACCCTCGCACCGGCGGATCGATCACCGCGGACTCCCTTCACTCGTCACGGTCACGTGCCTCGTCCCGCGAGTGGCCCATTCCGGCCTCCCGGCGGACCCGCCACCGTCAACTCACCCGACCCGCCCCGGCGTTCGCCCACGCCCTTCTGCCCCGGGGGCGAACCGCGGGCCCGCGAGCCGCCTCGTCGCACCACCACCCCGGCGATCGATCACCGCCGGCTCATCTCACTCGTCACGGTGTCCGGCGACGGGCATGGGTCACCGCCGCCTTCGTGCGGTGGCCGGCGTCAGGGGTGTCGACGGTGGTCGTGGGGTCAGGGCCGCTCGCTCGGCGATGCCTGTGGTGGAGCGGCCGTCGAGGTACGGGAAGAGGACGACCTGGCCTCCCCAGCTCTCCACGAGGGGCGCCTCCGGGAGGCGTTCGAGAGCGTAGTCGCCGCCCTTCGCCCAGATGTGCGGGCGCAGTTCGGCGAGGAGGCGCTCCGGCGTGTCCTCGTCGAACACGGCGACCGCGTCGACGCACTCCAGCGCGCGCAGGACCCGGATCCGGTCCGCCTCGGGGACGAGCGGCCGGCCGTCGCCCTTGCGGCGGCGCACGGACGCGTCGGAGTTGACGCACACCACCAGGCAGTCACCGGTGCGCCGGGCCGCCTGCAGCAGCGCGACATGGCCGGCGTGCAGGAGGTCGAAGCAGCCGCCGGCGGCGACGACCGTTCCGCCCGCCGCCCGCACCCGGGCAGCCGTGCGCAGGGCGTCGTCCGTGGGCGCGCCCTGGGGCTGGGGAGCCGTCGTCGCGGTGGCCGTGGCGGCCGTGGAAAGGGACCGTACGCCGCCCTCGGCGACATAGCGGGTGGCGGCGTGCACGGCCGCGCGGACGGCCGTCTCGGCGAGTTCGCCGTCGGCGAGCAGCCCGGCGGCGGTGGCCGCGAACCGGTCGCCCGCCCCGCACGCGTCGCCCTCGGCCGTGACCGGCGACGGCACGAGCAGCGGCGTCCCGCCGTGCGACAGCAGGGCTCCGCGTCCACCGAGCGTCACCGCCACGGACGCCACCCGCCAGGCCCGTACGAGCCGGCCGGCGTCCTGGGCGGCCGTGCGCAGTTCGCCGCTGGGTCCGCGCTGCTCGGTGTCGTCGCGGTCCTCGGTCCGGTCCGCGAGGGCATGTGCCTCGGCGGCGGACGGCGTCGCCAGCCGTGCGCCCGGTACCGGTGGCATGCCCCGGGGATGCGGATCCCAGACGACGGGGATCCGCGCCGCCGCCCCGGCCAGCGCCTCGCGCAGCACGTCGGCGGTGCCGCGGCCGTAGTCGGAGACGAGCACGGCGTCCGCCTCGGTGATCGCTCGGACGGCCTCGTGCGTGGTTTCCCGGGCCCGTCCCTCGCCGTCGTCCAGGCGCAGCAGCGGCCGGCCGTCCGCGAGGACGCGGGTCTTGCTGGACAGGGCGCCTTCCAACGGGAGTTCGACCAGGTGCACACGGCCGGTCAGCAGGTCGCGCAGGGCCGCGCTGTCCGGGTCGTCGCCGAGGGCGGTGATCAGCGTGACCGGCCGGCCGTCGGCGGCGGCGAGGCAGGCGGTGAGCGCGGCCCCACCGGGGCGGGTGGCGCGCCGGGTGCCGCTGACGACCGGTACCGGCGCGTCGGGGGCGAGGCGTTCGACACGGCCGGAGACGTCGTGGTCGAGGAGGGCGTCCCCGACGACCAGCAGTGCGGCCGGTGCGGTCATGTGCCGTCCTCCTCCAGGAGCAGCGCCCAGCGTTCACCGGGCCGTTCGTCGGGGCGATGGTGCTCCTCCGGGGCGCCGCCGGTCCCGACGGACCAGTAGCGCCGGTCCGTCGTGCCGGGCCGGGCGGCGTCGTCCCGGATGCGCCGGTGCGCCGTCTCCCGTCGTGCGACCGCCTGGTCGAAGGTCTCGCAGAGCATGTGGACGGCCACCAGGTGCAGCTCCTGCACCGTCGCCGAGGTCGCCGCCTCGACGCAGAGGGCCTCGTCGGCGGCGCTCGCGAGCGGGTTCGGTGCCGGGCCGGTGAGGGCCAGCACGGTCATGCCGAGGCGGTGGGCCTCGCTCGCCGCGACGAGGAGGTTGGCGCTGGCGCCGCTGGTGGACAGCAGGGCGAGGACGTCTGCGGCGCGGCCGTGCGCGGCGACCTGGCGGGCGAAGATCTCCTGGACGCCGTAGTCGTTGGCGATGGCGGTGGTGGAGGACGTGTCGGCGTGCAGCGCGAGTGCGGAGAACGCCGGGCGTTCGTCCCGGTAGCGGCCGACCAGCTCGGCGGTGAGGTGCTGCGCCTGGGCCGCGCTGCCGCCGTTGCCGGCGACGAGGAGCCGGGAGCCGGAACCGAGACGGGAGGCGAGCAGCGCGCCCCAGTGCCGGAGCACGGGCCCGGCGTAGCCGCGGAAGCCTTGCAGCGCCCGCATCAGGTCGTCGCAGTGTGTGACGTCGGAGGCGAGTTTCATCGGACGGCTCCCGACAGCGAGGGGACGGTGGAGACGGCGCTGTAGGCGCGGGTCACGCCGTCGGCGACGCGGTCCCAGGTGTAGCGGGCCAGGACACGGCGGCGCCCGGCCGCGCCGTAGCGGGCGAGCAGCTCCGGGTCGGCCAGCAGGCGGCGGACGGTGCCGGCGATGTCGTGGTCGTCGTCGGGCGGTACGAGGACGCCCGTGACGCCGTCGACGACGGTGTCGAGCTGCCCGCCGACGGCCGTGGCGAGGACGGGCGCGCAGCAGGCCATGGCCTCGACGGGCACGATGCCGAACGGTTCGTAGCGGGGCAGGGACAGCACGAGGTCCGCGCCGGACATCAGCCCCGGCATCTCCTCGCGGCTCACCCCGCCCAGCAGCCGTACCCGGTCGGCCACACCGCACTCGTCGGCGATCGCCCGCAACCGCTCGGCCTCCGGCTCGGCGAGCAGCAGGGCGGCCTCGGGTCCGCCGGCGATGAGGAGTTCGGCGTCCGGGATGCCGGCCAGGGCGCGGATGGCGCGGTCGAACCCCTTGCGGGGGACGAGCCGGCCGACGGCGAGGAGGCGCCGGGGCGCGGAGGCGGGTCTGCGCGTCGCGGCGACCGGGGCGAACCGCACGGGGTCGACGCCGCAGGGGACGACCGAGATGTGTCGCCGCGGCAGGCCCATGGCCCGAAGTTCGGTGACCTCGTCCTCGCAGGTGGCGATGATGCGGCTGCACTCGCGGCCGATGGTGGTCTCGATCGCGATGCGGTCGGGCGGGCTGGTGTCGGCGGCGCCCTGATGGCGCTTCTTGACGGTGCCGAGCGCGTGGTAGGTCTGCACGACGGGCACGCCGAGGTCGCGGGCGCCGGCGAGCGCCGCCCAGCCGGACATCCAGAAGTGGGCGTGCGCCACGTCGGGCGGTTCGGCCGCCCACCGCCGGGCCAGGAACGCGCCGAACTCGGGCATGTAAGGCGGGAGTTCGTCCTTGGGTATGGGCGCCGCCGGTCCCGCGGGCACGTGCACGACCTTGAATCCGTCGGGCACGGTGACCTGTTCCGGCAGCCGGGGGTCGTCACGCCGCGTGTACACGGTGACCTCGTGTCCGCGGCGGACCAGTCGCCCGGCGAGTTGCGCCACGTAGACGTTCTGTCCGCCCGCGTCGGGTCCGCCGAGCGCGGCCAGCGGACTGGCGTGCTCGGAGACCATGGCGACACGGCCGGCCGAGGGGTGGCTGGTGCTCATCGGGTGACCTCCTTGATCAGACGCTCCCAGTCGTCCCGGAAGCGCCGCTCTCCGTAGCGGGCCTGCGCCGCGGCCCTGGCGGCCTCCCCTGTCAGCCGGGCGTCCACGGGGTCCGCGAGGAATCCGCGCATGGCGTCCCGCAGTACGTCGAGCCGGTTGGACACCACCCCCGCTCCCTCGGGGACGGCCTCGCGCACCTCGGTGGTGTCCAGGGCGACCACGGGCATCCCGAGGAACATCGCCTCCAGCAGGGACAGTCCGAGGGACGTCCACCGGACGGGGTGCAGGTACATGCGGCAGC
Organism: Streptomyces sp. NPDC001920; assembly: GCF_053594495.1. Lineage (NCBI taxonomy): Bacteria > Bacillati > Actinomycetota > Actinomycetes > Kitasatosporales > Streptomycetaceae > Streptomyces > Streptomyces sp. NPDC001920. The sequence continues at coordinate 307,184 of NZ_JBSFEP010000004.1, forward strand.
GCGCCATCGCCGGGTGCAGGCTGCTCTGGGGCAGGTCGCGGCTGCGCAGCCGGTCGGACGGGAGTCGCAGGTGGTCCCCGAGCCCTTCGGTGCGCATGCCGAAGACGTCCAGCGGCACGGCGCGCGCGAACTCGGGCAGCAGGTCGGTTCCGGTCGTACGGCCGCGCCGTACGGGGTCGTTGACGACGACCGCGGCGCGCGGCTCCTCGCCGGTCCACAGGTGTCCGGGGTCCATGACGCCGTGCTCGATCACCGTGGTCGGGGCCCGGCCGCTGTCCCACATCAGGCGGTTGAAGTGGGTGACGTGCACGAGCGTGATGTCGTCCCGGTCGGCCAGCGGGTGCCGGGTGTCCACGGGTGTGGCGTGCGGGCTGTTGTGCTCGACGTAGACGGCGGGTACGTCGGCGCCGGGACGGCGCCCGGTCCACCGGCGGGCGAGTTCGAGTTCGTGCGGCCGTTGCAGCACCATCAGGTCGATGTCGGCCTCGCGCAGCTCGGCGGGGCTCAACTCCCGTACGGTGGGCGGCCACTGCCATGTCCTGGCGCGTCCGAGTCCGTCGGGCCCGCGGTCGGGGGTCACGGGGACGAGGAAGTCGTACGCGCCCTGCACGAACGACGTCAGCCACGAACCGTGCACATGCCACACGAGGATGTTCATGCGTCCTCCTTGAGCAGTTTGCGGACCGCGCCCACCACGTCCTGCCCGGTGACCTCCTCCAGGCAGGGGTGACCGGGCACGGGACAGCGCCGGGCACGGCTGTCCGCGCAGGGCGCGCGCTGGTCGCCGAGGACGACGCTCGGCACTCCGTACGGCGCCCAGCGCTCCGCCGGGACCACGGGGGCGAACAGCGACACGACCGGCGTGCCGACGGCGGCGGCCAGATGGGCCGGTCCGGTGTTGCCGCACACCACCACGTCGGCGGTGCGCAGGATCCCGGCGAGCGTGCGCGGTTCGGTGCGCCCTCCGAGGTCCACGGCGATGTCGCCGCTGACCTTCCGGGTCAGGCCGACCTCGTCGGGGCCGCCGGTGACGACGACCCGGTGCCCGGCCTCGGCGAGCGACTCGACGGCCTCGGCGCAGCGTTCGGGACTCCAGGCGCGGGCCGGTGCGCTGGCTCCGGGGTGCAGCACGACGTAGGGGCCGTTGCCCGTCAGCGCGATGGTGTCGGGCGGCGGCAGGACGCGCAGCAGGCCGTCGTCACCGGCGGGCGGCTCGAAGCCCATGGCGGCGGCGGTGTCGAGGGCGGCCTCGGCCTCGTGGCGGCCGGGGAGCCGCCGGTGGCGTACGTCGAGGAGGCGGCCCGGGTGGTCGACGCTGTCGGCGCCGATGTACGGGACGCCCGCCAGGCGCAGCAACAGGGCCGTGGGCAGGGGGCTCTGGTGGAAGGAGGTGAGGACGAGGGCGGCGTCGAACGCCGCGCCCTTCAGGCGTCGTACGAGGCCGTCGACGTCGGCTTCCTGGACGGTGGGCGCGTCGAAGCCCTCCCACGGGGCCTCCCACACGATCACGTCGTCGACGCCGGGCAGCAGGCGCGCGGCGGGTTCGCCGCGCGGGCGGCACACCATGGTGACGTGGCAGGAGTGCGCGGCGACGGCCCGGACCGCGGGTCCGGCGAGCAGGACGTCGCCGAAGCTGTCGAGGCGTACCACCAGGCTCTTCACGGGCGATCACCCCGCCTCTCGGCGAGGAGCCGCCGGACCGCCGTGAGCAGGTCGGGGGCGGTGTCGGGTGCCGTCTCGACCTCGTACGGCAGGGTGGCCGCGTTGGGCACGAGCACGCCCCGGGCGCCGGCGGCGCGGGCGGCCTGGACGTCGGCCGCGATGTCACCGATCACCACGCAGTCCGGCGGGGGCACTCCCAGCCGCCGGGCGGCCTCGACGACCAGTCCGGGGCGGGGCTTGCGGCAGGAGCAGCCGGCGTCGGGCGCGTGCGGGCAGTGGACCCAGGTGTTCAGGCCGCCCAGCAGGGTGTCCGCCCGGTCGTTGACCCGGCGGACGTCGGTCTCCGTGATCAGTCCGCGGCCGATGCCCGACTGGTTGCTGACGACCCCGGTCGGGATGCCGGCGGCGCGCAGCAGGTCCAGTGCCTGCCGGACGCCGGGGAGCGGGTGCACCCGGGCGGGGTCGCCGTTGTAGGGGACGTCCTCGACGAGGGTTCCGTCGCGGTCGAAGAGGACGGCGGCCACGCGGCCGTGATGACGGCGACCCCGCGTGGGCCGGTGAAGGCTCGTGCCCGTTCCGCGCCGTGTCACCGTGTGCTCCTGAGGGGGGTGGCCCGCCGGTGGCGTATCAGCCCGTCGACCCAGTGGCGCACGGCGAGCGGCGGGATGACCACGCTGGTGGCGATCATGGTGGTGATCTCCTGCGGGGTGCGGGGCCCGGGCTTGATGCGGGCGAGGGCGAACTCGGCGGTGCCGAGCGCCCACAGTCCCGCGGTGACCCGGGCCGCGCGGCGCCGGCCGGCCAGCGCGAGGGCGGGGGTGGCGAGCGCGAGGGACGTCACGAGCGCGTGCCGGGGCAGTCGGCCGCGCGGGGCCCGGGCGTTCGCCCACCAGTGGGGGCCGTGCATCCGGGTCATCAACGCGTCGTCGGCGTTGCCGCGTTGGGCCCGCACCGAGACCCAGCGGTCGGCGTCCCGCACCGGGTGGCGCGTCGTTCGCTGTCCGCGGCGCAGCAGCCACCCGGCGTCGCGGACGCGCAGGGCCAGGTCGGCGTCCTCCCGGAAGGCCCGGCCGAACCGTTCGTCGAAGCCTCGGACGCTCGCGAGCGCCTCGGTGCGGTAGGCCATGTCCGCCGTGGCCCAGGCGGCCCGTTCCAGTCCGGCGGTGCCGCGTTCCCAGTCGGTGGGCCGGCGGTCCTCCGGCAGGGGGACCCGCAGGCGTCCCTGGACGCCGCCGGTGGCGGGGTCCGCGGCGGCGAGGTCGTCGGCGAGCCGGCGGGACCAGTCGGGCAGCACCTGGACGTCGTCGTCGAGGAAGACGGTCCAGGGTGAACGGACCGTGTGCCAGCCCTCGTTGCGGGCGGCCGCCGGGCCCCTGCCTCCCGTGCTCAGGGTCTTCAGCGGCAGGTCGCCGGCCGCTTCCAGGGGCAGCGGGCCGGTGGGGTCGGGGCGGTCGTCGACCACCACGACCGCCTCGGGTGGGTGGTGGGGCGCGGCCTCGGCGAGCGCGCGCAGGCAGTCGGCGAGGCAGGGCCGTCCGATCGTGGGGATGACGACGGAGTAGGCGGGAACGTCGGCCGTCATGCGAACACCTTCTTCCGCCGGATCGCGAAGGGGCCGAGGGCGAGCAGGTCCACGGGCGCCGAGCCGAAGCACTCCAGGGCGTCCCGGGGGTCGTCCACCATGGGCCGTCCGGCGGTGTTGAGGCTGGTGTTGACGACGACGGGCAGGCCGGTGAGTCGTTCGAACCCGTCGATCATGCGCGCGACCAGGGGTTCGTCCCGGCGGTCCACGGTCTGGATCCGTGCCGTGCCGTCGACGTGGACCACGGCCGGGATGCGATGCCGCCACTCCTCGGCGACCTCGTGGACGAACAGCATGTAGGGGCTGGGCAGCGGCCCGTCGAAGAGCTGAGCGGCACGCTCGGCCAGCACCATGGGCGCGACGGGGCGGAACTCCTCGCGGCCCTTGACGGCGTTGAGGCGTTCGAGGTTCGCGGCGCGGCCCGGGTGGGCGAGCAGTGAGCGGTGCCCGAGTGCCCGGGGCCCGTACTCGCTGCGCCCCTGGAACCAGGCGACGATGCCGTCCCCGGCGAGTTCGGCGGCCACGGTCTCGGCGATGTCGTCGGGTTCCTCGTAGGGCACGGCCGCGCGGTCCAGCCGGTCCCGCAGTTCGTCGTCGCTCCAGTCGCGGCCGAGCGCCGCGGTCGGCATCGCCTCCACGGCCTCCTTCTGGTGGGCGACGTGGAGCGCGGCGCCGAGTGCGGTGCCCGCGTCCCCGGCGGCGGGCTGCACCCAGACGTGGCGGAAGGGTGTCTCCCGGTGCAGCCGGGTGTTGGCCACGCAGTTGAGGGCGACGCCTCCCGCGAGGGTGAGCACCTCCTCGCCGGTACGGTCGTACAGCCATCGGGCGAGGCCGAGCAGGACCTCCTCCAGGCAGGTCTGGGCGCTGGCGGCGAGGTCGGCGTGGTCCTGCGTCCAGTCGGCGCCCGCCGCACGTGGGGGGACCAGCGACGCCCACGGGACGGGGCGTGCGCGGAAGCCGCCGTCGCCGTCCGGGTGGACGTACTCGCGCAGCCGGTCGAGGAAGCGGGGCGTGCCGTACGAGGCGAGCGCCATCACCTTGAACTCGTCGCTGCTGCGCAGGAATCCGAGGTGCTGGGTGAGGTCCTCGTAGAACAGCCCCATCGAGTCGGGCAGCGACTGCGAGCCGAGGACGGTGAGTTCGCGGTTCGCGTACCGGCCGGCCAGGTGCGAGCCGCATTCGCCGCGGCCGTCCAGCACCAGTACGGCGCTGTCGGGGTACGGGGCGGCCTGTCCGGCGGAGGCGGCGTGGGCGACGTGGTGGGCGACGAAGCGGACCTTGCCGGGGTCGAGTCCGGGCAGGGCCTCGGCGAGGAACCCGGGGGCGCGGCGGGCGTATTCCTGACGCAGGTGGTCCCAGGGGTCGTCCAGCCCCAACCGGCCTGCGGGACGGGCGAGTTCGGGGTCGTAGGAGTAGGCGACCGCGTCCAGGTCGGCCGGGGTCAGGCCGGCCCGGTCCAGGCACCATCGGGCGGAGAGTTCGGGAAGTTCCCAGGCGGAGAAGGGCAGGGGGCGCTTGCCGTGCTTGCGCCGGCTGAAGCGTTCCTCCTCGGCGGCCGCCACGATCCGGCCGTCCACGACGAGGGCGGCGGCGGGGTCGTGGAAGAGGGCGTTGATTCCCAGGACGCGCATGCGATGCCTCCGTACGGCGTGCGGGTGGGTCAGTCCTGTGGGCCGGGCTCGCGCGCCGCAGACTCCGTGGCGAAGTAGGCGATGGTCTGCTTGACGCCCTCCTCCCAGGGCACCCGGGGCGTCCAGCCGAGCAGCTCGCGCGCCAGGCCGGTGTCCGGGCGGCGGCGCTGCGGGTCGTCGGTGGGGCGGTCGACGTACACGATCGGTGAGGAGGAACCCGTCAACTCGACCACCCGGTGGGCGATCTCGCGGACGGTGACCTCGTCGCTGCCGCCGATGTTGACGGGGCGGACCGAGTGGCTCGCCGCCACGAGCAGGATCCCGTCGACGGTGTCGTCCACGTAGCACAGCGACCGTGTCTGACGGCCGTCGCCCGCCACGGTGAGCGGTTCGCCGGCCAGTGCCTGGCTGACGAAGGTGGGGACGGCTCGCCCGTCGTGCGCGCGCATGCGCGGCCCGTAGGTGTTGAACAGGCGCACGATCCCGGCGTTCGCGTCCTTCACCCGCACATGGGCGGTGACCAGGGCCTCGGCGAACCTCTTGGACTCGTCGTACACGCTGCGCGGCCCGACCGGGTTGACGTTGCCCCAGTAGTCCTCGCGCTGCGGATGCCGCAGCGGATCGCCGTACACCTCGGAGGTCGAGGCCAGCAGGAACCGGCACCGGTCACGCTCGGCGACGGCCAGCATGGTGCGGGTGCCGAGGCTGCCCGCGTCGAGCGTCTCCAGGGGCAGCCGAAGGTAGTCGGCGGGTGACGCGGGGCAGGCGAAGTGCAGGACCAGGTCGTACGGCCCCGGGAGCCGCTGGGGGGCGTCGGGTGCCGAGACGTCGCATTCGACGAACCGGAAGCCGCGGCGGGCTTCGAGGTGCGCGATGTTCTCACGCGAACCGGAGCACAGGTTGTCGGCGCAGTCGACTTCGACGTCCGAATCCAGCAGGCGCTCGCACAGATGGCTGCCGAGGAAGCCGGCACCGCCGGTCACCAGGGCACGTCGCCATGTACATGTCGAAGATTCGCTCATGGGTCTTCCTTCTCCACGCACGAGGACGCCGGGAAACCGGCGCACACCGCACACCCTCAGGCGCGGCACAGGAGGTTTCGGAGAACCGCGGAAGGCTTCGGCGCGCCTTCGCCCGACTGTTGGCGAGGGTGAAAGAACTGGTCGCGGACGGCGCCCGGCGGAAGCGCCCGCGCCCGCAGTCGTCTCTTTCGACGACGCACGACCACGGGGTTCCCGGGGTGTGCTGGTTTCACACGTTGATTCCTACTATGCGTCGGTCCGTGGCCGGTCGCGACTTCGTGTGAGTCCGCCGACCGCGGGCACTCGGAGCCGGCGGCGGCCCACCCGGGGCGCCGCTGAAGCTGGAGGTGAAGGACATGGGTCATGGTGGGAACGTCATCGACGAGCTGGTGACCGATCACCGCGAGGTCGAGGAGCTCTTCGGCCGGATCGAGGCGCTTCCGTCCGGTGACAAGGACCGCAAGGTGTATGCCGAGCAGGTCACCATGGAGCTGGTGAGGCACTCGGTCGCCGAGGAGGAGTACCTCTACCCGGCGGTGCGGGAGCATGTCGCGGGCGGGGACACCCTCGCGGACAGGGAGACCGAGGATCACTCCAAGGCCGAGCAGATCATGAAGGACCTGGAGGGGTGCGAGGCCGGCGATCCGGACTTCGACCGGCTCGTCGGGATGTTGATGACCGAGGTCCGCTCGCACATCGCGGACGAGGAGCAGAACCTCTTCCCCAGGCTGCGCGCGGCCTGTCCGCCCGAGGCGCTCGACCAGCTCGGCGACAAGGTGCGTACGGCGAAGAAGATGGCACCGACGCGGCCGCATCCGGCCGCCCCGGACAAGCCGCCCGCCAACAAGCTCCTGGCCCCCGGAGCGGGCCTGGTGGACCGGATGCGCGACGCGCTGAGCGGTCGCGGCAAGAAGGACTGACCCGGGCCGGGAGGGACGGCCGTGCGGTCCGGCCTCCCGGGCCCCTGTGAGCAACCACACTCGACCGGCAAATACCGGATCGTCCCGGGCAGTTGACCCCCGGGGCGGCGGCGCGACAGGGCGGGCGCCGTCGTTCCGGGGGTCCGGTCTGCCACGATGGTCCGCGCCGTGACCGACTCGGTGGAACCGCCGCGCAGCGCAGCCGGCGATACCGGTTCCCCGGTCCCTCCTCGACTCCCCTGGTTCCGGGTACCGCACTGTGTCTTTCACCCCTGCCCTGCCCCCGTCTGCGCCGAACACCGCCTCCGTCCCGTCCGACGGCGAGTCCCGCTCGCCCTGGCGGTCGCTGAGGTACCGCAGCATGCGCTGGTGGTCCGTCGCCAACTTCCTGTCGAACGCCGGCACCTGGATGCAGCTCACGGTGCAGAACCTGCTCGTCCTGCAGATCACCGGCTCGGCGGCGGCGACGGGCCTGTCGATGTCCGTTCAGGCCGCTCCCGCGCTGTTCATGAGCCTGCTGGGCGGTACGGCGGTGGACCGCTGGCCCCTCAAGCTGACGGCCGCCGTCAGCCAGGCGCTGCTCGGCGCGGTGGCCTTCACCACGGCCCTGCTGGTGGCGCTGGGCGGGCTGGACATGACCTCCCTGATGGTGCTGGCCGCCGTGACCGGCATCATCGCCACCGTCGACGGGCCCGCGTGCGCCCTGCTGGGCAACGACCTCGTTCCTGTGGCGGACGTGCCCTCCGCGATCGGCGTCGGCTCGCTGGTGCACAACGCGGGCCGGCTCGTGGGCACCGCCCTGGCCGGTGTCACGGTCGGGTTCCTCGGCACAGCCGCCGCCTACGCCGCGAACGGCCTGTCGTTCCTGTTCGTGGCGTCGGTGATTCCCTTCCTGCGTCCGGCGCCCGGCGCGGTGCGGCACGCCGCGCAGGTGCGCTCCGTGCCGCGGCCCGGCGACGGCAAACCCTCCGCGCCGGACATGACCATGCGCCAGGGCCTGCTCTTCTTCCTGCGCCGCCCCCGTCTGGTCGCGCTCGCCGCGGTCACCGGGGTCAGCTCGGTCTTCGGCCGCAACTACGGCCTCACCCTGGCGGTGCTCGTCACCGGGCCGCTCGCGGGCGGGGCGGGGTCCTTCGGCACGGTCTCCACGGTGCTCGCCGTCGGCGGCATCCTGGGCGCGGTCCTCGGTGCCCGGCTGCGCAGGCCCTCCGTCCGGCTGGTGGGCACGCTGGCGGCGGCGGGCGGTCTGCTGCAGGTGGCGGCCGGGCTGTCCCCGTCGCTGGCCGTGCTGCTGGTGCTGGTGCTGCCGATGGCCGTGGTGGAGTCCGTCTCCGACACCGCCGGGACTTCCGTCCTGCAGACCGACCCTCCGGCCCACCTGCGGGGACGCGTGCTCGGCGTCTGGAGCAGCATCGGTACCGCCTGGGGGCTCGGCGGCCCTCCGGCCCTCGGCCTCCTCATGGAACTGGCCGGCGCCCGCGGCGCCCTGGTCACCGGCGGTCTGATCATCGCCGCCACCATCGCGGCGGGCCTCACCCTCCGCGCCCGCCGAACCCCGACGCCGACGACCCTGCCGACGAAGGAGGGCGACGCCACGGTGCGGGCGGCCCTGGGGACGGCTGCCTGACGGGAGGGGGGCGACGGCACGGGGCGGGCGGCCCGGGCCCGACGGCACGGGGCGGGCGGCCCTGGCGGGACAGCACGGAGCGGGTTCCCCCGGGCCCGACGGCACGGAGCGGGCGGCCTGGCGGGACGACAGCGAGACGACTCACCTGACACGGCCCAGGGCCGACGCCACGAGCCGGACAACCCCAGCGAGACGACTCACCTCACGAGGCACGCGGGTGGCGGAGCCGGACGGCCCTTCGAGGGCTGGACGAGGAGCGCCCGCGGGCAGGCCGGGGCCGGCTCGCCGAGCCGTACGCGAAAGGCCCTGCAGCACGCGGCTGCCGTCGCTGGGCTGCGCGGCGCGAGGACTCCCGGGCTCGGCGCCATCAGAGCTCGCAGGCAGCGAGGCTGGGCGGCATCCGAACCGGCGACTGCTGGGCCGGGCTCACCGGACCCGTCGCCCGGTCCTTCCCCGTACGCCGTCCGACGCCCCCGCCCACCCGAACGGCGGCACCACGCACGCTCAGGCGGCCAGCGCCCGGCCCGGATCGAGGCGTGCCTGAAGGGCGGCTCGATGGAGGGCGGCCACGGGGGCCACCAGGTCGGGGTGACGCAGCAGGGCAGCTGCGGCCCGGTCGCGGGAGTCGGGGCGGACGAGGCGGCGGAACTCCTGCGGTACGCCCGTCGCGTGATCGCCGTCGGCGAGCGCCGCTACCGCCAGCCGGGCCAGGGCGTCGTCGGTGAGCAGGCAGGCCGCCCAGCTCGCCACGACCTCGTCGACCCAGGTGCGCCAGGCGAAGTCGTCCGTCTCGTCGGCCGCGGCGGCGTCCGCGCCGGTGACCCAGTCCAGGCCACCCGAGCCGCCCGGGCCCGCCATCCCCACGAGTGCGGCGTCCGTCGGCGTCGGGTACCGCAGCCATGCCGCGACCGTGACGGCCTGCCGGGCCTGCACCTCACCCAGGGCGGCGGCCAGCGCGCCGCCGCACGCGGGATAGGAACGTGTCAGCCATTGGGTGGTCGCCGCGATGAGCGGGGAGAGGTCTGCGAGCACTGCCGGGCCGTCCGGGGTACGAGCGATGGACGCTTAGGTCCACCAGATCTACAGAAGCCCTGAAACGGTAGCCCGGCGTCCCGGCCGGTGGACATGCCCGAAGGCCGATCGGCGGCGTGGCCTCGCCCACACCGGGACGGTCACGGCACGACGCGACCACACCCTCAGATCCGCGTCCGGCCGCCCGGGGCAACGGATACCGCCCGGTCGTGCCGTGCGAGGTGGTAGACGTGGAAGGCCCGGCCGATCACCGGCTGAGCGACGTTGCGCACCTTCACGCCCCCGCTCGTCATGCCGTGCTCGCTGCCCAGGTGCGCGTGCCCGTGCACCGCGAGGTCGGCGCCGGCCGTGTCGATCGCCTCGGCCAGCAGATAGCTGCCGAGGAACGGGTAGATCTCGGGCGGTTCCCCGGCCAGCGTGTCCGGTACCGGGGAGAAGTGGGTGAGCGCGATACGTACGTCGCAGTCCTGCCCCGCCAGCTCCTGCAGGGACTCCCGCAGGGTGTCGGCGCGCCGGCGCGAGTACCTGACGAACTCCTTCATGATCGGTTCCCCGAACTCACCGGCGCAGCGCCCGACGAACCCACCGCCGAAGCCCTTCGTGCCGGCCACGCCGATCCTGGCGCCCCCGTTGCCCACCACGGTCGCCTGGCCTTCCAGAACCCGCGCGCCCGCGTCCTCCAGCACGGCGGTGATCTCCTCGGGGCAGTCGGCGTGGTGATCGTGGTTGCCCAGCACCGCGACGACCGGGACCGCCAGTCCCTCGATCTCGTGCGCCACCACCCGGGCCTCCTCCGGGGTGCCGTGGCGGGTGAGGTCACCGGCGAGCAGCAGCACGTCGGCGCATTCGGGCAGGGTCTCGAAGGAGGGACGCAGCCGGCCCTTGCTGTCGGGCCCCATGTGGATGTCCCCGACGGCTGCTATCCGGATCATTCGACCTCCTCGGCGTGATCGGGCGCGGTGGAGTCCGCGACCACGATGTCGCTGTGGACGGGCGCCCCCGACAGCTCTTCACGCGCCATGCGCAGGATGTCGTCGCGGCACTGCGCTGACGGCACGGTGCCGGTCAGCAGGACCGCCTCGCCGCGGATTTCGATCCGCACACCGAGCTCGCCGAGGTCCCCGGCGGCCAGATGGTCGGCGAGATGCGCCACCCGGTAGTCCAGGCCCTGCGGCGCTCCGGCGCCGGGAGCGGGCGGGGCGCCGTATCCGGTCATCGAAGCTCCTCCCGTGGGGCGATGACGTTCAGGCGTTCGAGGAGAAAGAAGAAGGCGGCGGGCATGGGCTCGTCACCGCAGGAAGCGCGTACGTCCTCCCAGTCCACCTTCTCGCGCAGGGCACGGGCGGCGGCCAGCACCGGCCCGAAGTCGCAGTAGTGCTCCGAGAAGGGCTCGATCAGGCCGCGCATGAGGTCGGTCGGCGCGATGACGGGCATCCGCACCGAGTCGACCGGGAGCTCCTGCGCGCGGGCGAGCATGTCGTCGGAGACCGGCCGGTGCGCCAGCTCGAACAGGAGGTCGACCTCCTGTCCGAAGCAGGTGGTCTTCAGCAGCCAGTCCTCCGGGGGCGTACGGACGGTGAGGCCCGCCTCGGCCAGTGTCTCGGTCACCGCCTGGGCATCGGAGCGGCGGATGCAGAAGTCGGCGTCGTGCTGGAGGTGACCGCTTCCGCCGTGCGCGTAGACGGCGACGCTGCCGGCCAGGGCGAAGCTGTGCCCCTTGCGTTTGAGCAGCGCGCCCACCTGCTTGGCCGCCTCCAGGATCGCCTGGCTGCGGTCACCTACCGGTGTTCCGTTGGTGAGCGAGCGCGGCTCCCGCGAAGGCGACGGGCCCTCCTCCACCGGGCGCAGTTCCGCAAACCCGGGTCGCTGGGCGGGCGTCGCACTCTCCCGGTTCTGCGTCATCACGACTCCGTTCGAAGCACGCCGGTCCTGTCCGAGCCCGCGGCTGGGGGCGGGCGGGCTCGATCGGAGGCCGAGTACCCGGCACACCAGGTTCAATACGGCGAGCATCAATACGGTGAGCAGGGCCCTGCAGGTCGTTCGTCGCCGGTTCGGGAGGCGGTCGGGCAGCGGGCGGGCCGCGCTCGGGGGGCGCTCGGGCAGCGCTCGGGAAGCGCTCGGGAAGCCGCCGCCGGGCGGTCACGCCGCGGTGTAGCCCAGCTGCCGTCTCATATAGGGGGTCATGAGCGTCTTGGCCTTGGCCAGCGTGGTCGTGCGGCCGCCGAGGACCGCCGTCTCGCCCCCGGGCACGGGGAGCAGGGTCACTCCGTCGGCCGGGCCGAAGGGGACGATGAGCGGCGTACGGTGCGTCGGGCGATAGGAGCGGGGCTCCTTGCGGTGCCTGCCGGCGCTGTTGAGGTAGGCGCGGATGTTGTGAGCCGCCAGGTCGGCCTGTGCGAGCGCGGCCGGAGTGATCTTGAGCTCGGTGGCGTCGTTCACGTCGCCGACCGCGAACACCTCCAGCCACCCCTGGACGCGCAGCGCCTGGTCGACCTTCACATGGCCCGTCCCGTTGAGCCAGTCCCCGTGCCCGGCCAACCGCAGCCAGAGGGTGTTGGGGGTGGTACCGGTCGCCCAGAAGGAGAGGTCGGCCTCGATGACGGTCCCGCGGCTGTCGCGGTAGGTGCCGAACTCGTTGCCCGGCGACATGAAGGCGTCCAGCCACACCTCCACGTCGTGGGACTCCAGCCACTCGCGCGCCTTGCGCCCGGCCCGGGTGCTGCCGGTGGCGTGCAGCAGTTCCGGCCCGGAGTGGGCGAGCGTGACCCTGGCTCCGGGCCGCGCCAGGCGGATCTCCGCGCTGAGCTCGACACCGGAGGGCCCGCCGCCGACGACCAGGACGTGCTCGGCGCCCGCGATGTGCTGCTGGTGCGCGGCGAAGGACTTCGCCGCCTCCTCCTGGGTGGTGCCCGTGAAGCGGGCGGGTTCGGGGTAGTCGGCGCCGGTGGCGATCACGAGCACGTCGTAGGGGAGCCGCTCCCCCGTCGCGAGCACCACCTGGCGCTCGGCGGTGTCGATGCGCACGGCCTTGCCCACGGCCACACGGCCGTTGCTCAGCAGGCGGTCGTACGGGATGAAGGGGGTGAACGACCAGTCGCGACGCACCCCGGCGCGCAGGGAGGCGATGCGGTGGAAGAAGACCTCCTTGCGGTCCACGAGGGTCACCCGTGCCGTGGCGTCCAGTCTTCTCGCCAGACGGACGCCCGCATAGCCGCCGCCGATCACCACTACGTCGCCGTCGAGCACGCCGGGTCTCCTGTGCTGGGTGGGGCCGAACTCCTCGCGGCGAGCCTAGCGATTGAAACTTAAAGAACTGATGGGGTGCCGTGTGCGTTGTGTGAAGGGTGTGGCCGATGCGGCTGGTGTGGCCGATGTGACCGGCGTGGCAGATGTGGCGGGTGTAGCTCCTGGAGCCGCGCCTCGTCCGGGCCGAGCGCCCCCACACACGAGAAACGTCCAGGCCGGCCCCCACGGGCCGGCCTGGACGTCGTACGCGTGACGGATCAGACGAGTGACGGATCAGACGAGGTCGAACCGGTCCAGGTTCATGACCTTGACCCACGCCGCGACGAAGTCGTTCACGAACTTCTCCTTCGCGTCGTCGCTCGCGTAGACCTCCGCGAGCGCGCGCAGCTCGGAGTTGGAGCCGAAGACGAGGTCGGCACGGCTGCCGGCCCACTTCAGCTCGCCCGTGGCGGCGTCACGGCCCTCGAACGTGGTCTGGTCCGAGGACGTCGACTTCCACGTGGTGCCCAGGTCGAGCAGGTTGACGAAGAAGTCGTTGGTCAGCACGCCCGGGGTCCGGGTCAGGACACCCAGCTGCGACTGCTGGTGGTTGGCGCCGAGGACGCGCAGGCCACCGACGAGGGCCGTCATCTCGGGGGCGCTCAGGGTGAGCAGGTTCGCCTTGTCGAGCAGCAGGTACTCGGCGGGAAGGCGGTTGCCCTTGCCGAGGTAGTTGCGGAACCCGTCGGCGACCGGCTCCAGCGCGGCGAAGGACTCCGCGTCGGTGTGCTCCTCGGTCGCGTCGACACGGCCCGGGGCGAACGGCACCTCGACGTCGAACCCGGCGTCCTTGGCGGCCTTCTCCACGGCCGCGGAACCACCGAGGACGATCAGGTCGGCCAGCGAGACCTTCTTGGCGCCGGAGTTGAACTCCTGCTGGACGCCCTCCAGCACGCGCAGGACCTGAGCGAGCTGGTCGGGGTCGTTGGCCTCCCAGCTGCGCTGCGGCTCCAGACGGATACGGGCGCCGTTGGCACCGCCGCGCTTGTCGCTGCCACGGAACGTCGAGGCGGACGCCCACGCGGTGGAGACCAGCTGAGAGACGGTCAGGCCGGAGTCGAGGAGCTTGGCCTTGAGGGCCGCGACCTCGGCGTCGTCGATGGCCTCGCCCTGGGCCTCGGGCAGCGGGTCCTGCCACAGCAGCGTCTCCGCCGGAACCTCCGGGCCGAGGTACAGGGACTTCGGGCCCATGTCACGGTGGGTCAGCTTGAACCAGGCGCGCGCGAAGGCGTCCGCGAACTCCTCCGGGTTCTCGTAGAACCGGCGGGAGATCGGCTCGTAGATCGGGTCGAAGCGCAGAGACAGGTCCGTGGTGAGCATCTTCGGACGGTGCTTCTTCGACGAGTCGTGGGCGTCCGGGACGATCTCCGGAGCGTCCTTGGCCACCCACTGGTGGGCGCCGGCCGGGCTCTGCTCCAGCTCGTACTCGTACTCGAAGAGGTTCTTGAAGAACCCGTTGCTCCACTGGGTCGGCGTGGTGGTCCAGGTGACCTCCAGGCCGGAGGTGATGGCGTCACCGCCCTTGCCCGTGCCGTAGGTGCTCTTCCAGCCCAGGCCCTGCTCCTCCATGGACGCGGCCTCGGGGTCGGCACCCACGTGGTCGGCCGGGCCGGCGCCGTGCGTCTTGCCGAAGGTGTGGCCACCGGCGATCAGGGCGACGGTCTCCTCGTCGTTCATCGCCATGCGGCGGAACGTCTCGCGGATGTCGCGGGCGGCGGCGATCGGGTCCGGATTGCCGTTCGGGCCCTCGGGGTTGACGTAGATCAGGCCCATCTGGACCGCGGCGAGCGGGTTCTCCAGCTCGCGGTCGCCGCTGTAGCGCTGGTCGTCGAGCCAGGTGGTCTCGGGGCCCCAGTAGACGTCCTCGTCGGCCTCCCAGACGTCCTCGCGACCACCGGCGAAGCCGAAGGTCTTGAAGCCCATCTGCTCCAGGGCGACGTTGCCGGTGAGGATCATGAGGTCGGCCCAGGAGATGGACTGGCCGTACTTCTTCTTGACCGGCCACAGCAGGCGGCGGGCCTTGTCGAGGTTGCCGTTGTCCGGCCAGCTGTTGAGCGGGGCGAAGCGCTGCTGACCCGCGCCGGCGCCGCCGCGGCCGTCGCTGATGCGGTAGGTACCCGCGCTGTGCCAGGCCATACGGACCATCAGCGGGCCGTAGTTGCCGAAGTCGGCCGGCCACCAGTCCTGCGAGGTGGTGAGGACCTCGGCGATGTCACGTTTCACGGCCGCGAGGTCGAGGGCCTGGAACGCCTCGGCGTAGTCGAACTCCTCACCGAGGGGGTTGGCCACCTCGGGGTTCTTGGCGAGGATCTTCAGGTTGAGGCGCTCGGGCCACCACTGACGGTTGCCACCGCCCTGAGTCGGGTGCGCGGCACGCCCGTGCGCGACGGGGCAACCACCGCCCGCCTCCTCCGACTTCGGGTCGGTGACGATCGCGTCGTGGTTCTCAGTCATGGGAATCCTTCCGGACGGGGTGGATCACAGTGCTCGGGTGGATCACGGTGCTCGGTGGATCACAGTGCTCGGGTGGATCACGGTGCTCGGCTGGATCACGTGTTCAGGAGCCGCGGGCGGCTGAACAGGCGGGGCACAGGCCCCAGTAGATGACCTCGGCCTCGTCGACCGCGAAGCCACGGTCGTCGGACGCGGTCAGGCACGGGGCATGACCGACCGCGCAGTCGACGTCGGCGACGGCGCCGCAGGACCGGCACACCAGGTGGTGATGGTTGTCGCCGACCCGCCCCTCGTAGAGGGCCGGGCTGCCGGGTGGTTCGAGGCGGCGCACGAGTCCGGCCGCGGTGAGAGCGTGCAGGCCCTCGTAGACGGCCTGCAGGGAGACGTGCCCCACGCGATCGCGCACCCCGGAGGCGATGGCCTCGACACCGAGGTGGTCACCGGCGCGCACGGCCTCCAGCAGCGCGACTCGCGCGGCGGTCACCCGCAGGCCGGCACCGCGCAGCTCCTCGGCGGGGGTCGGGGTCGGGGATGCGGTCATGGGGACAACCTACCTTCCTAAACACGAATGATTCAAGAAAACGAACGATGAAAGTTTGCCACGTCCTGGATGGCCGGAAAGCGAGGTCGGCCGCGGCCGCGTTCCCGCCCCCGTTCCGTCCGCTGGCGCACATGACACCCTCCGAGGCCCCCCAAAGCGCGAAAAAACATCACTTATGGCATCGGCGCGTCGCTTTCTGTCAAGGACTTGAGCTGATCGACACCCACGCGCACCCCGATGGAGGTACACCGCATGCTCGGCAGACATGGCGCAGCGCGGCGCCGCACCGCCCTCACCGCTCTCGGCACCCTCGTCCTCACCGGCGTCACCACGGCCGCCTCGGCCGAGCCGCCGCCCGCCCCGGCGTCCACCGCCGCTCACACCCTCGGCGCCGACCGGCCGCCCGCGGCGGTACTGCGCGCCCTGGAGCGGGACCTCAAGCTGAAGCCGGGTCAGGCGGCCGAGCGGCTGGTCAACGAAGCGGAGGCGGGCGCTCGCGCGGGCCGCCTGCGCAACGCGCTGGGCACGCACTTCGCGGGGGCCTGGGTGAGCGGCGCGACCTCCGCCGAGCTCACCGTCGCCACCACGCACTCCGCCGACGTGGCCGCCATCGAGTCGCAGGGCGCCAAGGCCGCCGTCTTCAAGCGGCCGTTGACCGACCTCCAGGCCGTCAAGAAGAAGCTGGACTCGGCCGCCCGCCGCGTCAAGACGCGCGACACACCGGTCTGGTACGTCGACGTACCGACCAACCGCGTCGTGGTCCAGGCGACCAGGCGGCCGGCCGCCACCGCCTTCATCAAGGCCGCCGGCGTCCGGGGCAAGGGCGTGAGCGTCCGTGTGTCGGCGCAACGGCCGAGGCTGCTGGCGGACCTCGTCGGCGGCGACGCCTACTACATCGAGAGCACCGCCCGCTGTTCCATCGGGTTCTCCGTCACCAAGGACCAGCAGCAGGGCTTCGCCTCGGCGGGCCACTGCGGCGACCGGGGCGACTCGACGGCCGGCTCCAACCGTGCGTCCCAGGGCACGTTCCAGGCCTCCACGTTCCCCGGCAAGGACATGTCCTGGGTCGCCGTGAACAGCGACTGGACGGCCACGCCCGACGTGGAGGGAGAGGACGGCCAGCGCACGCAGGTCACCGGTTCGGTCCAGGCACTCGTCGGGGCGTCCGTCTGCCGCTCCGGCTCCACCACCGGCTGGCACTGCGGCACCATCCAGCAGCACGACACGAGCGTCGCCTACTCCGAGGGCACGGTCGACGGCGTCACCCAGACCACCGTCTGCGCCGAGCCGGGCGACTCCGGCGGCCCGTACGTCTCCGGCTCCCAGGCACAGGGCGTCACCTCCGGCGGCTCAGGTGACTGCGACGAGGGCGGCACCACCTTCTACCAGCCGATCAATCCGATCCTGAGCGACTTCGGCCTGGTCCTGAAGACCGCCGCGGCCCAGTCCGGCGCGTCCGCCCCGCAGGACAACGGGACGGTGGACACCTGGGCCGCCGGCCGTGTCTACGAGGCGGGCACCACCGTCACCCACGCGGGCGTGCGGTACCAGTGCCTGCAGTCCCACCAGGCGCAGGGCGCGTGGTCGCCGGTCGCCACGCCGGCGCTGTGGCAGCGGATGTAGGAGTCGTACGACCGTTCCGGTGCGGGGCCCGCCCCGCACCGGTCCCGCCGCCGCTCCCCTACTCCGCGGCGAGGAGCCCGTACGCCGTGGTGACGAAGCGGTCGCGGGCGCGGAAGCGGCGGGTGCACAGCGCGACCAGGGCCGTGCCCGTGTCGGGCCGGAAGCCGAGGAAGGCCTGCTGGCCGAGGGTCGCCCCGCTGTGGAAGTACAGGGGACCGCCGTCGGTGGGATGGCGGAACCACGCCACCGTGTGGACGTGCCGGTGGTCCCGGCCGCGGCGGAGCACCGGCACACGGACCGCCCGCAGCGCGTCGGCCAGTGGGCTGCCGGCTGGGTCGAGGTGGGCTTCCAGGAAGGTCAGCAGGTCGTGCGGGGTGGACCGCAGAGCACCCGCCGCCTGGAATCCGCCGGCGTCGAAGAAGAGGGTGGGAGTGCGTCCGTCCTTGCCGTGTCCGACGGCGTCAGTCCCCGCGTCCTGCGCCTTGAGGGCGGTGCCGTGCAGAGCGAGCGGACGCAGCACATGGGCGCCGAGCAGGTCCTCCCATGCCGTGCCGGTGGCCGCGGCGACCGCGTGACCGAGCACGGCGACACCGAAGTTGGAGTACTGCCACCGGGAGCCGGGCCGGTGCCGCGGGCGGTGGCGCAGGAAGGCGTCGGTCACCCGCTCGGCCGGATAGCGGCCGTAGGGGTTGGTGCGCCAGGCGGGCAGGGCCCGGCGGTAGAAGTCCGCGGGCAGGGCGGGCAGTCCGGCCGTGTGCGTGACGAGATGGGCGAACGTGACCGGGTCCCGCTCCCTGCGCCGGGCCGGGTCCAGGCAGGCGGCGACCGGCTCGCCCCCGGTGAGGACGCCCCGCTGGATGAGCTGGGCCAGCAGCAGCCCGGTGAACGCCTTCGAGGCCGACCCGATCTCGTAGCGCAGCTCCCGACGGGGCACCCGCGGGGGCGCGGCGGTGCCGCCGCAGTACAGGGTGCGGCGGCCGGAGCGGGAGACGGCGAGGACCACGTCGGGCGCCTCCACGGCGTCGACGGCCCGGCGCAGCCGCTCCACCAGCGCGTCGTCCTGGGTGCCGACGGGCTCGTCGCCCGCGACGGCGCCCCGGAGGCGGAGGCCGTTCCCGGCACCGGCGGGCGGGTCTCCCGCCGAGGCCACGACCCCCGCACCACCCCGTACGTCCGCGCCGCCGTCGCCTCCCGGCCAGGGCAGGTCCCGCCCGGTCATGAGGTCGTGGTCGTGGCGTGAGTCAGCTCGGACAGGGCGCGGGAGGTGGCCAGCACGGAGGCGAAGGCGGCGACCAGCGTCGGGTGGTAGACGATGTCGAACAGCTCGTCGGGTTCGCACTCGGGCATGTCCCGGACGGCCGGCATCGCGCCGTCGGGCTGCTGGGCCGCGGCGAAGCCCTCCCAGGCCCGTTCGTCCAGTGTGGGGCGGGGCAGGCAGGCGTCGACGACGAGGAGTTCGCCGAGCAGGTCCCAGCGTCTGAGGTCCAGCCAGTCGTCGATCCAGACGGGCAGCCAGGTGGCGAGGTAGTCCGCGATGTCCGGCGGCAGCTGCTCGGGGTGCTCTCCCCAGTCGGTGAGGTGGAACACCGTGTGGGTGACGTCGTAGGCGATGTGCCCGCTGACCGTCCAGGGTTCGGGCGTACGGGCCAGCCAGGTGGAGCCGACGAGGTCCGATTCGGGCGTGCGGGGAGTGAGGCCGAAACGGCGCTGGAACGCGGCCAGTCCGAGGCGGCGGGTCGGGTCCAGTTCGAGGGCGTCCCAGCTGTCGAGCCGGTGGTAGAGGACGGTGGCACGCTCCACCTCGGGCTCGCTGTAACCGAGTTCCTTGTAGGGGAGGTACACCTCGAACGGGATGGGCGAGAGCGGTTCGACACGCTGTCCGCGCACCAGCAGGCGCCCGCCGTCCAGGCTCTCCCGCCAGGTGTGGTCCAGCAGCCGGCGTGCCAGCTCGGCCTGCCGCGAGCCCGCCACGCCCTCCCGGAACAACACCCGGCAGATCAGGGCCAGTTCACCGACGGGCTTGAAGCGCTCCAGGAAGCCCACCTCCGGATCGACGTCCGGTTCCAGGCGGAAGCCGTCGCGGTGGGCCCACAGCCACTCCAGGGCGCGCACGCCGACGGTGTGCATGAGACGGGTGTCGGTCATCCTGGCACTCCTTGTCCCCCGTAGCGGTTCTGCATGCCGCCCGCGGGTACCGCATCGCCCTCGCCGGTGAGGCACTTGACGGTCTGTGCCGCCGCGAAGCCGGCCATCAGCGTGGAGTGGTAGCAGTGGCGGAAGCCCGGCTCCCGGCCCCCTTCGGCGTCGGAGTCGGGGCGCTGCTCGGGCAGCGCGCCGGAGTCGAGCTGCGCCCGAGCGATCCGCGCCCAGGCGGCCTGGAGTGCCGCGGGGTCCGGCGGGGTCGGGAGGCTCGCGGCCACCACCAGCAGCTCACAGCTGAGGTCCCACATCCCGGCGTCCAGGCAGGTGTCGAGCCAGGGCGGCAGCCAGTGCGACAGGTAGGCGTCGAGGTCGGCGGGGACGCCTGCGGGCAGGCGGCCCCAGTCGGTGAGGTGGAAGACGACATGGGTGAGCGCGTAACCGGAGGAGCGCTCGAACGTCCAGGGTTCCGGCAGTGCGCCCAGCCAGGTCTGCCGCAGCACCCGCTCGGCCTGCTCCGGCCGGTGGATGCCGCTGCGCCGCTCGGCCTTCAGCACGCCGAGCCGCCGCGTCGGGTCCTGCTCGGTGAGCCGCCAGCCGCGAGTGCGGGCGGTCGTCGCGGCGGCGGCCTCGTACCCGGGATGTCTGAGTCCGGCCGCGGCGAACACGGAGTAGATCTCCAGGGGGTAGGTGGCGAAGGGCTCCATCCGCTGCAGGTGCAGGAAGAGTTCGCCCTGGCCGGTCTGCTGCCAGGCGAACCGCAGCAGGTCCGCCGCGCAGATGTGCAGCGAGTCGGACGGCGGCGTGTGCGAGCGTACGCTCGCGCACGTCTGGGCCAGTTCGCCGAGGGGTTTCCAGGTGGCGTCCACATGGCCGTCCGCGGAGAGCGCGTCCTCGCCGAGCGCGAACTCGCCGCGGTGCGCGGACAGCCATGCGAAGGCGGCGGCCCCCACGTCCCGGATCTCCTGGACACCCAGGGCGGTCATACGAGCGCTCCGGCCACCCGCATGACCCGTGCCGCCTGCACCTGGAGGGCGACGCGGGGGTCGCTGCCGCCCATCAACTCCACGAAGTCCAGCCCGGTTTCGAGGCCGAGCGTGTCCGGCACCCCGTCGAGCAGGGTCAGCCAGCGGCCGGCGCCCGCCGCCTGCTGCCAGTCCCGCCGGCGCACGGCGCGTACGAAGCCACGGGCCA
The DNA here is from genome assembly GCF_053594495.1 of Streptomyces sp. NPDC001920. Lineage (NCBI taxonomy): Bacteria > Bacillati > Actinomycetota > Actinomycetes > Kitasatosporales > Streptomycetaceae > Streptomyces > Streptomyces sp. NPDC001920. Next base: position 327,896 of record NZ_JBSFEP010000004.1, read on the forward strand.
CGTCGACCGGCCGGCGCCTGGCCACCAGGCTCACGGCGCAGTCCTCGCCGGGGACCGCGAGCGGGGCCAGGACCGCGAGTTGATGCGTCAGCACCTGCCAGGTCGCCGCGTCGAGCCAGCTCGCGTCGGGTGCCGTGGCGTCCTCCTCGCCCCCGGTCCCGGGTGCGGACATGTCGAACCGCCGCAGTGTGCGCGCCATGGCCCAGTGGCTCCACCTGACGGTGGGGGCCGCGTCCGGGCGCGGCGGGAACGCCTCCACCGTCCTGCGGAACACGGTAAGTGCCTCTGGTACCGGGGGTGTCGGGAAGAGTACGTGCGGCAGCAGAAGATCCGCTCCCAGCACTCGTACGGCCGCGAGGGAGAGGCTTCCCTCAGGGTCGTCCACCGTCTCCGTGCCGGACATGCGCACGTGGTCCCCGCCCCGAAGGGCGGAGACCACGTCGGACGCAAGGTCCTGCACCGCGCCCTGCAAGAGGGCCGAAGTGCCTGACTGCTCCATTCAGCCGCTCCCGTCGGTCCACTCAGCCCTTCTTGGGGCGAGGGGTCGGCGGGGACAGCAGCAGCTTGGTGTCCGCGGAGAGCAGCGCCAGGGCGGCGCACTCGCGGCTGTCACGGAAGACTCCGTCGGGCTCGGTGGGGTCGAGTGCCGCTTCGAGGTCGGTCCGGACGCCGGTCGTTTCCTTGATCGCCTTGTCAATGGAAGGCATATCACCATCTCCTCTGGGGTCAGCCATAGCCTCCACAACCAAGGTCACCACATCGCCACAAAGTGCGCATCTTTTCCCACAAGAGTCGATACGTCACTCGCGTGACACCTGCGAAGTCAGGCCAAGGGCCCCCGGACACCTTCGCTCAGGCCCAGGCGGCCACCGGCGCAAGGGAGCTGTCCTGCCGGAACAGGTCCGTGCCGTCGCCCCGTTCAGCCGGTGGCCGTGGTGCCGCAGGTAGTACCCGGGGCAGTTGTTACGACTCGAAGCGGATCGACCCCAGTACCGGGTGGGTTGGTCGACCGACCGGAGGGAGCGGGTGACGTTCCTCGTCAGGGCCGGGCCGCCCGGGACGGCATCCTTGATCACCGTGAAGTTGCGTCAATGCTGCGCGCAAGGGGGCCCACCGGGGGAAACCTGTCGGGAACCTGGGAGCCGCGCCCGGCGAGAGCGTTCCGCCACCGCTCCCGGGACGTTACCGTTCGGTAGACAACGTCGTCCCGGAGGTGCCCCGTATGACACCCGACCGTGCCGTAGGCCTCGCCGAGTCCGCCCGTGCGCTGGCCGACGGGGAGGTGACGTCGCAGGCGCTGGTCAGCCGGGCGCTGGAGCGGATCGAGGCGACGCAGGGCTCGCTCAACGCCTTCCGGGTGGTGCGGGCCGAGGCCGCCCTCGCCGAGGCCGCGGCCGCGGACGCGGAGCTCGCCGCGGGCGCGCGACGGCCGCTGCTCGGGGTGCCGGTCGCGGTGAAGGACGACATGGACGTGGCGGGCGAGCCGACGGCGTTCGGCTGCGGCGGGGAGTTCCCGCCCGTCGCCGAGGACGGCGAGGCGGTACGGCGGCTGCGCGCGGCCGGGGCCGTGATCGTCGGCAAGACCAACACCTGCGAGCTGGGGCAGTGGCCGTTCACGGAGGGGCCCGCCTTCGGCGCGACCCGCAACCCGTGGAACCCGGAGCACACTCCCGGTGGCTCGTCCGGCGGTTCGGCCGCCGCCGTGGCCGCGGGCCTGGTGCCCGCCGCGCTCGGCTCGGACGGCGCCGGCTCGGTGCGGATCCCCGCGTCCTGGACCCATCTGATCGGCATCAAACCGCAGCGCGGTCGTATCTCCACCTGGCCGAAGGGTGAGTCGTTCCAGGGCATCACCGTCAACGGCACCCTCGCCCGCACGGTGGCCGACGCGGCTCTTCTGCTGGACGCGGCGGCCGGCAACCACGCGCTCGACCCGCACCGCCCGCCGGCCGTCGACGCCTCCGGGGCCGTGGGCCGTGAACCGGGCCGGCTGCGGATCGCGCTCTCCCTCAAGCCGCCGTTCACCGCACTGCCGGCCCGCCTCCAGCCCGAGGTGCGGGCCAGGGTCGTCGAACTCGCCGAGAGGCTCAGCGCGTTGGGGCACGTCGTCGAGGAGGCCGATCCGCCGTACGGCCAGATCGGGCTGACCTTCGTGCCGCGCGCGACGGCCGGTATCGCCGAGTGGGCGAGCGAGGTCCCCTTTCCCGCGCTGCTCGACCCGCGCACCCGCAGCGCCGTCCGGCTGGGCCGGCTGCTCGGCGGTCCGCCGCTGCGGGCGGCCCGGCGGGCCGAGGCGGTCCTGCACCGTCGTATCGGCAGGTTCTACGAGTCGTACGACGTCGTGCTCGCACCCACGACCGCCGCTCCCCCGCCCCGTGTCGGCGCCATGCTCGGGCTCGGCGGGTTCGCCACCGACCGGGCGATGATCGCCGCCTGCCCGTACGCCTGGCCGTGGAACGTGCTGGGCTGGCCCGGTGTCAACGTCCCCGCGGGATTCGTGGGCGGCCTGCCCGTGGGCGCCCAGTTGCTCGGGCCGGCCAACAGCGAGCCCCTGCTGGTCTCGCTGGCGGCGCAGTTGGAGGCGGAACTGCGCTGGCACGAACTGTGGCCGCCGCAGCAGGGCGAGACGGCGCCCACCGCCGTCGTCTGAGCGAACGCCGGACCGCCTCGACCGCCCGGCCGTCCACCTGTTCCGGGGGTAGGTGCTTCGCCACCGCCACCAGGCCCTAAGGTGCCCCCGTGACCACCTCCACCGCAGAGAGCGTCCCGGGCCGCCAGGGCCCGACCGCGACCGCCGAAGCCGACCCGCGTGCCATCGGCAGGGTGCGCACCGAGTACTCCCCCGCCCACGACGGCGACCCCGATCCCGGCGAGATCGTCTGGACCTGGGTGCCCTTCGAGGAGAACGACGGGCGGGGCAAGGACCGCCCGGTCCTGGTGGTGGCCCGGGAGGCCGCAGGGACGTTCCTCGCGGTGCAGCTCTCCAGCAAGCGGCACGACGGGGAGCGTGAGTGGGTGGCGATCGGCAGCGGGCCGTGGGACCGGTCCGGGCGGGAGTCGTGGGTGGACGTGGACCGCGTCCTGCGCCTGCACGAGGAGGGCATGCGCCGGGAGGCGTGCGCTTTGGACCGCGGACGGTTCAACCTGGTCAGGCAGCGGCTGCACGAGCGCTACGGCTGGACCTGACGCGCCGGGAAGGCCCGGACGAACGCCTCCCGTACCGCATTGTTCGGTGTGCGGTCCAGGATCCCGAACACCACGTGCTCGAAGGCCGATGCGAACCGCCCGCCGGGTCCGAGCAGCGCCCGGAAGGCGGCCGCCACCTGAGCGGGGTCGTTCTGGAACACCCCGCAGCCCCACGCGCCCAGCACCAGGCGCCGGTACCCGTGCGCCGCGGCCGTCTCCAGTACCCGCTCGGCCCGTACCGCGAGCGCGTGCGGCAGTTCGGACGTGCGGTGCGGCGCCGTCCGGCGGACGACTCCCGCGTTCGGCGCGGCGGCGGTGAGGAAGCCGACCGTGACCGGCTCGTCCAGGAGACGGCCGCCGTCGTCGCGGAAGACGGGAACGCCTGGTGAGTGGATGACGCGGTCCGTGTAGAACGGGTCGCGGTGGGCCCGGTGGTGGTCGTAGAACGCACGGGCCGAAAGCAGGCAGGTGTGCAGCGCCGAGGCTCGGCACAGGGCTTCTTCCTGGGCCTGCGCGCCGTTGAGGTAACCGCCGCCGGGATTACGGGCGGACGCGAAGTTCAGCACGGCTGCCGCGTCGCCGAGCCGGCGGGCCGCCGCCAGGCTGCTCTCGCCCGTGACCTCGACGGACACTTCCGTCGCGGAGACCGCCGGCACCGGGAACGTGACGGGGCCCGGTCCGTACATGCGGGTGCCGGACCGTGCCGCCTCGATCGCCGCCGCGACGGACACCTCGCGGCCGTCCGGCGCGGTGTAGGCCCCCGCCGCGACGATCTGCTCCGTCTCCCGCGCGATGCCGCGCAGGCGCGCGCTCATGGCGCCACCCCCGTGCGCGCCATGCACCCGCGACCGCGTCGGCTGCCCGCGATCTCCCCCGTCGTGCTCACCCAGGCATCGTGAGCGATGCTGGTCGTGCGGTGCAACAGAGTTTTCCCGAGCCCCGCCATTTGGTCGGGGAACGGCCGGGAATGCCCCGGCCAACGCGGGGAAAACGAAGATCACCGACCCGGAACGTACCGGTACGCACCCTTGTGCGAAGCGGCGCGAGGGTTTTGGGTGGGACCAGTGTGCCGCCCCGCCCACAAGATCCGGGGCGGTGCCACCGTGGACACTCAGGAGGATCCCATGTCCGATTCGGTGAGTGACTGTACGGCGCAGCCGCGCGCCGCGGTCACCGAAGCCGAGGTGGAGGCCCTGGTCAGGGGCATCTGCTTCAAGACCGGTCCGCCCCGCAGGCTCGGTGTCGAAGTGGAATGGCTCGTCCATGAGCTGCGCAAACCGCAGCTCCCCGTGACACCCGAACGACTCGAAGCGGCCTACGCCGCACTGCGTACCGCGCCCCTGAGGTCGGCGCTCACCGTCGAACCCGGCGGTCAGCTGGAGCTGAGCTCGCCGCCCGCCGCCTCACTGATGGAGTGCGTCGGTACCGTCTCCGCCGACCTCGGCACCGCCCGCGCGGTGCTGCGCGAGCACGACCTCGCCCTCGTCGGCATCGGCAACGACCCCTGGCACCCGCCCCGCCGCTTCCTGCGCGAGCCGCGCTACGACGCCATGGAGGCCTGCCTGGACCGCACGGGCCCGGCCGGCCGGGCCATGATGTGCACCTCGGCCTCCGTGCAGGTGTGCCTGGACGCCGGTCACGAGGAGCCCGGTCCGCTCGGTCACGGGCGGCGCTGGTGGCTGGCCCACCAGCTGGGCGCGGTCCTGGTGGCCGCCTTCGCCAACTCGCCGCTGGCCGGCAGCGAGGCCACCGGCTGGCTCTCGACCCGGCAGCTGCTGTGGATGGAGATCGGCGCGGACCGCGCGGGCGCGCCCCCGCTCAACGGCGATCCGCGGGCCGCCTGGGCGCGGCACGTGCTGGACGCTCCGGTGATGTGCGTACGGCGGGAGAACGGCCCGTGGGACGTCCCGGACGGCCTGACGTTCCGGGAGTGGATCAGGTGCGGCGCGCCCGAACCGCCGACGCGGGAGGACCTCGACTACCACCTCACCACGCTGTTCCCCCCGGTCCGACCGCGTGGCCATCTGGAACTGCGCATGATCGACGCCCAGCCCGGCGAGGACGGCTGGATCGTGCCGCTCGCGGTGACGACCGCCCTGTTCGACGACCCCGAGGCCGCCGAGACCGCGTACCGCGCCGTGAAGCCGCTGGCCGAGCGTGCCCAGTCGCTGCCGGCACCGCACAATTCGCTGTGGGCCGACGCCGCCCGGACGGGCCTGGCCGATCCGGAGCTGCGGGAGGTGGCCGTCATCTGCTTCGCGGCCGCCCTTGAGGCGCTGCCCCGCCTGGGCGCGACGAGCGACGTCACGGCCGCTGTGGCGGCATACCAGGAGCGCTACGTCAGCAGGGGCCGCTGCCCCGCCGACGACCTGCTGGACGAGTTCGACGGCACGGACCGCACCGCGCACCGGAAGGACCTTCGCACATGACCGACCCCGCCCCCGAAGCCGACACCCTCCGCGAGCGGGCCCTGACCACCCTGACCACCGCCCGTGCCCGGACCACCCTGCTGACCAGCTGCGTGGACGACCCCGATCTGACGGCCCAGCACTCCCCGCTGATGTCCCCGCTGGTGTGGGACCTCGCGCACATCGGAAACCAGGAGGAGCAGTGGCTCCTGCGGACGGTGGGGCGGCGGGAGGCGATACGGCCCGAGATCGACGGCCTCTACGACGCCTTCGAGCACCCCCGCGCCGAACGCCCCTCGCTGCCCCTGCTGCCGCCCGCCGAGGCCCGGCAGTACGCGGCCGAGGTGCGCGGCCGGGTGCTCGACCTGCTGGAGAGCACGGCCTTCCACGGAACGCGGCTGACCGAGGCGGGCTTCGCCTTCGGGATGATCGCGCAGCACGAGCAGCAGCACGACGAGACGATGCTGATCACCCATCAGCTGCGCAAGGGTCCCCAGGCCCTGACCGCCCCCGACCCCGAACCGGCGCCGCTGTTCACGGGACCGTCCGAAGTCCTGGTCCCGGGCGGCCCGTTCACCATGGGCACCTCCACCGAGCCCTGGGCGCTGGACAACGAACGCCCGGCGCACCGGCGCGAGGTGCCGCCGTACTACATCGACACGACGCCGGTCACGAACGCCGCGTACCAGGCGTTCATCGAGGACGGCGGCTACGACACCGAGCGCTGGTGGACGCCGGAGGGCTGGGCGCACATCCGGCAGCACTCGATCCGGGCGCCGCTGTTCTGGCGGCGCGACGGCAAGCAGTGGCTCAGGCGCCGTTTCGGCGTCACCGAGGTGGTGCCGCCCGACGAGCCGGTGCTGCACGTGTGCTGGTACGAGGCCGACGCCTACGCGCGCTGGGCCGGGCGCCGGCTGCCCACCGAGGCCGAGTGGGAGAAGGCCGCCCGGCACGACCCCGCCGGGGACCGCTCGACGCGCTACCCGTGGGGCGACGCGGACCCGGGGCCCGAGCACGCCAACCTCGGCCAGCGGCATCTGCGCCCGGCACCGGCCGGGAGCTACCCGGCGGGCGAATCCCCGCTCGGCGTACGACAGTTGATCGGTGACGTGTGGGAGTGGACGGCGAGCGACTTCCTGCCCTATCCGGGCTTCCAGGCGTTTCCGTACAAGGAGTACTCGGAGGTGTTCTTCGGGCCCGAGTACAAGGTGCTGCGGGGCGGTTCGTTCGCCGTGGACGCGGTGGCCTGCCGGGGCACCTTCCGCAACTGGGACTACCCGATCCGCCGGCAGATCTTCTGCGGGTTCCGTACGGCACGTTCGGGAGCCGCCTGATGTGCCGTCACCTGGCTTATGTGGGCCCCGCCGAGCCGCTCGGCCGGCTCCTCGTGGAGCCCCCGCACGGGCTGTACCGCCAGTCGTGGGCGCCTCGGCGCCAGCGGTACGGGACCGTCAACGCCGACGGTTTCGGAGTCGGCTGGTACGCCGAGGAGGATCCGGTGCCGGCGCGCTACCGCAGGGCCGGGCCCGTCTGGGCGGATCCGTCCTTCGCCGATCTCGCCCGGGTCGTACGCAGTACCGCGCTGCTGGCCGCCGTACGGGACGCGACCGTACCGGGCGCCGACCAGGAGGCCGCGGCGGCGCCGTTCGGCACGGGGCCCTGGCTGTTCAGCCACAACGGCGCCGTGAAGGACTGGCCCGGCTCGCTGACGCCGCTGGTCGCGGGCCTGCCCGCGGTGGACCTGCTGCGGATGGAGGCCCGCAACGACTCGGCGTTCGTCTGGGCGCTGGTCCTCGCCCGGCTGCGCGGCGGTGACGACCCGGCGCAGGCACTGGCCGACACGGTCGTGGAGGTCGCCGAGGCGGCGCCCGCGTCCCGGCTCAACCTGCTGCTCACCGACGGCGAGACCGTCACCGCGACCGCCTGGGGCGACACCCTGTGGTACCTGACCCGGCCCGGCGGCGGCACCGTCGTGGCCTCCGAGCCCTACGACGACGATCCGCACTGGCAGGAGGTCCCGGACCGCACCCTGCTCGCGGCGAGCCGCTCCGATGTGCTGCTCACCCCGCTCAAGGATCCCGACGACACCCTGGCACAGCCACCGAAGGAGCCCAGCACGTGAGTCCGTTCCTTCTCACCCGCACCCTGCCCGAGGACGCCACCGACGCCGCGTTGCGCGCCGATGTCCTCAAGGGTCTGACGAGCACGCCCAAGACGCTGCCGCCGAAGTGGTTCTACGACGCGAAGGGCAGTGAACTCTTCGAGCTGATCACCGAGTTGCCCGAGTACTACCCCACGCGCGCCGAGCGCGAGATCCTCGTCGACCGGGCCGGCGAGATCGCCGCGGCCACCGGCGCCCGGACCCTGGTCGAACTGGGGTCGGGCTCCTCCCAGAAGACGCGGTACCTCATCGACGCGCTCACCGGCTTGCACACGTACGTCCCCGTCGACGTCAGCGAGAGCGCCCTCACCCAGGCCGGGCAGGCCCTCGTCGAGGCGCGGCCCGGACTGGACGTGCACGCACTGATCGCCGACTTCACGGGAGGGCTGGCCCTGCCGGACACGCCGGGCCCCCGGCTGCTGGCGTTCCTGGGCGGCACGATCGGCAACCTCCTGCCCGAGGAGCGCGCCGCGTTCCTGTCCTCGGTGCGGTCCCGTCTCTCCCCCGGGGACGCGCTGCTGCTCGGCACCGACCTGGTGAAGGACGAGCGGGTCCTGGTGGAGGCGTACGACGACGCGGCCGGGGTGACGGCCGCCTTCAACAAGAACGTCCTGACCGTGATGAACCGCGAGTTGGGCGCCGACTTCGATCCCGACGCCTTCGATCACGTGGCGATCTGGGACGCGCGCAGCGAGTGGATCGAGATGCGGCTGCGGTCCCGTACGGCGCAGACGGTGAAGGTGCCCGCGCTCGATCTGGCCGTGGACTTCGCGGCGGGCGAGGAACTGCGCACCGAGGTGTCGGCGAAGTTCCGCAGGGAGGGCGTGCGCGCCGAGCTGGCGGCGGCCGGGCTGGACCTGGCGCACTGGTGGACGGACCGCCAGGGCCGTTTCGCGTTGTCGCTGAGCGTGGCGCGGTGACGGACGGCTCGCGTGATGCCCCGCCCTGGGGCACGGTGGAGTGATGTGTGACCGATCCGCCATGGCTCGGTCACGGGAGAGGAGCACCCGCATGACGAACCACACCTACCGGGTCACGGACATCGTCGGCACCTCGCCCGAGGGCGTGGACCAGGCCATCCGCAACGGCATCGAGCGTGCCTCGCAGACCCTGCGCAACCTGGACTGGTTCGAGGTGACCGAGGTGCGCGGCCAGCTCGACAACGGGCAGATCGCGCACTGGCAGGTGACCATGAAGGTCGGTTTCCGCCTGGAGGACGCCGGCTGACACGCCGGGCCGTCAGGTCCGCCCCTCCCGCTCCTGCGCCACCTTCAGCGCGGCGGAGGGGGCGGCCCAGCGGGCCCGTACGACGGTGAAACCGGCCCGTTCGGCGTCCTCGCAGACCAGTTCGTCGTCGTCCACCAGCATGCGGATCTCCCGGGTGCGGGCGAGGCGGTTCAGGGTCTCCAGCTTGGTGCGCCGGGCGGGCCGTCGGTCGTCGTTGCGCCGCATGTGGACGCGCCCTTCGGGCAGCCCGTGCGCGGCGAGCCAGTCCAGCGTGGCGCGCCGGCAGCGCTCGGGCCGCCCGGTCAGATAGCGGACCTCGCACTCCCCGGCGGCCTCCAGGGCCAGCGCGACGCCCTGCGCGATCGGCGGGTCCTGCGGGGCGGCCGCGAAGAAGGCGTCCCAGTCGCGCGGCCGGCGCTCCAGGAAGTGCTGCCGGTGTGCCGTGTCGGCGAGGGTGTTGTCCAGGTCGAACACGGCGAGCGGGCGGTTGCTGCGGTCGGTCACACTTTCACCCTAGACGGCCCGGGACCGCTTTGAGACAGCCTGACCAGAAGTGCTGGTGCGGACTATTTCGCCGGGGGCCCTTTTCCGCAGGCCGTTCAAGATCACAACACGTTCGCCGGGGCGTGACGCGCCACGGACGCCGCGCAATTCATCCCGGGCGGTTGATTGTTCAAAGAGGCCGCTGACATACTCCGGGCTCCGGCCCTGCCGCCCACCCCCCACCAAGCCCGCACCCACGAGTGTGTTCGGCATGACGCAGCGAAGAAGGTGCGCCTGTGCCCAAGTTTTCACCATGGCACGACAATTCGCTCACAAACGGTTCACGAACCGATGAACCACCGCCGTCCAGACGCATATCCGAGGATCCCGAATTCCACTCACTGCGGCGCACCCAGCTCGGATTCGGCATCCGCGCCACTCTTCTTTCGGCCGGCGGATTCCTGCTGTACGTGCTGCTGTCGCATTACGTCCCGGGTCCGATGAACGAGCGCCTGGTCGGACACCTCACCGTCGGCCTCGCCCTGGGACTCGGCCAGTTCGCCGTGATGGGCGTGACGGCCTGGTGCTACGTCCGGCACATGCGCAGGCGGGTCGATCCGCTCGCCCGGGGCCTCGGCTCTCGACTGCGGCAGCACGAAGCGGGCTCGCCGCGCGCCACCGCGTCCCGCGACGAGGCCGGGCGGAGCGTCCAGCCCGGTTCCGGGGGGTACCACGCGTGGTGACCCTGTCCGAAGGCATCGTCGACCGGTTCAGCCTGCAACTGACGTTCGTCCTCTTCCTGTCGGTGGTCGTGGTCACGCTGTTCATGGCGCTGCTCACAGCCCCGCAACGCGACGAGATCAGCGAGTTCTACCTCGGCAACCGCAGCATGTCCCCGCTGCGCAACGGGCTCGCCATGTGCGGCGACTACCTGTCGGCCGCGACCCTGCTGGGCAGTACCGGACTGGTCGCCCTCACCGGGTACGACGGACTGCTGTACCTCGGCGGCACGGTCGCCGCCTGGATGATGGTGCTGCTGCTCATCGCCGAACCCCTGCGCCGCACGGGCAGGTTCACCCTGGGCGACACGCTGGCCCTGCGTCTGACCGAACTCCAGCGCCCGGCGCGGCTCGCGCTGGCGGTGTGCACCCTCACCATCGCGGTGCTGTACCTGGTGGCCCAGCTCGTGGGCAGCATGGCGCTGTTGACCCAGTTCACGGGTGAACCCAGCGCGGCGACCCGCACCCTGTGCGTGATCGTGATCGGCACGATCGTCATCGTGTACGCCGCGATCGGCGGCATGCCCGGTGCCACCGTCATCCAGATCATCAAGGCCGTGATGCTGGTGGCGGGCGTCTGCGTCACCGCCGTGATGGTGCTCGACCACTACGACTGGAACCCCGACGCCCTGCTGTCCGCCGCGGCGCACAACAGCGGCACCGGCACACGGTTCCTGGAACCCGGGCTGCGCTACGGGGCCAGCGCCACCAGCAAACTCGACTTCTTCAGCCTGGAGCTGGCGATCGTCCTCGGCCTGGCCGCGCTCCCGCATGTCCTGATGCGCCTGCTCGCTCCGCGCAAGGTCGACGTCCTGCGCTCGTCCGTGGTCTGGGCGATGGGCCTGGTCGCGCTGGTCTGCCTGGCGGCCGGGATCCTCGGCCTCGGCGCCACCGCGGTCGTCGGCCGGGAGACCATCGCCGAGACCGACCACAAGGGCGACTCCGCGGTCCTGCTGCTGGCCAACGCCCTCGGCGGCGGCATCCTGACGGCCCTGCTGTCCTGCCTCGCCTTCGTCACGCTGCTCGCGGTCGCGGCCGGCCTCACCCTCGCCGCCGCCTCCTCCCTCGCCCACGACCTGTACGGCGAGGTGATCCGCAAGGGCCGTGCGAGCGAGACCGAGGAACTGACCGTGGCTCGGCTGTCCGCGGCCGTCATCGGCGTCCTCGCCATGATGCTCGCCCTCGTCTCGTACGGCGCCAACACCGCGACGCTCGCTTTCCTCGCCTTCGCCATCGCGGCGTCCGCGATCCTGCCGACGATCGTCTACACCCTGTTCTGGCGGCGCTTCACGGGACGGGGCGCGCTGCTCAGCCTCTGGGGCGGCCTGGCCTGCTCGGTCCTGCTGGTGCTGTTCTCCCCGGTGGTCTCGGCCACGCCGGGCTCGTTCTACCCGGGTGCCGACTTCGCCTGGTTCCCGCTGCAGAACCCCGGCATCGTCTCCATCCCGGCGGGCTTCCTCCTCGGCTGGCTCGGCACGGTGCTGAGCGACCGCCAGGAGGCCCGGGAGGACGCCGCCTACGCGGAGTTCGAGGTGCGGATGCTCGTGGGCACGAAGGAGTGAGGGATGCTTCTGTCATGCCCACTCACACCTTCCTGATCGGCGCCGCCCGCCAGCGCCCCTGCACGCTCGTCGTCTGCCGGGGCTGCTGCTGCGGCGATCCCCGCAAGCACCCCGGCACCGATCACGCGGGGCAGTTGGAGCGGCTGCGCGCGGCCGGCGCCGAGCACGGCTTCCAGGTCCGCACGACGGACTGCCTCGGCCCCTGCGACCAGGCCAATGTGATCGTCGTCCAGCCGTCGGCCGCGGGGCGCCGGGCCGGCGGGCGGGCCACCTGGGTGGGCTTCGCGATGGACGACGACTGCACGGAGGAGCTGGTGCAGTGGGCGGCCGCGGGCGGGCCGGGTCTCGCGCGGCCGCCTGTCGCGCTGGAGCTGCAGTTCGTCCGGCCGCCGCGGGACGCACGGGTACGGTCGCGACGCTGACGGGCCACCGCTCCCGGCGTCAGCCCTCGGCAGCAATTGTTAATGGGATCCATTTTCATGTAGCGTCCTCGGTGTTCACCCACCGAGGAGGTCCGTCATGGCTGTCCCCAAGCGGAAGATGTCCCGCAGCAACACCCGCCACCGCCGCGCCCAGTGGAAGGCGAGCACGCCGCGGCTCGTACCCGTCACCGTCGACGGCGTCCGCCACCTCGTGCCGCAGCACCTGGTCAGGGCGTACGAGCGCGGGCTGCTGCGCCCCGAGGGCTGAGCGGGGATGCCGTACGAGAGCCGTCTGCCCGTCACCGTCCTGTCCGGCTTCCTCGGGGCGGGCAAGACGACGCTGCTCAACCATGTGCTGGCCAACCGTGAAGGGCTGCGCGTGGCGGTCATCGTCAACGACATGAGCGAGGTCAACATCGACGCCGCCCTGGTGCGGGGCGGCGAGGCCGCGCTGTCACGGACCGAGGAACGCCTGGTCGAGATGACCAACGGGTGCATCTGCTGCACCCTGCGCGACGACCTGCTGGACGAGGTCGACCGGCTGGCCCGCGAGGGCCGTTTCGACCACCTGCTCATCGAGAGTTCCGGTATCTCCGAACCGATGCCGGTCGCCGCCACCTTCTCCTTCGCCCGCGACGACGGCGCAACGCTCGGCGATCTCGCTTCGCTGGACACCATGGTCACGGTCGTCGACGCCGCCAACTTCCTCACCGAGCTGGACAGCGGGGACGAGCTGGCCGAACGCGGCCTCGCCCCGTACGAGGACGACGAACGCACCGTCAGCGATCTCCTCGTCGACCAGGTCGAGTTCGCCGACGTCCTCGTGCTCAACAAGCTGGACCTGGTCGACCCTGCGACGGCCGACCGGCTGCGCGCGGCGCTGGCCCGGCTCAACCCGGCCGCGCGCGTCGTCGACGCCGTACACGGCCGCGTGGCGCTCCAGGAGGTGCTCGGCACCCGGCTCTTCGACCTGGAGCGCGCCCAGCAGTCACCGGGCTGGGTGCGGGAGCTGAACGGCGACCACGTTCCGGAGACCGAGGAGTACGGCATCTCCTCGACGGTGTTCCGCTCCGAAACCCCCTTCCACCCGGGGCGGTTGTGGACCTTCGTCACGGAGCGGCTCGACAGCGGCGCGTACGGAAAGGTACTGCGGTCCAAGGGCTTCTTCACCCTCGCCAGCCGCCCCCAGGTGACGGGCCTGTGGTCCCAGGCCGGCTCGGTCGCCCGCTTCGAGCCCAGCGCCGCACGGGACACCGACGCCCCGTACGCGCAGGAACTGGTCCTCATCGGCATCCGGCTGGACGCCGAGGCGCTCCAGGCCGCCCTGGCCGACTGCCTGATCGCGGACGGTGAGGACCTCCCGGCCGACGACCCGTTCCCGGCCTGGGACACCTACGGCGTCGACGACACCTGCGACCACGAAAGGAATCCTGCGGACTCCCAGGCATTGCACCCGGTATGAGTTCCGGGAGCGCCTCGACCCGCTTCCGCGTCCTGGACCGCTCCCGCACCCAGGAGGGCCGCACGCACGCGGAGGCACTGCCCGACATCGTCCGGCCGGCCCGGGACCTGGAAGACCGGGTCTTGGAGCCCCCGCGGGCTCTTGCCGTCGGACGCCACGCGCGGGGCTGGAATCGCGCTTCCGCCGGTCGCCGTGAGAGGACGGCTGCCCGGGGTGAGCCCAGCCAGGCGGACTGCAGCAGGTGCTCGATTTCGAAGTCCGACCGCGCCGTTCCCCAGCTGCGCTCTTCTGCGCCTTCGGCCACGATGAATGCATGGCGGTCGTCCGTTCCGGTCACTCCTTCGACGCTTTCCGGGCGCTGGCGGACCGGCATGGGCGGCCTGGAGCAAGGTTGATCGAGTCGCTGGCCGAGGCCAGGGCCACGACGAAGGACAGCCCTGAGCTCTGGGCACCGGCTGTCGCCGCCCGCGTCGGACTGCCTGCTGCCGCCGCATTGGGGCCTGCCGGCTACTACGCCGACCTCGCGGCCCCGCACGGGGACCGCCATGTCCGGGTGTGCGCCGCGACGGCCTGCTTCGCCGCAACGGGCGGAGAGCACCTGCCGGAGGTGGAGCGTGAGCTGGGCGTCGCCGCACACGCCGCCTCACCGCGCGGTGACATGTCGCTGCAGGCTGTCCGATGTCTCGGCTACTGCTACGCGGGGCCCGCCGCCCTCGACGGCGACACGCCCTGCACCGGGGCGTCCTTGCCCGCTCAGCTCGCCGGGCGGGAGCCACCGCGGGCGCCGGAGATCCCGGTGGCCGACGACACCGGCGACCCGGTCCTGCTGCGGGGTGTGCTCTCCGGTGAACCGGCGTGGCTGGTGTGGTCGAGGACGGTGTCGTCGGGTACGGCGGACGAGGTGCGCCGGGAGGTCGCGGCGTCCGGGCTGCGTGGGCGTGGCGGCGCCGGATTCCGCGTGGCGGCGAAATGGGAGGCGGCCGGTCGCGCAGCCGGGACCGTGGTCGTCGCCAACGGGGACGAAGGCGATCCCGGTTCGTACGCCGACAGGCTGCTGATGGAGGCCGACCCGGGGCGCGTACTGGAAGGTCTGGCCCTGGCCTGTTTCGCGTGCGGGGCCCGTGAGGGGCTGGTGCTGGTGCGCTCCGAGTACCCGGCCGCTCTGGCACGGATACGGGAAGCGGTGCGCCAGGCGTACGCGAATGGGCATCTCGGAGCGTCCGTGCACGGGACGGCCACGTCCCTGGACATCCGCATCGTCGAGGGTGCCGGCTCCTACGTCGCCGGTGAGGAGACCGCGCTCATCGCGGGGTTGGAGGGTGGTCGCGGCTGCGCCCGGCCGCGTCCGCCCTACCCGACCGAGCGTGGGCTGTGGAACGCGCCGACCGTGGTCAACAACGTGGAGACCCTGGCGGCCGTCCCCTGGATCGTCCGGCACGGCGGCCAGGCGTACGCCCGGCGCGGCACGTCCGACGAGACGGGGACCAAGCTGGTCTGTCTCTCGGAGCGGTTCGCACGACCGGGCTGCTACGAGGTGGAACTCGGCACGCCGGTGCGGCGGATCGTCACCGAGCTGGGAGGCGGCCTGAAGGACGGCGCCGAGCTGGCGGCACTCCAGGTCGGAGGGCCGCTGGGCGGCTTCCTCGCCGCCGACGCGCTGGACGTGCCGCTGTCGGAGGCAGGGCTGTCGGCCCGGGGCGCCGCTCTCGGCCATGCCGGTCTCGTCGCCTTCGACGAGCGTGTGGCACCAAAGGAAGTGCTGCGTCATGTCTGGGAGTTCGCCGCGGCCGAGAGCTGCGGCGCGTGCTCGCCCTGCCGTGTCGGCTCGCGCCGCGGCCTGGAATGGGCGTCCGCCGACAGGCCGCCGGGCCGGGAGTGGGAGCAGCTGTCCCGGGTCCTCACCGAGGCGAGCCTGTGCGCCTTCGGACGGCGGATCCCGCCCGCCGTGCACAGCCTTGCCCGCGCCTACGGGGACCGACTGGCGGGATGGGGACCATGAACGCGGTCACGATCGAGGTCGACGGCGCCGGCGTCGAGGTGCCCGAGGAGTCGTCGCTGCTCACGGCGGTGCGGGCGGCCGGGATCGAGCTGCCCGCGCTGTGCTCCGACGACCGCCTCAGTCCCGCCGGGTCATGCCGTACGTGTCTCGTACGGGCCGAGGGACGCATCGCGGCGGCCTGTGTCACTCCGGCCGTCCCCGGCATGCGCGTGGACACCGGAAGCGACGAGGTTGTGCGGCTGCGCCGGGACGCGGTGGAGCTCATCGTCTCCGCGCTGCCGCCCCGGGCCCTCGCCGACGGCAGTCCCAGCGAACTGGCCCGTGTCTGCCGGTCGATGGGCATCGGCCCAAAGGCGGCCCAGGGTGCCGGAGGCCGGGGCGGCGACGACTCCCACCCGTACGTCCACCTGGACCGGGACCTGTGCATCGCCTGCGGCCGGTGCGTGCGGATGTGCGCCGAGGTGCAGGGCACCTTCGCCCTCACCCTGGTCGGCAGAGGCGGCGACACCGTCGTGGCCCCCGGCACCGGCGGGCCCTGGGCCGAATCGGACTGCGTGGCCTGCGGCGGCTGCGTGGACACCTGCCCCACCGGGGCGATCACCCAGCCGGGACCGGCGCGGGGACTCACCTCGGCGTTCCATCCCGCTCAGGCCCGGACGCGCACCACATGCGGCTACTGCGGCGTGGGCTGCACCCTCGACGTGATCGCACACGACGGTGAGGTCACGACGGTGCTGCCCGCCCGGGACGGCCCGGTCAACCGCGGCCACGCGTGCGTGAAGGGCCGCTTCTCCCACGGATTCCGTACCTCACCGGAACGGCTCACCCGGCCCCTGCTGCGACGCGGCGGCGTGCTGGAACCGGTCGGCTGGGACGAGGCACTGGCTCACGTCGCCCGGGGACTGCGGGCCGCCGTCGATGCCGGCGGCCCGGACTCCGTGGCGGCGATCTCCTCGGCCCGCGCCACGAACGAGGAGAACTACCTCGTACAGAAGTTCATGCGGGTCGTCATCGGAACCAACAACGTCGACAACTGCTCCCGGCTCTGCCACTCCCCCTCCGCCGCCGGCCTCACCGCTTCCTTCGGGCTCTCCGGCGGCACCGACGCCTTCGACGACGTGGAGCGGGCCGACTGCCTGCTGGTGGTCGGGGCCAATCCCGTCGAGGCCCATCCGGTGGTCGGAGCCCGGCTGCTGCGGCGGGTCCTCCAGGGGGCCCAGCTGGTGGTCGCCGATCCGCGCGCGGTCGGCCTCGCCCTGCACGCCGACGTGCACCTGCGGCCGCGTCCCGGCACCAACGTGGCACTCTTCCACGGACTCGCCCACGTCCTGCTCGCCGAAGGGCTGACCGACGAGGCGTTCCTGCGCGAACGGGCCACCGGACTGCCGGAACTCACCGATCTGCTGGCCGACTACCCACCCGACCGCGTCGCGGACGTCACCGGGGTACCGGCCGAGGACCTGGTCGCCGCCGCCCGCCTGTACGGCAGCGCCGGGCATCCGGCCATCGTCTACGGCCTGGGAGTGACCGAGCACCTCCATGGCACCGACGGGGTACGGTCCCTGGCCAACCTGGCGATCCTGCGCGGCGCCGTGGGCACCGACCGGGGATACGGGGTCAACCCGCTGCGCGGCCAGAACAACGTCCAGGGCGCCTCCGACATGGGCGCCCTGCCCGATCTCCTGCCCGGGTACGGCAAGGTCACCGACCCGGCCGCTCGCGCGCGGGCCGAAGACGTCTGGGGCGTACCGGTCCCCGGGCGGCCCGGTCTGCGGATCCCGGACATGTTCGCCGCCGCACGAGCCGGGAATCTGCGGGCGCTGTGGGTCATCGGCGAGGACGTATGCGCCACCGATCCCGACGCCGAGAAGGTGGCGGAGGCCCTGGACGCCTGCCCGCTCGTCGTCTGCGACGAACTGTTCCCTTCCGAGACGGCCCGGCACGCCGACGTCGTCCTGCCGGTGGCCTCCTGGCTGGAGAAGGACGGGACCTTCGTCAACTTCGACCGCCGGTTCCAGCGCGTCCGCCCCGCCGTACCCCCGCCGGGACAGGCCCGCACCGACTTCGACACCCTTCGGGCCGTCGCCGAGGCCATGGGAGCCGACCTGGCGTGCGCTACTCCCGCCGACGCCTTCGCCGAGTGTGGCCGGCTCGCGCCCGTCTTCGCCGGGCTCTCCCACGACCGGCTGGACCGCGAGGGCTCCGTGCCTTGGCCCTGCACCGCCGCCGACCGGCCGGGAGAAGCCAAGCTGTACACCGAGCGCTTCGCCACGCCGGACGGCCGGGCCCACCTGGCCGCCGCCCCCTACCTCCCCCCGGGTGAACAGCCCGACCACGACTATCCGCTGATCCTGGTCACCGGAAGGCGCTGGGCTCACTACAACTCCGGAAGCATGACGCGGCGGGGCGGCAACCTCGCGCTCGACCCGGTTGACTTCCTGGACCTCCATCCCGACGACGCCGGCCGATACCAGGTGCGCGACGGTGAGCGGGTAACGGTGGAGAGTCGGCACGGCCGAGCCCGGCTCATCGCCCGTCTGGGTGACCAGACAGCCCCCGGCCAGGTCTTCTGCGCCTTCCACTTCCCCGCGAGCGGAGTGAATCGCCTCACCTCGGACGTCGCCGACACCGTCACCTCCTGCCCCGAGTACAAGGTCACGGCGGTCCGGGTGACCGTGTCGTAAAGGCGGCAGCCCGGGGTCGCTCGTGCTGTGCATCGCCTGCCGCTTCCCTCCTCAGCCGGTCCTCACCGCAGAGTCGCGTGCCGCAGCAGCCGGGAGCCCCGCCCCACGAGAACCCGGTCACGGCGTTCCGCCGACGAAGACGTCCGGTGGCTCGGGGCCGTGCCGGGGCCGGGCGGACCCGGCGGGCATGCGGGGATCTGAGCGGTGCGGCACGGCACGCCACGGGCGGCTTGGTCCGTGCCCGCCCGGACACGGACGGGTTCGTCGGCACCTTCTGGCCCCGGTCCGGCGCATGCCGCCCACGAGCGAGGGGCGGCGCGCACGGGCACGGGTTCGCTCGTGGATCGACAAAGGGGGCAGTGGCGCTCGCCGCCACGGTCTGCCCCGGCACGGGCCTGGTGGTCAGGGCTGGGTGAGGCTGCGCCCGTGGTCCGCGGCGTACGCGGCGAAGACTTCCGTCACCGTGCCACCGGTGTGGAGAAAACGCTGGTCAAGGATGGCGGCGAGGTCCTTCAGCGCACCGGCGAGCACCTCACCTGCCAGGCGCACCTCCGGCCGCTGGGCTGCCTGTCCTCGCTGGGCGAGGGTGGCGGCGTAGCCGACCATGGCCGCCAGCGACGAGTGGTCCTCCCCGTCATGGAAGTAGTACGCCTCGGCGTACTGTGTGAAGTCGATACGCACGCGCACGACGTCCGTTGCCAGGCCGTCCAGCAGCAGCGCCCCGGCCGTGCAGTCGATCTGCCCCGGCGTCGGGTCCGAGTCGCGCAGCAGCGCCAGCCGGATGGCCAGGACCCGCCGGCGGGTCAGCGCCGGGTAGATCTCCAGCACCCAGGAGACAGTGGCCGTCAGGAGGGCGAAGCCGACGAGGGCTTCCACCGGTGAGACCAGGCGGAGCCAGCCCTCGCCGGGTGCGATGTCTCCCAGGCCCAAGGTGGCCACCGTGACGAGCGACAGGTACAGGGAGTCGAGCAACGCCGGCTCCTGGGCCGCCTCGGAGCCGGGGGAGAAGGTGAACGCTTCGGGCATGTGGGGCCAGTAGACGACGGCCCAGCCGAGGATGACGGTGGCGGTCCACATGGACACGACCGTGACCATGGCGAGCGGCCCGACCAGCCCGACCACCCGCCTGCGTGCGCGGAAGCGCCGGGCCAGGCGCCACATCGCCGTCATGACGAGGCGGCTCAGGCCGCCGTGGCGGGTGGGGTGCCAGAGGGTGTGGAAGAGATCCCGCAGGGTGAGCACGACGAGCCCGGCACCGAGCAGCGAGACCAGCCACTTCATCCACTTCTCCCACGACGCTGTCACCTGAAGCGGAACCCGCTTTCGAGCCTATGGCCCGCTGGGTGGTCCTGCCGCAGAGGCCGAGCCCGGCACGCGCATCTGCGCGTATCAACTCTCCGGCAGCACGAGCGTGCAGGTCTCCCCGGGCGCCACGGTCACGGCCCGGTCGGCCAGCACCACGCGGATCGGTGACTCCTCCGAGTCGGGCACCCGGATCTCCAGCTGGCCGCTGCGGCGCCGCATACCGACACCCCAATGGCCGCGGTAGCGCATGGAGAACCCGTACTCCGACAGCGCGGGTAGGGGCACCGGGTCCAGGAAGAGCGCGTCCTCACGCGTCCCCAGTCCCGTCAGGCCGCGTTGCACCAGGTCCAAGGTCCCGGCCATGGCGCCGAGATGGATGCCTTCGCCGGTCGTGCCGCCCTGGATGTCGGCGATGTCCGCCTCCAGGGCCTCCTGGACGTAACTCCACGCCTCGGCTCGTCTGGCCCGGGCGAGGACGAGGCCGTGGACGAGTCCGCTGAGGGTGGAGCCGTGGCTGGTGCGTCGCAGGTAGTAGTCGACGGTCCGGCGCCAGACCTCGTCGTCCACGTCGTACCCGAGACGGCGGAACAGAGCCCGCAGCTCGGCGGGCGAGAAGAGGTAGCCGAGCATCAGGACGTCGGCCTGTTTGGAGGCTTGGTAGCGGTTCACGGAGTCGCCCTCCGCCTCGAGGATGCGGTCCAGCCGCCGGATGCTGTCGTAGCGGGTGCGGTAGGCGTCCCAGTCCAGCTCGGGGAGGTCGCCGTAGCCGTCGAACTGGCTGATGACGCCCTGATGGAACGGCACCCGCAGCCGCCGGGAGACCTCCTCCCACCGCGGGAGTTCGCCGCTGTCCAGCTCGATGCGTTCGAACAGCTCCTGTCGGCGCCAGGCCGGGAGGCGCCGCACCAGGTCCAGGGCACGGCTGAGCACCCAGACGGCGGTGACGTTGGTGTACGCGTTGTCGTCCAGGCCCGGCCGGGCGGCGTCGGGGTAGCTGTCGTGGTACTCGTCCGGGCCGACCACGCCACGGATGCGGTACCGGCCGAGGCCCGGGGCGAACTGCGCGCTCTCCGCCCAGAAGCGGGCGATCTGCAGCAGCATCTCCGCGCCCTTGGTGTGCAGGTACTCGGTGTCGCCGCTCGCCTCGCAGTACTGCCACACGTTGTAGGCGATCGCCGAGCCGACGTGGTGCTGGAGCCTGGAGTGGTCCGGCAGCCACCGGCCCGAACGGGGGTTGAGGTGCAGTCGCTGGGTCTCCTCACGGCCGTCGCTGCCGGACTGCCACGGGTACATCGCCCCCGCCCGGCCCGCCGTGCGGGCAGCGCGGCATGCCTGGGGCAGGCGCCGGTGACGGTAGTCGAGCAGGGCCCGGGAGACCTCCGGGAAGTGCAGATTCAGGTACGGCAGTACGAACAGCTCGTCCCAGAAGACATGGCCCCGGTACGCCTCGCCGTGCAGCCCACGGGCCGGCACGCCCACGTCCAGGTCCGCGGTGTGCGGCGACAGTGTCTGCAGCACGTGGAACAGATGCAGGCGCAGGACACGGCCCGCCTCCCCGGGCACCTGGATGTCCGCGCCCCGCCACAACCGTGCCCAGGCCGCTTCATGGGAGTTCACGAGCGCCGGGAAGTCCGCAGCCGTGGCCACCCGGTCGAGCGCCGCGCCGAGCGGGTCACTGATCGCCAGATCACGGGAGGTGTGCAGGGCGACCGTCTTGTCCACGACGGCGGGGCGGCCTGGAGCGACCGGTACCACCAGCCGGTGTACGGCACGGCGGCGAGAAGCCCGCAGCTCCGAGGACGTGGGGGGCCGGCCGACGGCGACCGTACGGGCCGCCATCCCGATGCCGATGTCGGAGGTGCTGGTGCGGCAGCTCAGCCACGTCACGTCGGCCGCGGACGCGCCGGTGCGTACACGGACCAGGTGGTGACGGTTGAGGGACCTGTATCGGTGCACGTTGCTGTTGATCACATCGCCGTCGAGGACGGACTCCACCTCCAGCTCTCCGGACCACTCCTCGGCTGTGACAACGGTCCGCAGCGCGGCCAGGTGCGGATCCGCCATGTGGACCAGCCGTACCTGTTCCACACTGAGCACGCCTGCCTCGTCGTCCCGGAACCGGAACGTCCGTGTCAGCGTGGCCCGGCGCAGATCCAGGCTGTGCCGGTGGTCGAGCGGCTGCCATCTGTCGGGAGAGAACCACGGGCTCGTCGATCCGTCGGCGAAGCGGAGACGGACCCGCAGAAGCAGCCAGTTGGGGAGGTTCACCAGGTCCTCGTTCACCACCCGCCGCCCCGCCACGCCGGACTCCAGACGGTTGTAGACGCCGGCCGCGTAGGTGGCCGGGCAGTGCACCAGGCCCGCCCTGCTCTCGGGCACGGCACCACGGGTGGCGAAGTACCCGTTGCCGAGCGTGCACAACGACTCGCGCAGCCGCTCGCCGGCCGGGTCGTAGCCCTCGTACTCCCAGGTCCACTCCGACATCCGCCGCCCTCTCCTCTTCCCCCTGCGCGATGTGAAGGACCATCAGACGCGTGTCGGGTCAGGCCCGTTGCGGGACGACGGCCACCGGGCACCGGGCGTGATGCAGCAAGGCGTGGGCGACCCTGCCGAATTGCAGACCGACATGGCCGTGGCGCCTGCGCGCACCCACGACCACCAGGTCAGCCTCCGCCGCGGCGTCCAGGAGGACCTGGTGGGCGGGGCCTTCGACGGCCTGACGGTGCACGTCCACCTGCGGGTGATTGCGTAGGGCGTCGCGCAGCGCGTCGGTGAGGAGAGCGGAGGCGCGCTCCTCATGGGAACCGGCGGCGTCATCCGCGATCAAGGGATGGTCCGCGTGTTCGTGGGCGGGGCGGCGCCAGGCCCGTACGGCGTGCAGACCGCAACCGCGCGCCTCGGCCTCGCGCAAGGCGAACCGGACGGCCGCCGCGCCCTCCGTGGAGTCGCCGACGCCGACCACCACCCGGCCGAGCGAGCCCTGCCGGTTCCGCTCCGCACCGCGAACCACGATCACCGGGCACACGGCACGGGCGGCCACCGCGAGGCTGACCGAACCCAGCAGGACCCCGGCGATCTCACCGCGGCCGCGGGAGCCCGTGACCAGGGCGAAGGATTCATGAGCCGCGTGCAGGAGAGCGGACACGGCGTCGTCGGGCACTACGTCGCTGGAGACCTTCACCTCCGGGTTGCGCAGCCGGGCGCGTTCCGCGCAGGACGCGGCGATGTGCTGAGCCATGACCGCTTCGGCCGGACGGTCGGTACTGAAGGACGGGCGGCCTCCCTCGTACCGCTCCCACAAAGAGGCGTAGAGGAGCCGTAGGGACAGCCCGAGGCGTGCCGCCTCGTCCACCGCCCAGTCAACGGCCTCCAGGCTGGAGTCCGATCCGTCCACACCCACCACCAGCGGGAGCTCCACGGTCACCACCACCTTCATGCCCGGCCACTGCGGGAAGCCCTTGTCAATACCGTCGCACCGCACGGCTTCCGTCGCGACACATGGATGGGCTCCGGCGGAGGCCCTCGGCCCGGGTTGCGCTGCGCTGATTTGCGACGATCGTGGAGTCATGCGGCCGGCGCGAGAACCGGGTGGCAGCTCGGCGCGCAGGCCGCCGACGACCCGGTACGTGTCTGCGAGTTCGACGCCGCCGCGGTCCGTGAGCTGTGCCGGCACCGTCCGGAACCCGATCATGTGCTGCTCACCTGCGTCGCAGGCGTGATCGTGGAGCGACTCAGGTCCGCCCGGGTGCGGCTGCTCGACCTGTGCGCCCCCAGGGTGCCGGCGAGGTGCCCTGACGAGGCGAGACGAGGAGGATCGCGTGCCTGAGACCCCGCACATCGTCGGCGATGTGATGACCCGGACGGTCGTGGCCGTCGGACGTGACGCGCCCTTCAAGGAGATCGTCCGGACCATGGAGCGGTGGAAGGTCAGTGCCATGCCGGTCCTGGAGGGAGAAGGGCGTGTCATCGGCGTCGTCTCCGAGGCCGACCTGCTGCCCAAGGAGGAGTTCCGCGACAGCGACCCGAGCCTGTTCGAACAACGTCGGCGCCTGTCCGACGTCGTCAAGGCCGGGGCGGTGACGGCGCAGGAGCTCATGAGCACCCCCGCGATCACGGTCCACGCCGACGCCACCCTGGCACAGGCGGCCAGGATCATGGCCGTCCGGCATGTCAAGCGGCTGCCCGTGGTCGATGGCATCGGCATGCTCCAGGGCATCGTCAGCCGCGCCGATCTGCTGAAGGTCTTCCTGCGGCCGGACGAGGAGATCGAGGAGGAGGTCCGCCGTACCGTGGTGTCCTACCTCTTCCCGGCCTTCAGCCACGCCATCCACGTGAGCGTGCACGAGGGAGTCGTCACGCTCCGCGGGCACATCCACGACACCTCGCTCATCTCCGTCGCCGTGCGCCTCGTGCGGGCCGTGGAAGGCGTCGTGGACGTCGAGCCACAACTCGCCGGCGAGTCAGCCGGTCGGGACGGGACCGGGACGACTCCGTGACCGTGTGCGCGGCCGACCGCCGGCCGGCTTCGGTCGCTCCGGCGGGTCAGGGCTGGATGACGTGCCGGAAGTCGGCGCGGATCTCGAACGTGCGGCTGCGCCTCCCGTCGCGAGCCGGCGGCCCGCTGGGCGGGGCCCTCGGCGGCCCGTGGGCGGCTACTGATCGGCCGGAGTGATACGCCGGCCCGTGAGTCGCGTGGGCCGGATCGACACCCACATCTCGCGTGCACCGCCCGCCCATGGCTCGGCGTGTGCGCGCCGGGCGAGCCCACGTACGGCGTCGGGCTCCGTGACGACGTTCGCGGGGCCGACCGCGAGCACACTCCAGCCCTGGCCCATCGCATCATCCACGTGGTCGACCTCGAAGGCGACCTCCGTTCCGACAGCCGCCGCGGGCACGGAGTCGGGCGCGGTCCGGAAGGCGATCGCGTCATCCACGACGTCGTAGTTGACCGGGACGATCGCCGGGCGGCCGTCCGGCGTGGACACGGCGATGCGCCCCACGCCGTGCGTGGACAGCAGGCGGCGGCATTCCTCCGGGCCGAGCTCCCGCAGCTGCGGATGCAGCAGTGCATGACCCTGACCGGATGGCAGGTCGACGCCTGCTCCGCGCAGGGCGGTGGCGGTGGTGCCCAGTACGGCGGCCAGGCTGAGGAGAGTCGCCATGGTCGGGTCGGCCGGCTGTTCCTCCAGGTACGCCAGGTAGCCCGGCGAGATGTGGGCGCGGCGGGCCGTCTCCTCGCGGCTGAGCCCGCGCCTGCGGCGTTCGAGGGCCACGCGCCGACCGATGTCGCCCGGGCCGGCTGTCCCGGTCGGTGGAGCAAAAGCGGCCCTGGCCTCCGCCTCACCGGTGTCCGTCCGAGATGACGTGCGCGTGGTCCCCGGCTGCCCGTGCTCCACATGCCGGATGTGCGCGTCGGGCCCGGGGAACATGAGCGTCACCTCATCCGTGTCCGACCAGCGCACGTCGTAGGGAGGCGTTCCGTCCTCGTGGTGGAGTCCGACGATCTCGCCGTCGCGCCTGCCGACGCCGGCGGGGTTTTCTACGACGAGCTGGTCGCCGAGGTGAGCTCGCATGGTCGCCGCCTCTCCTCAGAATGGTGCTGTATCCACCGTGCCACTCGCGACACGCGGCCGCATGGGCCGACCGGCCCGTATCCGCGGGGGCGGGCCGAGCCGACCGGATGTCAATCGGTCACATCCCGGACGGGGGGTCACAACCCGGAGCGGACGGGCGACATGCACCACCGAACGGTCGCGGACCTCATGACCCGAGAGGTCGTCACGGCGCGGCCTGACCGGCCGTTCAAGACTGCTGCGCAAGCGCCCGACCAGCCGACCCGCCGGGCAGGGCCCCTGTGCCACGCCTGGAGACGGTCTCGGTCGGGTACGGAAGTGTGGTCCCCGTCATCGAGCGGCTCTGCCGGAGCGTCGACGGCTTGGTCTCGGCCTCCGAGCATCTCGCACACCGGACCGACGACGCCCGGCGATCCCATGACGCCCGGCGATCCCCCACCACCGCCACCTGAGGGGCCGTCGGAAGCGACGGCTGGAAGCCACACGGGACCGTGACCGCGCGAGGCCGCCGGCCTCGCGCGGAGGGAACGGGCACCGGCCTGCCGAACCGGCACGCGACCCCGGACCTCCTCACCCCGGTCAGCCGGTGATCTCGATGCGCCGAGCCTTGCCCGTCTCGGTTTTCGGCACCCGCACCCTGAGGACTCCACTCGTCAGGTCCGCGCTGATGTGCTCGGTGTCGGCGTTCGGCGGCAGAGTCGTGCGGTAGTCGAACTGCCCCATGCGGCGGGTGTGCCTGCGGACCACCCCGGTTTGTTCCTTCTCCTTGATCTCGCCGTGGATGTCGAGCTCGCCCGCGGCGACCTCCACGGTGATCTGGTCCTTACCCACGCCGGGAAGCTCCAGTTCCACCAGGTAGGCGTCCTCGGTGTCCACGACGTCGGCCGGCGGCGCCCACGGCTCGGCCGTGCCGAACTCGGGGTAACCGCCCACAGGAAAGACAGCGTGCATGAGCTGGTCCATCCGGGCACGGAGATCGTCCAGCTCATGCAGGGCTGCCGAGAGTCCACCTCTGCTGGGTCGTACGGGATGTGTCATCGCTGATCCTCCTCGACTTGCTGCGCCAACCGTCGGTCACATGGGCCATCCGGCGACCTGACGGGTACTGGGCCGGGGCGCGCCCATGCCCTCGATGTCGCGCTCGGCGATGTTCAGCAGCTGCTGGGCGAGATCCTTCATGGCTCGGCCCGCAGCCAGTTCGTCGCCGATCAAGGGCACGTCGGCGTCCGCCGGGTGGCAATGCGCGGTCCCGTGGCCGGTGAGCGCCGTGGTGCCGGTGTCCAGCAGCACCTGTGCCTTCGTTGTTCCGTCGCCCTCCTCGAAGAGGTGGAGTCGAACCTTCCACTCCGCCGTGTGCGGCATCGCTTTCCTCCTCAGCTCGATTACGGACCCATGAGGTCCGGACACGTTCGTCAGGGGACCGAGGACGGCCTGGTTCCGGTGCGCTGCCCGCCGACGAAGAGGCTGCACGTGGCCGGGCCCGGTCATGCCCTCCCGGAGGTAGGACATGGCCATGGTCACTTCGTACAGGTCGGTGCTCGTCGCGTCGGACATCGACATCGCCTCCTCGTCTCCCGGCCGGGGTTCCTGCCCGTCACCGGCGGAAGCGCGCGGACCACAGGGGCTCGACCCAGTCCCACTCGGCGTCCCACTGCGCGTACCGTCTGCGGTCCAGCGAACGGCGCATGCCTGCGCGCGCCGCGTAGAACCCGGCGCCCACGCCGATCGCGGCCACACCGCCCACGAACCAGCCATTGGTCGTCGCGCTGATCCCGCTCATCGGCGGACCGGTGAGGCCGCCGTCGCGGTCCGTCCACACCCGCACGGTGGCGCCCTGCGGGGTGTGCGCCGTGACGAGGGTCGTTCCCGTCCGCACCGTGCCGTCGCCATCGGTCCAGCGCACCTGCGCCCGTTGCTTCCCATCCGTGGTGACGCCCTTGGCGGTCGACACGAGTCGGGCCGCGACCTCCTCCCGTTCCGCCGACTGGGCTCGCACCGTACGCATCGACGACTCGTACGCCGTCAGCCCCGCGCTGAGCGCGGCGACCGGCACGCCGAGGACGAGGGCCAGCATCAGGAAGCGGCGGAACCAGGACTCGAACCGGTCGGACGTACGTCGCAGGGGGTTCGTCCCCTTCGATGCCCGCCGGCGGCGCGGCGGAGGCGGACCGGACGCGTGCGGCGAATCCTGTGCACTCATGACTCGGCCTCCAGCAGATCGCCGGCCCGTACCTCCACCACTCCCACCGTGGGACGGCACCGGACCGCGGTCACAGGGCCGAAAGTCCCCGCGGGGACGACTTCCGGCCCTGCGGGGGCGGACCGTGGTGCGTCTGCGCCGGTCTGCTCATGTCCGGGGTCATATCCGGGGCACGACCGCGATCGGACATGGCGCGTGATGCAGTACCGCATGGTTGATCAGTCCCAGTTGCAGGCCCAGGTGCCCCTTTCGTCTGCGGGCGCCGACTACCAGCAGGTCCGCCTCGGAGGCCGCCTCCAGCAGGGCCTGGCGTGCCGGTCCCTCGATCACCCGTCGGCTCACCGGGGCGCCGTACTGCTCCGACGCGTCCCGCAGGGCGTCGTCCAGCACCTGCGCCGGCGGGCGCCGGTGGTCCTCGGGAGCGTACGAAGACGAAACCTGTGCTGTGCCGAAGGCACCGAACGGTGCGCTCCAGGCGTGCACCGCCACCAGTCGGCAGTGCCGTGCATGTGCCTCACGGAACGCGAACGGCACTGCCGTACCGCTGCCCTCTCCCTCCTCGACCCCGACCACGACGCTCCCGAACCGGGCGTCCCGGTGCTCTGCCGAGCCACGCACCACGACGACCGGGCAGTCCGCTCGCGCCGCCACGGCGAGGCTGACCGATCCCAGAAGCATTCCGGCCAGGCCACCGAGCCCCCTCGATCCCACCACCAGCGCAAAGGCGTTACGCCCCTCGTCGACCAGGGCGGCGGTCGCGTCCTCATGCAGCACTTCGCTCGACAGCTGCACGCCGGGAGCGCGCTTTATGACGCGTTCCGAGGCGGCATCGATCAGTTCGGACGCTTCGTGGTCTTGCGCCGCCGCGTGCAGGAGACGGAGCGGCACACCATGCCGGACGGCTTCGTCGGCGGCCCAGTCCACCGCCTCCAGGCTCGCCTCGGAGCCGTCGATGCCGACCACCAGGGGAATCGTCACCGCCCGATCTCCTTTCGGCCGGATGCCGCATCTCCGGTCCCGTCCCGTCCACATGCGCCGCGGAGGGGATCGGGGCGCTCCTCGAACGAGAGGACCCGTCGTGCCCGGCATGCCGACCACGTCCGGAGCGTCCACACCGTCGGACTCGTTCACCGTCATCTCCAGCTTCGTACGACACGGAGGCCGCTGCCATGCAACCAGTCGTCACCGTGGGCCTGGACGGCTCACCGGAGACGGCGTCACGACGACTGATCGCGACGTCACTGCACCACCTGCGCACCTCCGCCCGTCGCCCTGACCCGTGCCGGCGCACTGCCCGGCAGCGGGAAGTCCACCCTGTCCGGAGCACTGACCGACCGGCTGGGGCTCACGCCGCTCAGCAGCGACCGCCTCCGTACGGAGCTGGCCGGCATCCCGGCTGAGCAATCCGCGGCGGCCGGCTACGGCGACGGCCTGTACACGCCGCCATGGCCCGAGGCCGTCGCGGTCGAGCCGAACGAAGGGGTGTGCACCGCTGGGGTTCGCGCCCCCTGTTGCCGGCCGCGTCACCTCGTCTCGCGGGGCAGGGCGCATCGCCGCATGGTGGGTGGTACGGGCCCCGGCATGGCAGGCACGGCAGAACCCGGCGTCCTCGCCGTCACGGCTCGTCGTGAGGAGGCCACCATGGGTTGCCGTCCGGCCGGACGGGCATGTCGGCTTCCGCTGCGGGGCCGCCGACCCCGCCGGTCTGACCGGCTGGCTCTCCCTGGTCGGCGCAGCGGCATCCCTGCCCGTCCGGCCCTGAACACCGGGCGACGCAGCCGCACTTCCCGGCCGCAGGAGTCCGACGATCCTGCGGAGTCGGCGGGTCCGATGGTCCCGGTTGCCCGGGCGTCCTCGCAGAGCGACGGTGGAGGGAGCCGGCCGAGTCGGCCAGGGAGTGGATGCCCATGCGTGCTCTCGTCTACCACGGTCCCGGACAGATCTCCTGGGACAGCGTCCCGGATCCTGTGATCGAGGACCCTGCCGACGCCGTCGTGCGCATCGAGGCCACGGCCGTCTGCGGCACCGATCTGCACATCCTTCGCGGGGACCTGCCCGAGGTGAAGCCGGGGACGGTCCTCGGTCATGAGGCCGTGGGCGAAGTCATGGAGACCGGCGGCGACGTCCACGACCTGCGCGCCGGCGACCAGGTGATCGTGTCGTCCGTCTCGGCCTGCGGCCGCTGTCCGGCGTGCCGTGACACCCTGCGCGGACAGTGCAGCGGGGGCGGTGGATGGGTCCTGGGGAATCTGGTCAACGGGACCCAGGCGGAGTTCGTACGGGTTCCCTTCGCCGACCACTCCACCCACCGACGGCCCTCCGCCCTCCCGCTCGACGACGCGGTCCTGCTGGCCGAAGTCCTCCCCACCGCCTATGAAGTCGGCGTGCGCAACGGAGAGGTGGGGCCGGGAGACACCGTCGTCGTGGTGGGCGCGGGTCCCGTCGGTCTCGCCTGCGTGGCCGTCGCGCGGCTCTGCTCGCCCCGCCGGATCATCGTGGTGGACCTGTCTTCCGCCCGCCTGGAAGCCGCCGCTCGCGTGGGGGCCGATGCCGCCGAACTACCGGGGACGATGATCGCCGAGCTGTCCGAGGGGCCGGGTGCCGACGTGGTCATCGAGGCATCGGGTGAGCCGGAGGGCTTCGTGCTGTGCACCCGCGCCGTCCGCGCGGGAGGGCACATCGCCAACATCGGCACCCACGGCAAACCGGTCACATTGCATCTCGAATCCCTGTGGCGCAAGAACGTGACGATCAGCACCGGCCAGGTGGACACGTACTCCATACCGTGGCTGATGGAGCTGGTGAGGTTCGGACGCCTGCACGTCTCACAGCTGGTCACCCACACATTCGGCCTCGATCGGGTGGAGGACGCCTACGGGGTGTTCTCCCACGGCACGCAGTCCGGCGCGCTCAAGGTCGTACTGCGCCGTGAGTGAGGCACGAAGCCCCTGCGCCGGCGATGCCTCCCGCTCCGATGCTGACCGAGGTGAGGACGCCCACGCCTGCCGGGCGGGCGCTGCCTCGTCCCGTCGAGATCAGCACGGCGGCCCGGGCATCAGGTGGGGGACGACTCCGGCCCGGTCGGGTCGGGGCTTTCCTCGCGGTGGAGGAACGCCCCGAGGAGGTCGCCCACGGGATGGCCGGCCTCGGCGGGGTGGCGCAGGCGCGTGTCGGCGTCACGGGCCATCTGCAGCAGGACGCGGGCGTGGCTGGTCAGGAAGGTCCATTGATCGCCGCGGGAGTAGGACATGCTCAAGAGCTCCCCGCCCCGGAACGAACCTTTCGGTGTGCGGCGTCGGCGGACTCCTGCCGGCGCCTCGCCCGGATCGTCACCTCCTGATCAGGGCGAGGCGCCGGCCGGCGGTCAGTCGGTGTCGCGCGGGTCGAACGAACCGGTGTCGACGGTCAGCGGCTTCGGGAACGCGGTCGCCACCGCCTCCCAGCGGATGAACTTGAAGCCGGTGCCTTCACGGTCGCCGTCCGCCGGCGTCGCCTCGCCGTCGTGGGCGACGAGCAGCCCCTTGGGGAAGGACCGGCCCAGCGGCACATTGATCACGGCCGTCCCGTCGGAGTGCTGCACACCGTCGGTGGCGGGGCCGTCGGTGACGACGAAGGAGCCGAGGTAGGCGTTGCCGCCCTCGCGCTCGTACACGGCGAAACTGTTGTCGCCCTGGCTGGAGGCGAGGAGATAGCCCCTGCCGTCGGCGGCGTGGTAGATCGTCGTGCCCTCGGCGTCGGCGCTCAGGTGCTCACCGCCGAATCCCGGGTCGTTAGCGGTGTCCAGGACGCACTCCTCTTGCTCCGCGTCGTACGTCCACGGCGTGCCGTACTCGCGCACCCGGTCGATCAGCTCCGGCCGGTCGAACTCCTCGTCGTCGAGGTCGACGCGCCACAGCCCGACGTCCTCCTGCGCCGCGTACAGGACGTGTTCCTCCTGGTCCACGACCATGCCCTCGACCTGCGGGCGGTCGCCGGGGTCGGCGCACGGCGTCCAGTTCGCCCCGTTCGGCAGCGTGAAGGAGGCGGGCAGGTCGAGGGTGTCCTCGGTGCGGTAGCCGACGCGCCCGCCCCGGTCCTCCAGCCGGAGCAGCCGCAGGCGGGTCTCCGAGCGGCGGCTGACCACGGCGTACGCGTGGTCGTCAGCGCTGAAGGCGGCCAGTCCGTAGGCGGTGCGCTGATCGTCGACCTCGGCCTCGTCGGCGGAGAAGACCGGCGGGGCGTCGGGTGCGGTCACGTCCCTCAGCGGGGGCCTGCCCGCCGCGACGGCGGCCGGATCGATGGCGTAGGCCCTCACCCGGTCCCGGCCGCGGTCGCTGACCAGGGCCACGTCGGTCTTCCTGCCGCCCAGTTCGAAACCGTAGACGACGTCGACGTTGTTGAAGCGGCCCGGTGCGGCGTCCTCACCCGGCGCGGGGGGCGCGGCGATGTGCTGCAGCCTCCTGCCGTCGAGGCCGTGGACGTCGAGGCCGGCCTCCTTCAGGGTGCCGATCACGAGGCTGCGCCCGGGGTCTCGCGGGTCGACCCAGACGGCCGGGTCGTCGGCGTCGGCGTTGCCGCCCGCCTCATCGTCGTACACGGCGGGCGTCTCCACGCGTGCGGAGACGGAGACCGGCTGCGGGGCGGCGGCACCCGTGACCATCAGCAGCACGGCGGTGAGAGTGCTCAGAGCTGAAGCGCTCACGATACTCCTCGGTAGGAAGAGAGACTGGCGTGACGCTACGGGCGGTCGGTGTGGGTGAGCCGACGGCGTCGTGAACATCAGGTGGCTCGCACGGGCGTACGCCTGGTTCGCATAGGATCGCGGGGTTTGCCCACACCTCTCACCCGACCGTCCCGGAGCATCCACCCCATGCATTCCCCGCACGACCCGTTCGTCCGCGTCCGCGGCGCCCGTGAGCACAACCTCAAGGGCGTGGACGTCGACATCCCGCGGGACGTCCTGGCCGTCTTCACCGGGGTCTCCGGGTCCGGGAAGTCGTCGCTCGCCTTCGGCACGATCTACGCCGAGGCCCAGCGCCGCTACTTCGAGTCGGTCGCCCCGTACGCCCGCAGGCTGATCCACCAGGTGGGAGCGCCGAAGGTCGGCGAGATCACCGGGCTGCCACCCGCCGTGTCCCTGCAGCAGCGCCGCTCGGCGCCCACCTCCCGCTCCTCGGTCGGCACGGTCACCAACCTCTCCAACTCCCTGCGGATGCTGTTCTCCCGCGCCGGCACCTACCCGCCCGGCGCCGAGCGGCTCGCCTCGGACGCCTTCTCACCCAACACGGCGGCCGGGGCGTGCCCCCGGTGCCACGGGCTGGGCCAAGTGCACCGTACGACCGAGGAGTTGCTGGTCCCGGATCCGTCGCTGTCGATCCGGGAGGGCGCGATCGCCGCGTGGCCCGGGGCCTGGCAGGGCAAGAACCTGCGCGACATCCTCGACACGCTCGGCCACGACGTCGACCGGCCCTGGCGCGAGCTGCCGGCCGAGCAGCGGCAGTGGATCCTGTTCACCGACGAGCAGCCGGTGGTGACCGTCCATCCGGTGCGGGACGCCGACCGCATCCAACGGCCGTACCAGGGCACGTACATGAGTGCCCGGCGCTATGTCATGAAGACGTTCTCCGACTCCAGGAGCCCGACGCTGCGGGCCAAGGCGGAGCGGTTCCTCACCTCGGCGCCCTGCCCGGCGTGCGACGGCAGCAGGCTGCGACCCGAGGCGCTGGCGGTGACCTTCGCCGGCCGCACGATCGCCGAGCTGGCGGCGCTGCCGCTGAAGGAGCTGGCGGGCGTCCTGGAGGGCGGCGCCTCGCGGACCGCTCGTGTCCTCACCGAGGACCTCACCTCCCGTATCGCGCCCGTCGTGGAGCTCGGCCTCGGCTACCTCAGCCTCGATCGCGCCACCCCCACGCTCTCGGCGGGCGAACTGCAGCGGCTGCGGCTGGCGACCCAGCTGAGGTCCGGTCTGTTCGGTGTCGTGTACGTCCTCGACGAGCCGTCCGCGGGACTGCACCCGGCGGACACGGAGGCGTTGCTGGGCGTGCTGGAGCGGCTGAAGGCGGCCGGGAACACGGTGTTCGTGGTGGAACACCATCTCGACGTGGTGCGCGGCGCCGACTGGCTGGTCGATGTCGGGCCGCGCGCGGGTGAGCACGGCGGGCAGGTGCTGCACAGCGGTCCGGTGGCGGAGCTGGCCGCCGTCACCGAGTCGGCGACGGCACGCTTCCTGTTCGACCGCTCCCCCGCCGCCGTACGCCGGGTGCGCGCCCCGCGCGGCCAGGTGACGGTCGGCCCGGTCACCCGGCACAACCTGCGCGGGGTGAGCGCCGAGTTCCCGCTCGGGGTGTTCACGGCCGTGACCGGGGTGTCCGGTTCGGGCAAGTCGACGCTCATCGGCGAGATCACCGAGGAGTCGGCGGGCGTGGGCCGGCTGGTCTCGGTCGACCAGAGGCCGATCGGCCGTACTCCGCGCTCCAACCTCGCCACCTACACCGGCCTCTTCGACGTCGTACGCAAGGTGTTCGCGGCCACCGACGACGCGCGGGAGCGCGGCTACGGTGTCGGGCGCTTCTCCTTCAACGTCGCGGGAGGGCGCTGCGAGACCTGCCAGGGCGAGGGGTTCGTCAGCGTCGAGCTGCTGTTCCTGCCGAGCACCTACGCGCCGTGCCCGGACTGCGGCGGGGCCCGCTACAACCCCGAGACGCTCCAGGTGACCTATCGGGGGCGCACCGTCGCGCAGGTGCTGGACCTCACCGTCGAGGAGGCCGCGGCCTTCTTCTCGGACACCCCGGCCGCCTCCCGCAGCCTGGCCGCACTGCTCGACGTGGGACTCGGCTACCTCCGGCTGGGCCAGCCGGCCACCGAACTGTCGGGCGGCGAGGCCCAGCGCATCAAGCTGGCGAGCGAGTTGCAGCGGGCCCGGCGCGGCCACACCCTCTACCTCCTCGACGAGCCGACGACCGGCCTCCACCCCGCCGATGTCGAGGTGCTGATGCGCCAGTTGCACGGCCTGGTCGACGCCGGGCACACCGTCGTCGTGGTCGAGCACGACATGTCGGTCGTCGCGGGCGCGGACTGGGTGATCGACCTCGGTCCGGGCGGCGGGGACGCGGGCGGACGGATCGTGGCCGCCGGTCCGCCCGCTCAGGTGGCGCGGGCGGGGGACGGCGCCACGGCCCCGTATCTCGCCCGGGTCATGCCGTGACGGCCTCGCGGGGCGGGGCCGGCCAGGGGGTGTTGCGCAAGTCGCGTGCGGTGCCTGCGGTGTCCGGTGCGTGCCCTCGGCGCGCCGGACGAAGGCCCCCGTCCCGGTCGAGGACCGCTCAAGGCGTGCCGCCCGTCACCGACGTCCCTGAACAGCCCACCTGGAGCCGCTCGGCCCCGTGGCCGCACCGGTCCGCCGGAACGGGCCCGGGGTGCCGCGGGCCGCGGACCTGGAGCCGCCGCACCCGCGGCAGGACGGACGCCTCGGCCGCCCGGGCCAGGGTGCGGCGATCGGGGCGGCTGCCCGCCGGGATCGCGGCCCGCACCTCCACCTCGGCCACCAGCCCCCGTGTCGTCACCACCCGCCATACCGACCTCAGCAGCGAGTCCTCGCCGACGAAGGCGGGGGCCGTGCTGGGCGGGCCCCCGGCGACCCGGTAGCGCAGACGCACCGGCTGCACGGGAACACCGGCGTCGAGCGCGGCCTGGAAGGCGGCCCGGCGGAACGGGCCCTGGGCACGCCCGCACCAGGTGCTGCCCTCGGGGAAGACGGTGACCGCGTCCCCCGCCCGCAGGGCGCCGGCGATCCGGGCCACCGTGTCGGGCAGGGCGCGGATCCGGTCCCGGTCGATGAACAGGGCGCCGCTGCGGGCGGTCAGCCGGCCCGCCACGGGCCATCGGCGGATCTCCGACTTGGCGAGCATCCGGGCGGGGCGTACGGCGGCGAGCAGCGGGATGTCCAGCCAGGAGATGTGGTTGGCGACGAGCAGCAGCCCGCCGTCGGGAGCGGCGCCGCCGTCGATGCGCACCCGGACCCCGGCGGCGCGCACGACCCAGCGGCACCAGCGCCGGACCAGCGCCGCGGGGACCCTGCCCCGCCGGTGCGCGGGCCCCCGGCAGAGGTGGCTGACCGCGATTGCGGCGGTCAGCAGCGAGACGACCGCCGCGACCCGCAGGACGGCCAGGGGCAGGGCCGCGGCTCGTCCCGTCGCCGTCACGCACCCCCGCGGGGTGCAGGGGGCGGTGGGCCGCCAGAGGGTGCCGGCACCGGCCCCCTCCGACTCGGACAGGGTCGCCGCCATGTCCGTCATGCGGGGACGAGGGAGAGGAAGTGCCGCAGATAGCGCGGGTTGACCCGGCGCATCGACAGCAGCACGTACAGGTCGGCGACCCCGAACTCCGGGTCGTGCGCGGGCGCGCCGCCGACCCAGGCGCCGAGGCGGAGGTAACCGCGCAGGAGGGCGGGCAGTTCATGGCGGGCGGCCGGGGCGGGGACGGTGGGCCGCCAGGGGCGCAGCGGTCGTACGCGGTACTCCTCGGGGGCCAGGTGCCTGTCCCGTACCCGGTCCCAGGTGGCGGCGGCGAGGGTGCCGCCGTCGGTGAGCGGGATCGAGCAGCAGCCGGCCAGCCACTCGTGGCCGCGGTCGGTCATGTAGCGGGCGATGCCGGCCCAGATGAGGCCGATGACCGCGCCGTCGCGGTGGTCGGGGTGGACGCAGGAGCGGCCGACCTCGACCAGGTCCGGGCGCAGGGCGTCGACGCGGGTGAGGTCGAACTCGCCCTCCGAGTACAGCCGGCCCGCTACCGCGGCGCGTTCGGGCGGGAGCAGCCGGTAGGTGCCGACGACCTGCCCGGAGAGCTCCTCGCGGACGAGGAGGTGGTCGCAGTACGCGTCGAAGGCGTCGATGTCGTGGCCGGGCTGCGGGGTGGACAGCAGGGCCCCCATCTCGCCGGCGAAGACGTCGTACCGCAGCCGCTGGGCGGCGCGCACGTCCTCCTCGTCGCGGGCGAGAGCGACGGTGTAGCGGGTGGGTGCCGTGGGCTGCGGGGGGCGGTCGACGGTCAGTACGCCGGTCATGGCTACTCCTGGTCACGGGCCGGGGACGGCGAGCGGAGCACAGCGGGAGCGGTGCGGTGTGCCGCCCCTGTTCTTCCGATGCCGGTTGGCGTGTGCGTGACCTGGGCCAGGAGAGGTGATGTGCGGATGTTGAACGGCACGGACCGGTACCGGCGGTCCACCTTCCGGTGCCCGAGCGGTCAGCCGGCTGCTCCGGTGCCGTTCACCTGTGGGGCGCGGGAAGGCGAGACGGGGCCGGGGAGCACCACTCCCGGCCCCGCCCGTCCGCACCTGCCGGCGAACGTCTGTGGTGCGCCGGTGTCTACCGCTTCACCTTCCGCGTGGCCCGCAGCCACTCCTTGTTCATGCCGGTGATGGACATGAGCGGGATGCCCTTGGGGCAGGCCGTCGCGCACTCACCGGTGAGCGTGCACCCGCCGAAGCCCTCCTCGTCCATCCGGGCCACCATGTCCAGGACCCGGGTCTCGCGTTCGGGCGCTCCCTGGGGCAGCACGTTCAGGTGGTTGATCTTGGCGGAGGTGAACAGCATCGCCGCCCCGTTGGGGCAGGCCGCCACGCACGCGCCGCAGCCGATGCACTCGGCGTGCTCGAAGGCGTGGTCGGCGTCGGGCTTCGGCACGGGCGTGGCGTGGGCCTCCGGCGCGGATCCGGTCGGCGCGGTGATGTAGCCGCCGGCCTGGATGATCCGGTCGAACGCCGACCGGTCCACCACCAGGTCCTTGATCACCGGGAACGCGGAGGCCCGCCACGGCTCGATGTCGATCGTGTCGCCGTCCTTGAAGGACCGCATGTGCAGCTGGCAGGTCGTCGTGCGCTCGGGCCCGTGCGCGTCGCCGTTGATGACGAGCGAGCAGGCGCCGCAGATGCCCTCACGGCAGTCGTGGTCGAAGGCGACCGGGTCCTCGCCCTTGAGGATGAGCTCCTCGTTGAGGGTGTCGAGCATCTCCAGGAAGGACATGTCGCTGGAGATGCCGTCCACCTCGTACGTGGACATGTGGCCTTCGGCGTCGGCGTTGCGCTGCCGCCAGACGCGCAGGGTGAGCTTCATGCGTAGCTCCGCTGGGTGGGGTGGACGTACTCGAAGACCAGGTCTTCCTTGTGCAGGACGGGTGCGGTGCCCGTGTCGGTGAACTCCCAGGCCGCCGCGTAGGCGAACTCGTCGTCCCTGCGGGCCGCTTCGCCGTCGGGTGTCTGCGACTCCTCACGGAAGTGGCCGCCGCAGGACTCGGCGCGGTGCAGCGCGTCGAGGCACATGAGCTCGGCGAGTTCCAGGTAGTCGACGACCCGGTTGGCCTTCTCCAGCGACTGGTTGAACTCCTCGCCGGAGCCGGGGACCTTGATGCGCCGCCAGAACTCCTCGCGGATCTGCGGGATGCGCTCCAGCGCCTTGCGCAGACCGGAGTCGGTGCGGGCCATGCCGCAGAACTCCCACATCAGTTCGCCGAGTTCGCGGTGGAAGGAGTCCGGCGTACGGTCGCCGTCGACCGCCAGCAGCAGGTTGAGCCGGTCCTGGGTCTCGGCCAGCGCCTCCTGGACGACGGGGTGTTCGTCGGTGACCTTCTCGTGGTGCGGGTTGCGGGCGAGGTAGTCGTTGATCGTGGCCGGCAGAACGAAGTAGCCGTCGGCCAGGCCCTGCATCAGCGCGCTCGCGCCGAGCCGGTTGGCGCCGTGGTCGGAGAAGTTGGCCTCGCCGATGGCGAACAGGCCGGGGACGGTGGTCTGCAGGTCGTAGTCGACCCACAGGCCGCCCATCGTGTAGTGCACGGCCGGGTAGATCCGCATCGGCACCTCGTACGGATCCTCGTCGGTGATCCGCTGGTACATGTCGAAGAGGTTGCCGTACTTGGCCTCGACGGCCGCCCGGCCCATCCGCTCGATGGCGTCCGCGAAGTCCAGGTACACGCCCTGGCCGCCGGGGCCCACTCCCCTGCCCTCGTCGCACACGTTCTTCGCGGCGCGGGAGGCGATGTCGCGCGGGACCAGGTTGCCGAAGGACGGGTAGATACGCTCCAGGTAGTAGTCGCGCTCGTCCTCGGGGATCTGGTTCGCCGGGCGGGTGTCGCCCTTGGCCTTCGGCACCCAGATCCGGCCGTCGTTGCGCAGCGACTCGCTCATCAGCGTCAGTTTCGACTGGTGGTCGCCGGTGCGCGGGATGCAGGTGGGGTGGATCTGGGTGAAGCAGGGGTTGGCGAAGTACGCGCCGCGCCGGTGCGCCCGCCAGACGGCGGTGGCGTTGGAGTTCATGGCGTTCGTCGACAGGTAGAAGACGTTGCCGTAGCCGCCGGAGGCGAGGACGACGGCGTCCGCGAAGTACGTGTCGATCTTCCCGGTGATCAGGTCCCGGGCCACGATGCCGCGCGCCCGTCCGTCGACGACGATCAGGTCGAGCATCTCGGTGCGCGGGTGCATCTCGATGTTCCCCGCGGCGATCTGCCTGCTGAGCGCCTGGTAGGCGCCGAGCAGCAGCTGCTGACCCGTCTGGCCGCGGGCGTAGAACGTACGGGAGACCTGCACGCCGCCGAAGGAGCGGGTGTCGAGCAGACCGCCGTACTCCCGCGCGAACGGCACGCCCTGCGCGACGCACTGGTCGATGATCTCCACCGAGATCTGCGCGAGCCGGTGCACATTGGACTCGCGGGCCCGGAAGTCGCCGCCCTTGACGGTGTCGTAGAACAGCCGGTGGATCGAGTCGCCGTCGTTGCGGTAGTTCTTCGCCGCGTTGATGCCGCCCTGCGCGGCGATGGAGTGGGCGCGGCGCGGGGAGTCCTGGTAGCAGAACTGGACGACGTGGTAGCCCTGTTCGGCGAGCGTGGCGCCCGCGGAGCCGCCCGCCAGGCCGGTGCCGACGACGATCACGGTGTGCTTGCGGCGGTTGGCGGGGTTGACCAGCTTGGCCTCGAAGCGGCGCTTATCCCACCGTTCGTGGACGGGGCCGGAAGGTGCCAAGGCGTCGACGAGAGGGTCGCCGGTCACGTAGTTCGTGTATGCGGTCATGTCAGCTCACCACTCCGGTCATGACGCCCACGGGTACGGCGATGAAGCCGGCCGTGAGCAGCAGCGCGAGGATGTCGGCCGTGGCCTTCAGGGCGCGGTCGCGGGCGCGGCTGCCGACGCCGAGGGTCTGGGCGGCGCTCCAGAAGCCGTGCCGGATGTGCAGGCCGAGGGCGAGCATCGCCACGATGTAGACGACGTTGCCGTACCAGGTGGAGAAGGTGTCCACGACGTTCTGGTACGGGTGGCCCTGCTGGAAGCCGCCGGGGTGCACGGTGCCGGTCGTCAGGTCGAGGATGTGCCAGACGATGAAGAGGCCGAGGATGACGCCGCCCCAGCGCATGGTGCGGGTGGCGTAACTGGCCCGCGGCTTCTTGTGCACGTACTTGCTGGGGCGCGCCCTGATGTCGCGGCGGCTGAGCTGGTACGCCGAGGTGGCGTGGGCGACGACGGCGAGGACCAGCACGATCCGCACGAGCCAGAGCGTCCACTCGTAGTGCATGAACGGCTCACCGACGGTGCGCAGCCAGTGCGCGTAGTGGTTGAACTCGCCCGCCCCGAAGAAGATCTTCAGGTTGCCGATCATGTGGACGACCAGGTACAGCAGCATGATCAGCCCGCTGACAGCCATCACGGTCTTCTTGCCGACGGTGGAGTCCCACACGGTGCGTGCCATGGACGGCCGTCGGTCCGTCCGCGTTGCCAGAGCCATGGCCACGACGCTAGGGCCGGACGGCCCCATCGGTCCAAGACATGGTCCGGCTCGTTTCGATAGGTGGCACCTATGATGGCAGGGTGCAGTTCCAGCAGCTCCAGTACTTCGTGGCGGTCGCCGAGACCCGGCACTTCACCCGGGCCGCCGACCTGGTGCATGTCGCCCAGCCGTCCCTGTCGCAGCAGATCAAGGCGCTGGAGCGGGAGTTGGGCGCGGACCTGTTCCTGCGGGCACGGGGCAACATCACGCTGACGGACGCCGGTGAGGCGCTGCTGCCGCTGGCCCGGCGCATCCTGGCCGACGCCGACACGGCCCGGCACGAGGTCCAGGAGCTGGTGCAGCTGCGCCGCGGCCGGGTCCGCCTCGGTGCGACCCCGAGCCTGTGCACGGGCCTGCTCCCGGACGTGCTGCGCGCCTTCCACGACCGCTACCCGGGCATCCGGTTGCTGATCGAGGAGGGCGGCTCGCACGACCTGGTACGCGAGCTGGCGCGTGGCGCCCTCGACCTCGCTCTGGTCGTCCTGCCGTTGCCCAGCCCCTCCCCCGCGCTGACCACGGTGGAGCTGCTGCGCGAGGACCTGGTGGTCGTCTCCTCCCCCGAGGCGCCCCGCCCGGGCGGCCACCGGCGCACGGTACGCGTCGCCGACCTGGAGGGCGAGCGCCTGGTGATGTTCCGGCACGGCTACGACCTGCGCGAGCTGACCGTGGCCGCCTGCCGCGCCGAGGGCTTCGAACCGGATCTCGCGGTGGAGGGCGGGGAGATGGACGCGGTACTGGGATTCGTGCGGGCGGGGCTGGGCGTGGCCGTCGTCCCCCGCATGGTGGCGGCGCGCGCGGGCCGCGGGCTGCGGGTGACCCCGCTGGCCCGGCCCGGGCTGCACCGGACGATCGCCCTGGCCCACCGCAGCGACGTGGCGCCGCCGCGGGCCGCCCGGGAGCTGCAGCGGATGCTGCTGGAACGGTGAGGATCAGCTCGCGGTCCGGGCTGTCAGCAGGCCCGTCATGCCGATCCGCCGGCAGAAGTCGGCGCGCGCGCTGTCGGCGAGGTCGCTGACCTGCTCCGAGCCGTCGTCGACCGGGTCGATGGTGGTGCTCAAGAGGTCTGCGCACTGTGAGCGTCCGGTCGGGTCGAGTGCTCCGGTACCGTCAGGGGCAGGGCCCGCAGCGCCCTCGTGGCGGAACCGGGTGGGCGCTCGGGCCACGCGGCGGGGTGCGGTGCCGCAGCACGCGAGCCGGGCGGGCATCGTGCGCGGGTCTGCGGCCGCTCCCCGACCTGCCCGCCGGGCGAGCGGGCAGAGTACCTGGGCCGGCCGTACGGGCCCTGGAGACAGGCGACTTCCCCGTACGGCCGCGCGGTTCACCCCGCCGCGTCCACCAGCGCCAGCTCGTGCAGCCGCTCCGGCGGGCCCGGGCGGGCGTAGTACCAGCCCTGGGCGGTGTCGCAGCCCAGTATCCGCAGCTGCTCGGCCTGGGCTCCGGTCTCCACGCCCTCGACCGTCACCGCGAGGTTCAGGCTGTGGGCGAGGGAGACGATCCCCTCGACGATCTTCAGGTCGACGGGATCCGCCGGGAACCGCTGCATGCTCTGGGTGAAGGAGCGGTCCAGTTTGAGGACGCTCACCGGCAGCCGGCGCAGGTTGGCGAGGTTGGAGTAGCCGGTGCCGAAGTCGTCCAGGGCGATGTCCACGCCCATTTCGGCCAGTCGGCGCAGCGGCTTCAGCAGGTCGTCGTCGGCGCCGATCAGGGCCGACTCCGTGACCTCCAGGCACAGGGCGTCCGGCGCGACACCCGCGCGCTCCAGGATGTCCACCGTGTCCTGCACGAGGCCGGGGTGGGTGAGCTGGCACGGCGAGAGGTTGACGTTGATCCGGAGCGGGCCCGCGTCGTGGTGGCGTTCTCGCCATTCGCGCGCCTGACGCACCGACTGCTCCAGCACCCAGCGGCCGAGCGGGACGATGAGTCCCGTGTGCTCGGCGAGCGGGATGAACCGGTCCGGTCCGAGGATGCCGTGCTGCGGATGCAGCCAGCGCACCAGGGCCTCCGCGCCGCGCACGCTGCCGTCGCCGAGGTGGACCAGCGGCTGGTACTCGATGAAGAACTCGCCGCGCTCCAGGGCCGTCGGCAGCGCCGTGGTCAGCCCGTGCCGGGTGATGGCGCGGGCGTCGGCCTCGGGGTCGGCCAGCTCGAAGCGGTTGCCGCCGGCCGACTTGGCCCGGTACATCGTGATGTCGGCGCTGCGCAGCACCTCCGCCGGGCTGCGCTCCCCGGCCGGCCCTTCGACGATGCCGATGCTGCCGCGCACGGTCAGCTCCCGGCCGTCCACGCTGATCGGCGCGACCAGCGCGTTCATGATCCGGGTGGCCAGCTCGTCCACCTCGCGCTCGGTGTCGGGTCCGGTGGTCAGCGCCACGAACTCGTCGCCGCCGAGCCGCGCGACCATCTCGCCGGGCGCGGTGGCGCAGGACTGCAGCCGGTCGGCGACCTCGACGAGCAGCCGGTCGCCGGCCGCGTGACCGAGGCTGTCGTTGACGGT
The DNA here is from genome assembly GCF_053594495.1 of Streptomyces sp. NPDC001920. Classification (NCBI taxonomy): domain Bacteria; kingdom Bacillati; phylum Actinomycetota; class Actinomycetes; order Kitasatosporales; family Streptomycetaceae; genus Streptomyces; species Streptomyces sp. NPDC001920. Next base: position 370,623 of record NZ_JBSFEP010000004.1, read on the forward strand.
CTTGAAGCCGTCCAGGTCGAGATAGCACAGGCCGAACCGCTGTCCTTCGCCGGCACCCAGTGCCTTCTCCAGGCGTTCGAAGAAGAACGTGCGGTTGGGCAGGCCCGTGAGGGCGTCGTGCGTGGCCTCGTAGCGCAGCCGCAGATTGAGCAGGCGCCGCTCGGTGGTGTCCTCCATCAGGGCCAGCTGGTACTGCGGTTCGCCGTCGGCGTCGCGCAGCAGGGAGACCGTGAGGTTGGTCCACAGGACCGTCCCGTCAGGGCGGTAGAAGGCCTTCTCGACGTGGTAGTGCTCGCGCTCGCCGCGCACGAGCTCGTCGTAGAGCTTCCAGGTCTGCGGCGCGTCCTCGGGGTGGGTCCACTCCTTGACGTTGCGGCTGCGGATCGCCTGTTCGGAGACCCCGAACATACGCAGCAGCGCCCCGTTGACCTGCAGTATGTTGCCGGCGAGGTCGGAGATGCCGATTCCTATGGCGGCGCCCTCGAAGACCGCGCGGAAGCGGGCCTCGGTGGCGTGCAGCGCCTGTGCCACCACGCCCTGCGCCTTCAGGGCCGCCGCGGAGATCGCCTCCTGCTCGGCCAGCGTCCGCTCGCGCAGCGCCTGGGCGTACCCGGCGGCCATCGCGTGCTGGAGCCGCGCCGATCGGGCCCGCAGGTCCTCCTGGTCGCCGTCGCCGCCGCAGTAGAGCACCAGGTAGGCGTCCACGCAGTCCAATGAACGGCTGAGCGCCTCGGGGTCGGTGCAGTGCGCGGCGACGAGCGCGGCTCCGACGGCCTTGCCCTCGTCCGCCGCGAAGGCCCTGGCCCTGAGCGCCTCACTCAACCGCCGGGCCAGCGGCAGCAGTTGGTCCTCGAACTCCGGCCGGGTCGACGACGTCGAGGTCACCGGGAAGACCGCCCGGCTCCAGATCGTCGCGAACCGGCGCAGTCTGTCCTCCGGCCCGTCCGGCCCCGCGCTCACGCCGTACGCCCCACGCCTGCGAACCCGGAGAAGGCATACGGGTCCTCGTCCTCCGGTGCGGTGTCCGGCCGCCAGAGCGGCATCGGCACCAGTCCCGGTTCCACCATGTCGTACCCCTCGAAGAACCGCGCGATCTCCTCGCGCGAGCGCATGATCAGCGGGTTGCGAATGTCCTTGTATACGTCGACCGTGCCCTTGGCCCGCCCCTCGGGCAGCGGGATTCCCTCGTACGAGGCATGTGTGAGCACCAGCATGCTGCCGGGGGCGAGTGCGTCACGCAGCTCGGCCACCGCCCTGCACGGGTCGTCCTCGTCCTCCACGAAGTGCAGTATGGCAACGAGCAGCAACGCCACCGGTCGCTTCAGATCGATGAGGCGCTCGACCTGTGAACTCGTCAGAATGTCCTGGGGCTTGCGCAGGTCCGCGGCGACGACGTCCGCGCCGTCGTTGCCCTCCAGGACGGCCTGGCTGTGCGCGACGGCGACCGGGTCGTGGTCGACGTACACCACGCGGGCGCCGGGGTCGGCCTTCTGGGCCACCTCGTGGACGTTGCCGAACGTCGGGATGCCGGAACCGATGTCCAGGAACTGGGTGATGCCCTCGTCGACCGCGAAGCGCACCGCGCGGCGCATGAACGCCCGGTTGGCCTGCATGATCTTGGGGAGCCCCGGCATGAACTCCATGGCCTTGCGGGCTGCTTCCCGGTCGACCTCGAAGTTGTGCGAACCGCCCAGGTAGTAGTCGTAGATCCGCGAGACACTGGGCACCGAGATGTCGATGCTCCGTGGGGCCCAGGCGGGACGCTCCATCTATCTCTCCAAGGCTTAGGCGATCCGGTGTTCGAGCAGAGGCTACTGATCGCCCGCCAAAGGAGCGAGCGGAAACGGAAATTGACCATCCGTTCCCGGTCACTGCCAGCGGCACGTGCCGTATTGATGCCCCGTACACCGGGCGCGAAAAGCACCCGAAGCGTTCCACAGACCTCCGAACCATGGTGAAGAGGGCGAAGGACACGGGTGAACGACGACAAACCGGTCCGCCCCCTGCTGGTGGAACCGCAGGGGGCGGACCGGTTCGGTCGGGCGCGCCGTCCGTTCGTCCGGCACTCTCTCCGTTTCGTCCCTCCCTTCCGTGATCGGTACTCGACCGGGTGAGGCGATCAACCCTGGGGAGGTGTGATCTCTACTGCTGGGGCGCGCCGACCGGCTTGCCGTCGGGGCGGATGGCGTACCAGGTACCGCCGACGCCCTGACCGTTGGTGTCTCCGGGCTTCTTGTCACCGGCGAAGGTGTAGATCGGGACGCAGTCGATGGTCTGCTGCTTCAGCCCGTCGGGCCGGTCGAAGACCACATAGCCCTGCCCCCGGGGACCGGAGCCCTTCAGATCGATGCCCTCGGTGTCCTCGGCATCGACCGGCTCGATGACCGGCCACTTGTCCAGACAGGCGCCGGTGCACGCCGTCTTCATCGGCCAGGGCGAGTCCTTCATGAAGCGGTAGACCGTCATGCCGTTCTTGTCGATGACGATCTCGCCGAGCTTGGGGTCCTTGCGTGTGGACAGCCCGGGCAGGTCGGCCGCCCCCGCGCCCCCCTTCGCCTTCTTGCCGTCGGGGGCGAGCGCGTACCAAGTACCGCCGACGCCCTGGCCGTTGACATCACCGGCGGCGGTGTCCTTGGCGAAGCGGTAGGCCGGCCAGCCGTCGACGGTCAACTGCTTGCTGCCGTCGGACCGGGTGACCGAACCGAGCAGCGACTTGTCGATGCCGGCGCCGGCCGTGGCGTCGTCCGCGGGGACCGGCGGCCACTTCTTCGCGCAGTCGCCGTCGCAGCTGGACTTGGGCGGCTCCGCGGTGTCCTTGTCGAAACGGTAGAGCGTCAGACCGGCGCTGTCGGTGAGCACCTTGCCGAGTTCCTGGTTGGTGGAGACGGACAGCTCACCGGCGGAGGCGCCCTGTGCCGCGGCATTCTCCTGACCGGCCGCGCCGACTCCGGCGCCGGTGCCCGTGCCGGTTCCGCTCCCCAAACCGGTGCCGGCGGTTCCGTAGTCGCCGGCCGCGGCCGTGGCACCCACGTTCTGGCTGCTCGCCGGCGGGGCGGTTTCCTGCCCACATGCCGTCGTCAGCGCCAGCACTGCCACGGCGCTCACCACGAGCGAGGCGCTCCGCCACGAGGTCTTCATCGTCAACTCCCCATACTCACAAGGGTGTTGCAGCGCCCTGCTGCGCCGCCGCACGACAAGAGGTACGCACGAGAGCCACGACTGTGTTCAACGGGCGCGCAAATTTCTTTCCTAAAGCATGGGACGCGGGTCCTTTGAACCCCGGCCGCCCCACGTGCGCGTCGCACGCGCGTACGTCCCGGCAGTCACGTCCGTGCCCGCCGGTCAAACCATCGAGGGCCTTTCGTCGCCCGTTCGGGGCATTCCGCCCGCACTGCGGCGTGCCGGAGCACACACCGGCCTGAAGATCTTCGTCGTGCATGCACTCGATCCGACCCAATCCGCCTTGACGACACGGTTGTTGACGGTGGCGGCGCTGACCTGGCTGCTGGTCGCGGCGCCGGCCGGCGTGGCGGTTGCCGACGCCTGCGCGTACGCCGGCACCGGTCCGGACGGCGCGCAGGCGGTGGCGGTGGCCGGGAGCCGCACCTGGCCGACGCCTCCGCAGTGCCCGGCACCGACGCCGACACCCACACCCACACCCACCCCGACGCCGACACCCACACCCACTCCGGACCCCGTGCCCCCGGCGCCGTCACCACCGAAGCCCACGCCCACCGCGAAACCCGAGCCACCGCGGCCCGCGCCACCGCCACCCCCGGCCGCACCGGCCCCCCGGCCCGCGCCGCCCCGGCCGCGGCCGGCCCCGACACCGCCTCCCGCGCCGAAGCCGACGCCCACCCCGGCCGCTCCCGCGCCGAAACCGTCGGTCAAGCCCACCCCGAGCCCGTCCACGACCCCCGTGCACTACCCGCCCTACCGCGCCGCCCCGCACCGGCGCCCGGCGCACGACGCGCCGTCACCTCTCACTTTCGTCCTGCTCATCGCGGCACCCGCGATCGTCGCCGTCGCCGCACTGCGTCCGCGCTGACCCTGGAGGCTTCCGTTGCCGGAATGGCTTGTTCTCACCCTCGCGATGCTGGCCGCCTGCGCCGTGGTGGTCATCATCACCTTCGTACGGCACCGCACCGCCCCCGAGGACGAGGACCCCTCCGAGACCCCTGACGTCATCGAGTACATGACGATGTGGATCGGCGTGGTGTACGCCATCGTCCTGGGCCTGGCCATCGCCGGTGTGTGGGAGGGCCGCAGCGCCGCGCAGGACCACGTACAGGCGGAGGCCACGGCGCTGCACGAGATCTCGGAGCGCGTCCGGGTCTATCCGGCCGACACCCGCGACCGCATTCGGGACGATGTCAACGCCTATGTCGGACACGTCGTCACCACCGAGTGGAAGACGATGTCCGAGGAGGGCCGGGTCACCGAACGCGGCACCGCGCTCCTGCAGCGCATCCGTGAGGACGTCACCGACTACCAGCCGGGGACGGACTTCGAGGCCCAGGCCTACCAGCCGCTCCTCGACCAGGTGACCGCCGCCGACCAGGCCCGTATCGCCCGCGCGAACTCCACCGGCGAGACCATGCCGGGCGTGGTGTGGTTCGGGCTCATCGCGGGCGGCGTCGTCACCATCGGGATGATCTTCGCCCTGCAGATCCGGCGCACGCCCCGTGAGCTGGTCCTCGCCGGTGTGTTCTCCGCGCTGATCGCCTTCCTGCTCTTCCTCATCTGGGATTTCGACGCTCCGTACAGCCGGGGCGTCACGGCGTCGGCCGAGCCCTTCTTCGATCTGTTCCCGCACATCAAGGGCTGACGGGTTCAGCCGGCGCGCCGACCGGGGGGCGTGGGCACGCGGCGACGCACCCGATGTGCGGGCCGCCACGCCGTGCCGGTCCCCCGGTGGTGGGAGCGGCTTCCCCTGAGCGGCCCACACCTGTGCCCCATTCGCACGACAGCGATCGCGCGCGGGTGCGCGTCTTCCTAGCGTTCGGATCATCGAGGTGCATGCCCGACACGAGCGGAAGAAGGTCCGCAGCAGCTCCTCGGGGACCCGGAGGGAACACCATGCGCGCGATACGCGTTGCTTCGGCCGCACTGCTGGGCGTCAGCGCCCTCGTCATGACCGCCCCCGCCGCGCAGGCGAGCGGTGAGTCCGACGGCTTCCGAGTCAGTGTCCTGCCCTCCACCGTCGCCCCCGGTGGCCGGGTCACGCTGCGCGCGACCGGCTGCGAGAAGAGCGTGAGCGTGTCCTCGGGCGTCTTCGACACCGTCATCATCCCGCGGGGGTACACGACGGCCAGGGTGAAGGTCGACTGGGACGCCAAACCGGGTGCGGTGTACGAGGTGTCCTTCCACTGCGGCACGTTCTGGCAGGACGTCGACCTCACCATCGCCGGCGGCCGGCACGTCAGCCCGGTGCCCGACTACCGGCAGCACGGCGTCCAGGCGGGCGAGGGGGGCAGCCTGGCCGACCTGAACCTGAAGCAGATCGGGCTGGGTGCCGCGCTCATCACGGCTTCGCTCGGGACGGCGTACCACCTCTCCCGGCGCCGCGGCGGCGAGGACGGCGGCTGACCGGGCCCGTCGGCACCGCCCGGACACGGCTTCGCCCCGGATCCCCCGCGAAGGGGGCCGGGGCGAAGGTGTGTCCACGTGCGGTCCGGGTGCCTCCGTCTGCGCCGGACAGCCCCTCAGATCTGCCTCTCCGAGCGCCGCCGCATCCAGAACACACCGCCGCCGACCAGGGCCACGGCGATGAGCCCGGCGCCGATGGCCATGTCGGTCGGCGTCGCTCCCGTGGAGGTGCTGCCGCCGAGGCCGCCCCTGACACCGCCGATGACGGTGAAGGCGTTGGGGTGCGTCAGGGGCCGGCCGGCGCCGTCGCAGTGGACCGTGATGCTGTGCGCACCCGGCCTCGCGTGCCGGTCGATCGTCGCGGTGCCCTTGGCCGTGCTGCCGCTGACCGGGAACAGCCGGGTGGGCCGGAAGGCGTCCGAGGTCGCCGTGCCGCCTCTCGGGCAGCCGTCGACGGTGATGGTCAGCTGCCCGCCGCGCGCGATGACGCTGGGCATGGCGACGATGTTGCTGGGGCCGACGGGCATGCCGTCCCGAGCTTGTGCCGCCGGGGCGGCGAGGCCGAGGGCGGCGACCGCGGTGGCAGCGGCCGCCAGGGCACGAGTAGTACGCATGTGATCCTCCGCGGAAGACGCCCCGGGAACCGTCCCCGGTCGATCGGCGAGAAAGCGCCTCCCAGAAAGACCCTCAGATGACGTGCGCGAGGCCGCATTTCGGCGATGGTCCGTCCTGGTGAGAGGACACGCCGACCGATGAGCCCACAATCCGATATTGCCGCAGGTCACGGACCGTCAGAATTTTCCTGCCGGCGGCAACTCGGATGGCTCACCGGTGAAAAGGGGGCCACCCGTTCGCATCCGCCCCGTCGCCGGTTCCCGGCGCGCGACTTAGCGTTTTCCTATGCGCGATTGACGTGGCGACGGCCGCGTCGAGAGGGGAAGCCGAATGTATGGGTCCGAGCAGGCCGAAGAGGAGGAGCGGCGGAAGAAGCATGCTCCTTGGGGCGTGATAGCGCTTGTTCTGCTGACCGGTCTCGCGCTCATTCGCAATGGCTCGGGGGAGTTCGACACGGGACCGCCGCAGCCCGCCTCGGCGGCGGCCCCGGACAGCCGGGTACCGGGCGGCGTCTTCGCGGCGGCCGCGCGGCCGCTGCCGTACGCCATGCCGGAACGGGTGCGGATTCCCGGGATCCAGGTCGACGCGCCGATGATCCCGGTCGGATTGGACATGGACGGCTGGATCGGCGCTCCGCCGCCCGAGGATCCCAACCTGGCGGGCTGGTTCACCGGTTCCGTGTCCCCCGGCGAGAAGGGCACGTCGGTGGTCGTCGGCCATGTCGACAACGCTCAGGGGCCCGCGGTGTTCTATGGGCTCGGCTCCCTCAGGCAGGGAAATCGCGTCGAGGTCGTCCGGCAGGACGGAAAGACGGCTGTTTTCGAGATCTACGGCGTGGAGGTGTTCGAGAAGAACAACTTCCCCGGCGACCGGGTCTACGCCTCGAAAGGCACCGCCGAATTGCGGGTCATCACGTGCGGTGGCGGTTTCTCCAAACAGAACGGTTATGACGGGAACGTCGTCGCTTTCGCCAGCCTGGTCGAGGTGCGCTGAACGTTCCGCACCGGGCCGGCGAAAGCCGGCGCGACCGCCCGTCAGGCGTACTTCCGTTCGGGGACGGTGACGAAGTATCCGGCGTCGAGCAGCTGCGGCAGGTACGACCGCAGCGCCATGACGCTCTGGGAGCGGTCGCCCCCGGCGTCGTGCGAGAGCACGACGACGCCGGGGGCGGCGCCGTTCTCGACCCGGTCGACGATGGTGCGGGTGCCCGGCGCCATCCAGTCGAGGGTGTCGACGGTCCAGGCCAGCGGCTCCATGCCGAGCTCGGCGCCGAGTTGGAAGGCGGCACGGTTCCAGGCACCGTAGGGGGCCCGGAACCAGAGGGGGCGATCGCCGTACGCCGCCTCGACGATGTCGCTGGTGCGCTCCATCTCGGCGCGGATCCGGGCGCGGCTGAGACGGGTGAGCAGCGGGTGGGACCAGGTGTGGTTGCCGACCGCATGGCCCTCGTCGGCCATCCGCGCCAGCAGGTCCTTGTTGTCGGCGACCATCTCGCCGCACACGAAGAACATCGCGCGTACGTCGTACTCGCGCAGGATGTCCAGGATGTAGGGGGTGTACCGGGCGTCGGGTCCGTCGTCGAAGGTCAGCACCATGGTGCGGCCCCGTCCGGACACCCGCAGGAACGGCGCGCGCCGTACGAGGGGCCGGCGGGGCGTTGTACGGGGCGGGCCGTATCCCGTCAGGGGCTGGAGTCGATAGGCGGAGGGCTTGAGCGCGCGGTGCGCCTGCGGGCCCGCGGCCGGGGCGGCGGGCCGGATCGGCTTCTCGCCCGCGATCGTCGTGAACAGTCCGGCGGCGCCGGCGGCTCCGACGGCGGCGGCACCGGCGAGCAGCGCGCGGCGCCGCGTGAGCGGACCTGTGAGCGACTGATCCTTCGTCATGACTCATCAGTCGCCCGGGGAGGGACCGGTGGACCACGGCGGCACCGGGACGGCGGCAGGAAAACGCTCGACCGGCCGAGCCCGGGTGGCGGCCGCGCCTGACTTGTGACGTGGGGTCAGCCGCGGGCGGCGGGCCGGAGACCAGGTCGAGGTAGCGCATGCGGACCTCGGCCTCGGGGTGGGCGAGGCAGCGGCGTTCGCCGAGGAGGGGACTCGGTCACCCCCGCCGATGTCGGTGTCGGTGGCGGTGGCGGTGGTGAGGCGGTCGAGGCCGTGCCGGGCCGGTCTCCCCGCGGGTGAGGGCGAGTTGGTGGTCGACGACGCGGACGTCGGCCGGGGCGTGGTGCGGGGCGTATGCCTACGGGGCAGCGGTCCAGGGCGTCCGCGCGCAGCCGGTCGAAGGCGCGGTGCCGGATGCGGACCTGTTGGGGCAGGCCGGCACCTGGTCCGGCGGCCCCGGCCCCATCCCCTCCTTCGGGGCCGAGCGCCGCCGGCGAGGGCAGTCCCTGAGTGGTGGCGGGACGTGACCCGTTCCTCGGGTGCCCTTTTCTGCGGAGTCTGCTCAGCGAAGTACCGAGCCGAACTGCTCTGGAGTACGGAGACGACCTGTTCGGCGATGGCGGAGGCACGGCCGATACGGCGAGTAAGGGCCCTGCCGTAGCGGATGAAGCGGGGCACCAGTGCGGCCGGTACTCGGCGTTGGAGCGGTACAGGGCCTCCGGCTGCCACCACTTGGAGAAGAACAGCAGCAGGGGGCGCCACGGTCGCAGCACCGGTCCGGCGTCGACACGGGCGCCCCCTTCGAAGACCGAGCGGGAGACGGCGACGTTCAGTGAGATCCCGCGCGCCCCGACTGGGGCGCCGCCGCGCACAGTTCGGCGACCGTGGGCTCCCGGCGGTGCGTCAGAGTGTTCGCAGGAACTCCAGCACGATCTCGTTGAAGACCTGTGGCTTCTCCATGTTCGGGTAGTGCCCGACGCCGTCGACGGTGAGCGACCGGCCGTCGGGCACGGTGCGGGCGACGCGTTCGGCCATCGCGATGCTGTCCGGTGCGTCGAGGGCGCCGTGGACGGCCAGGACGGGGACGTCGATCTTCGGCAGGCGCGGCCAGGTGTCGTTCAGGGGCACGTGCCATTCCTGTTCGCCGGGCGTGTGCTTGGCGAGCGTGTGTGCGACCATCTCCCGGAGCCGGTGGACGACCTCGGGATCGACCTCGTCCACCGTGCGGTGCGGGCCTGCCACTCCCCGCGCGAAGTGGTCGAGCCATCCCTCGACGTCGCCGGCGGCCAGCAGCCGGGCGGCCTCGGCCACGTGCTCCAGCGTCCCCGGGTCGGTGAACTCGAACTCGCTGGTGCCGGCTCCGCTGACGACGACCGCGCGGACCAGTTCGGGGTATTCCAACGCGGTGTCGGTCGCGACCGCCGAGCCCATGCACAGGCCGACCAGGGCCGCGGGGCCGACGTCGAGGTGGCGGAGCAGTCCGGCGAGGTCGTCGGCCCAGCGGAACGGGCGGCTCGCGTTGGCCGAGAAGCCGTGTCCGCGCACGTCGGGTGCGATCACCCGGTAGTGGGCGGCCAGGGCCGTCATCTGGTCGTCGAAGACGCGATGGTCGGCGTAGCCGGAGTGCAGCAGTACCACGGGGTCCCCGGCTCCCAGGTCGCGGTAGGCCAGGTCCCCGTCGGCAGAGGCGAAGAAGCTCAGTTCGTCGACTGTCATGACAACCAAGGTGTCATCCTGGGCCCACTTTGGCAACCCAGGTGTCATGATGGGCTGGTGACCGAAACCGAGGAACCACTCCCGCCCGATGAGCTCGGCCATCGCCTCACCGCGGTGTTCGACCTCGTGGGCCCGCTCTACCGGACCGCCGCGCGCAAGGTGGAGCTGGCCGAACCCATCGAGGGGGCGTCCGCCGGAGTGCGGGCCGTGCTGAACCTGCTGCGCCAGAACGGGCCCATGACCGTTCCCCAGATGGGCCGGGCCCAGGCGCTGAGCCGGCAGTTCGTGCAGCGCATGGTCAACGACGCGGCCGCCCGGGGCTGGGTGGAGACCATCCCGAACCCGGCGCACCAGCGCTCGTCCCTGATCCGGCTCACCGAGGCGGGCGCGGCGACCATCACGGCCGTACTCGCCCGTGAGCACACCCTCAACCGGCAGGTCGGCGGCGGACTGACCGACGCCGAGGTGCGGGCGTGCGTGCGGGTGCTGACCGAGATGGTGCGCACCTTCGACCACGTCGACGTCGACTGAGCCCGCTCCCCTACTCCCCCATCACCAGGCCGTCCTCCGCCGCCCCCCGGCTGAGCACGACGTCGCGGATCCGGTCCCGTACGCCGTTCAGCTCTGCGCCCTTGTCGATCGCGCGGTTGAGGTCGACCACCCGGCCGGCGTCGATGTCGAAGTACTGGGGGATGAACTCGGCCTTGGTCACCTCCCAGCGCCCGTCGGCGCGGTCGGGCGGCGCGAAGGTGAAGCGGCCGAGCGTGGACTGGTTGCCGCGCGGATCCTGCACGCCCTGGTGGTTGTACATCGCGCCCGCGACCTGGTCGCCCATGCCGTAGACCACCCAGGTGCCGTTGACCTTCTCGTACGCCTGCGGGACGTGGGCGTGGGTGCCGAGGATCAGGTCGATGTCGGGGCGCTCGCCGGTCCGGGAGCCGGTGAGGGAGCGGGCGAGGGCCAGCTGCTGGTCGTCGGGCTCGTCCTGCCACTCGGTGCCCCAGTGCAGCGAGACGACGACCACGTCGGCGCCGGCCTTGCGGGCGGCGCGGGCGTCCGCCACGATCTTGCCCTCGTCGATGAGGTTGACGGCCCAGGGCTGCCCGGCGGGCAGCGGGAAGCCGCTGACGCCGTACGTGTACGCGAGGTGGGCCACCTTGGCGCGGCCCGCCCGCAGCACCGTGACGGCACGCGCCTCGCCCTGGGTGCGGGCCGTTCCCGCGTGGCGTACCCGCGCCTTGTCGAGGGCGTTCAGGGTGCGCAGGATGCCCGCGGCCCCGTCGTCGAGGCTGTGGTCGGAGGCGGTGGAGCAGCCGTCGTAACCGGTGGCGGCGACCCCGCGGGCGATCTCCGGAGGGGACTTGAAGGTGGGGTAGCCGGTGTACTGGCCGCCCTCGCCGTAGACGGTCTCCATGTGACACAGCGCCAGGTCGGCCCGCGAGACGACGGGTTCGACACCGGCCAGCATCGGGCGGAAGTCGTAGCCGGAGCCGCCCGCGTCGAAGCGCGCGCGGTCGATGACCGAGGTGTGCGGGAGGATGTCGCCGGAGGCGACGAGCGTGAAGCCGCGGGGGTCGGCGGAGGCGCCCGGATGCCCCGGACCCTTGTGGTTGTTGGCCTGGCAGGCGGCGCCTGCGGCGAGGGCGGCCGTCAGAGCGAGGGCCGCAAGTCGACTGCGTGCAATCATCAACTCACCCCGGATGGTCTTATTTACCCACCAATAGGTATGAATCTGGACCTGATCGCAAACAATCCGGCCACTTCTGTTAGCCCGTCCGCGTACCGCCCCAGGCGGAACCGACCGTTCACCGGCCGACGCAGGCGGAAGGGACCGTTCGTCGAACCGTTCGTCGACGCGATCGACCGTCCGCCGCAGACCCGTGTGCGCGCCCTGTCCCGGAAAGGCCGCCTGCGATGCCATACGGCCATGACGGCCGGAACCACCCTGCCCCAAGGGACGACGACCGCCGAGCACGAGCTCGCCGCGCTGCAGCGCGAGCACGGCCGGCCCCTTTTCGCGCTCCTGCTCCGGCTCTGCGACGGCGACCGGCAGCGCGCCGAGGACCTCGTGCAGGAGACCCTGGTGCGCGCCTGGCAGCACCCCGAGGCGCTGCGCGCGGCTGACTTCGAGTCCGTGCGGCCCTGGCTCATGACGGTCGGGCGGCGGCTCGCGATCGACGCGCGCCGCGCCCGGCAGGCACGGCCGCCGGAGGTCGGCGACGCGATCCTGGAGAACGCCCGGGTGATCTCCGACCACGCCGAGCGGGCCGCCGAGGTGCTGGACGTCCGTGAGGCTGTGAAGACACTCACTCCCGAGCACCGTGAAGTCCTGGTGCTCGTGTACTTCCAAGGGGCGAGTGTTGCGGAGGCCGCGGAAACCCTGGGGATCCCGCCCGGTACCGTGAAGTCCCGCGCTTACTACGCGCTGCGCGCCCTGCGCAGGGTGCTTCCGGGATACGCGGCCGACCTGCGGTGAAACCAATGGCTGAGTCAAACCTCCGTAAAGCGCCTTGCTGAAGACACCGGTTGAGTAATCGGCTGTCCTCATCCGTGTTCCGGATTGGGCCCCAGGGCCCAAGGGCCCCGGGTCGGGCGACGCACTCACCGGAGGAAGGCAGGAAGGGATGCTGCACAGAGGTCAAGAGAGCACGGACGGCACCGGCGGCGGTGAACTGGCCGTCCCCATGGCGTGGTTGTACGCCGAGTACATCGCCGACGAGCTGCTGCGCACCGGCGATCTGATGCCGCCGACGTCCTTCGAGTTCCGCGCCGGGCGCGACGCCCTGGCGCTGACCATCTTCCTGTCCGACACCGACGGCGAGCTCTCCGGCATCCGGGTCGTCACCCAGCTGGAGACCTGGCTCTCGCTGACGGCGTACGACCAGCCGTGGCAGGACTGGGTGGGCGAGCGCATGGCGGGTCTCGCGGCGGAGGCGGTCGAGGCCGGCGGACCCGCACCCGACCTGGAGCTGGCCGAGGCGGCCTGGCGCTGGCTGCAGGAGACCGAGCTGCTCGCACCCGATCTCAACGCGGTTCCGGGCGGCGGCGCGCTGGTCGGCGAGGACGAGGGACCGAAGGTGTGGACCCCGGCGTGGCAGCTGGGGCTGCCGCTCGGGCACCTCGCCATCCATCTTTTTTAAGTTCTTTCCGCCTCGGACCAATCCTCGGGCCCGACCGCTCCGAATCCTTTGGTTGCGATTCGGTGCGTGGCTTGAGTGATTCGACTGTCTGGTGCGTACCAGTGGGCGCAAGGAGTAACCCACCCCGCACCCAACGGCACGAGGATTCGGCATGAGGTCCCTGGAGAGGCATCGCGACGTCGCCGCGTACGCGCTCGGCGTGCTGAACGAGGCGGAGGCGTTCCGCTTCGAGGACCACCTCATGGAGTGCCCGCGCTGCGCGGCACACGTGACCGAGTTCGGGCCTGTCACCCGCCAGTTGATGTTGTACCGGCGGTCCACGCCCCGGTTCGTGCACCCCATGGCCCAACCGGGCCCGCAGCTGCTGAACCGGCTGCTCGAATCGGTGGCGGCCCGCCATCGTGCCCGCCGCCGGCGCACCCTGTACGCCGTGGCCGCCTCCGTGGTGTTCGCCTTCGCCGGCCCCACCGCCGCGATCATGGCGAGCGGTGACGACGGGGGGAGCGCACGGGTCGTCCAGGCGACGGACGCGCGCTCGGGCGTGTGGGCGCAGGTCACCACCGAGGACGAGTTGTACGGCAGCCAGGTGCAGCTGAAGGTGAAGGACGCCGCGGGTCCGCGCGCCTGCCATCTGGTCGCCGTCGGCCGGGACGGCTCGGAGGAGACCGTGACCAGCTGGCACGCGGCCGACCACGACGCCCGCGAGGACACCATGACGGGCGCCACGGCGATGCACTCCGACGAGATCGTGCGCTACGAGGTGAGAACGTCGGGCGGGGAGCATCTGGTGACCCTGAAGCCCCGGTGACGAGGGCGCCCGGCTCCGGCGCGGGGACTACTTGAGCAGCCTCGACAGCCTCCGGTCGGCCAGCGGCTTCCCGCCCGTCTGGCAGGTCGGGCAGTACTGCAGCGAGGAGTCGCTGAAGGAGACCTCGCGGATGGTGTCGCCGCACACCGGGCAGGGCTCACCGGTGCGGCCGTGGACACGCAGGCCGCTCTTCTTCTCCGCCTTCAGCCGCCCGGCCGCCAGCCCTCGCGAGCGCTCGACCGCCTCGGTGAGGGTCGTCCGCAGGGCGGCGTACAGCCTCGCCGTCTCCTCGGCCGTCAGGGACGACGCCAGCTTGAAGGGGGACATTCCCGCCGCGTGCAGGATCTCGTCGCTGTAGGCGTTGCCGACCCCGGCGATCAGGCTCTGATCGCGCAGGGCGCCCTTGATCTGACGGCGCTCGTCCTTCAGCAGAGCGGCGAAGCGTCCCTCGTCGAAGCCGTCGGCGAGCGGGTCGGGTCCCAGCCGCGCCACGCCGGGCACCTGCTGCGGGTCCCGCACCAGGTACACCGCGAGGCGCTTTTGGGTGCCGGCTTCCGTGAGGTCGAAGCCGGCGCCGGTCTCCAGGGCCACACGCAGCGCGAGCGGGCCCTTGCCGGGGCGGGGCATGCCGCTGGGCAGCTCGTCCTTCCAGTGCAGCCAGCCGGCCCGCGCCAGATGGGTGACCAGGTGGGGACCGTCGGCCGTCTGGAGGTCGAGGAACTTGCCGTAGCGGTGCACGGCGGTGACCTGATGGCCCTCCAGAGCGGTGACCGGGGGGTCGTACGTCTTGAGGACGCTGATCGCGACGGGCAGCACGCGGACCACCTCATGGCCCACCAGGTGCTCGGTCAGGAAGTCCTTGAGCGCTTCGACCTCGGGGAGTTCCGGCATACGTCCAGAGTGCCACCCGGCACCGGCAACGCCATCAGGGCCGCTCCGCGACCACGAACTCGCACCAGACCGCCTTGCCGCCGCCCCTGGCCTCCACGCCCCACACGTCCGTCAGCAGGTCGACCAGGAGCAGACCGCGGCCGGAGACCCCCGACTCCCCCGCCTCCCGGCGGCGTGGCAGCGCGCTGGAGGAGTCCTCGACCTCGACGCGCAGCCGCCGCTCGGAGCCGGTGAGGACCCGCAGGGTCACGATGGCGGAGCCCTCGGTGTGCATCAGGGCGTTGGTGATCAGCTCGTCGGCCACCAGCTCGATCTCGTCGGCCCGTTCGGCGGCGTCCCAGGCACGCACGGCGGCACGGATCATGTGCCGGGCCCCGGTGAGGGCCTCGGGGTCACCGGGGGCGACATGCTGCTGGAGGCGGCCGCCGGACTGCGGGGCGTCCAGGACGCGGCGGCGCAGCAGGAGCAGCGCGACGTCGTCGTCGCCGCCGCGTTCCTCGGCGACGTCGATGAGGCGGTCGGCGAGCTCCCGTACGTCGTGCGGGCCGGTGGCGATGAGGGCGGTGAGGGCCTGCATGCCGTCGTCCAGGTCGGCGCCGGGCTGCTCGACCAGGCCATCGGTGCACAGCAGGAGGGTGTGGTCGGAGTCCAGCTCGATCGTGCTGACGGGGTATTCCAGACGCCCGAACTCCGCGGACAGGCCGAGCGGCAGCCCGCCCTCGACCGGGACGCGGCGGCAGGCGCCGCCCGGTTCGCGGATCAACGGGTCGATGTGACCGGCCCGGACGACCTGCACGACGCCGGTGGTCAGGTCGGCCTCCGCGTACAGGCAGGTGGCGAAGCGGTCGGTGTCCAGTTCGTGCAGGAAGACGGAGGCGCGGGCCATCACCGTGGCCGGGGTGTGCCCCTCGGCGGCGTAGGCGCGCAGGACGATGCGCAGCTGGCCCATCACGGCGGCGGCGTGCGTGTCGTGGCCCTGGACGTCGCCGATGACGGCGCCGACGCGGCCGCCCGGCAGCGGGATGAGGTCGTACCAGTCGCCGCCGATGTCCCGGCCGAGGGAGCCCGCCGCTCCTGCCGCGCGGTAGCGCACGGCGACGTCCGCGCCGGGCACGCTGGGGATGGTGCGCGGCAGCATCGCCTGCTGGAGGCCGGTGGCGAGGTCCTTCTCCTGCTCGTAGAGCATGGCCCGCTGCAGGCTCTGCGCGATGCTGCTGCCGAGGGCCACGAGCACGTTGCGGTCCTCGGTGGAGAAGCCGTCGCGGTCGCTGTAGAGCAGGCCGATGGCGCCGATGGGCCGGGCCTGGGCGATCAGCGGCATGTAGGCGGCGGCTGTGATGTTCAGGTCGGTGATGTGCGGCCAGAGGATCGGGTAGCGTGCCGCGAACTCCTCCGGCGACTCGATGAAACGCGGGCTCAGGGTCCGTACGACCTCGCTCATCGGGTACTGCTCGTCGATCCGGGTGACCAGCGTCCCGGGCACGAAGCTGCCCGCGGGGCCCTCGGCGACCAGCCGGATGCGGCCGGCCTCGACCAGGCCCATCACCAGGCTGGTGGCGCCGAGGTGGGTGATGCCGTGGGTGTCCTTGAGGACGTCGATGACGTCCTGCACGGTGCGGGCGTGCGCGAGGGCGGCGGTGGTGAGCTGGACGACGCTGGTCTGCTGCCGGCGAGCCTCGTCCTCGGCGGTCTGCTCGCCCCGCTCCTCGCTCTCGGCGAGTTCCTCGGTGGCGTCGCGGACGATGCCGACGATGCGGCGGGGGCGGCCCGTCTCGTCGCGGCGGATGTAGCCCTGGGTGTGGGTCCAGCGCAGGGTGCCGTCGCGGCAGCGGATGCGGAAGTAGGCACCGTAGTTCTCGCTGCCGTCCTTCAGCGCCTGGGAGACCAGGCCGTCGAGCCGGTAGGACTCCGGCGGCGGTACCCGGACCGCCAGGGTCGCGGGGTTGCCGTCGTATTCGTCGGGGCGCAGGTCGAAGACCTCGTGGGCCTGGGCGTCCATGTGGAGCAGACCGCTGTCCAGGTCCCAGTCGAAGCTGCCCATGCGGTTGAGCGCCAGGATCGGGTCCGGGTGGGCGGGCCAGTCGTCCGGGAGGGACAGGGCGCTCGCTCCCCGATCAACCATGGGGCCACCTTGCCAGGATTTGCCGGATTCTTCGACCGGGGCGACAGAACTGTTCCCACCGCCCCCCGGTGCCTCTCCAGCCGCGTCCGTCACCCGTCGAAGACGTCGGTGGGGCTGCCGAAGATGCTGCCGGAGGTCTCCGGGGCATCGGGGATCAGCCCGCCGCCGTCCGAAAGGTCGGGGCTTTCCGGCATCGCCCCGGTGCCCGTCTCCGCCGGATCGGAGGACTTCGGGGACGACCCGGGGGCGGTCCCGGTCCCGTGAGCGCTGGGCTTCCCGGGCGGCTTGGGGACGCGGTCGGGGGAGGCCGCCGCGGACGGGGCCGTACCGGTCGCCGTGGGGCAGCCGGAGGGGGCGGGGACCGGTCCGGCCGAGGTGTCCGAGGCGCTCTCGGCCGGCGGGGGGTCGGTGGTGCCCGGGGTGGCGGTGGCCGTCGGGGTCACGCAGTCGGCCGGCGACTCTTTCGGGGAGGTGCGCTCGTCGGAGGGGGAGGTGGGTGCGCCGGACCGGGACGCGCCCTCGTCTTCGGGGAACCGGCCCTCCTCGCCGGGTGAGGTGCCGGTGGCGCTGTCGTGCGGGTGCGGCGGCTTGGGCCGTGGCAGGGCGTGGTCGCGGCGGTGGCCCCGATGACCGGTCGGGCGTTCGATCCAGGTGTGGTCGGCGATGTCGATGATCGTGAGGCCGGTGATCACCTGGGGCGCGGGGGCCACCACGATCACCTGGCCCGGCCGGTACCCGGACCACGGCCGGCCGCTGGTGCCGGGCTCGCCCCGCAGGCGTGCCGCCGGTGTGAGCGGGTTGCCGCAGGCGCAGCGCACCCGCGGCACGCCGTGGCGGTCGACGAGGACGGCGGTGCCCGCCTGAAGGACGGACTGGTAGCCGGTCGCGCGGCCGTCACGGAAGCCGTGGTTGGTGACCCGGGTGTCGGCGCGCAGCACGACCGAGGTCAGGCTCCGCAGATGGCCGGGTACCAAGGCCGCGGAGATGCCCGCGGCCCGGGCGAAGGCCTGGGCCCTGCCCCGGTCGGACATGAGATGGCCGATCTGCCGCTCGACGTCACAGCTGCCGGCACCCCGGGTGCCGCCGTAGAGGCCGGGCGTTCCGCCGGACAGGGTCCGCGGGCCGCTGTGCTCCGAGCGTGGCGGTTGCGGGGTCCGGGCGGTCGGGGGCGGGGTGGCTCCGGTGACCGCCGTGGTGTCGGTGAAGGGGTCCGGCCCCTTGGCCGCCGCGGGTTCGAGGAGGACTTCCGCGGCCGGTTCCGTGCCCTGCACCGCGTTGCCGCCGCAGCCGGCGACGACGAGGGCCGCCGGGAGCGCGCAGGCCGCGACGACGACCGCACTGGATGTCCGCACCACACCCTCCCAACGGTTTCGACGTTTTCGTCACTAATTGTCTGTTTCACTCGCTCGGGTTACGCAAGCGGAGAGGTGGTATACGGAGAGTCACACGCGTCTCGGGCGCGACACTGGAAACGAGGAGCACACGGCCGTGGACTGGTTCATCGCGCCCGAGTACTGGACGAGCCGGCTGGTCTTCCAGCGGGCCCTGGCCGGGGTGTATCTCGTCGCGTTCCTGACGGCGGCCCTGCAGTTCCGGGCCCTGATCGGCGAGCGCGGGATGCTGCCCGTGCCGCGCTTCGTCGAACGGGTGCCCTTCAAGGCCGCGCCGAGCCTGTTCCAACTGCGCTATTCGGACCGCTTCTTCGCCTTCTGCGCATGGTCGGGCTGCGCGGTGTCGGTGGCATTGCTCGCCGGGCTGGACTCGGTGGTGCCGCTGTGGGGGGCCATGCTGCTGTGGCTGCTGCCCTGGGTGTTGTACCTGTCGATCGTCAACGTCGGCCAGACCTGGTACTCGTTCGGCTGGGAGTCCCTGTTGCTGGAGGTCGGCTTTCTCGCCGTCTTCCTCGGCAACGACGAGGTGGCGCCGCCGATCGTGGTGCTCTTCCTGCTGCGCTGGATCCTGTTCCGGGTGGAGTTCGGGGCAGGCCTGATCAAGATGCGGGGCGACGCCTGCTGGCGGAAGCTGACCTGCCTGGACCACCACCACGAGACGCAGCCGATGCCGGGGCCGTTGAGCTGGTTCTTCCACCATCTGCCCAGGCCCCTGCACCGCGTGGAGGTGGCCGCGAACCACGTCACCCAGCTCGTCGTGCCGTTCGCCCTGTTCACCCCGCAGCCGGTCGCCACGGCCGCCGCCGCCCTGATGATCGTGACCCAGCTGTGGCTCGTCCTGTCGGGCAACTTCTCCTGGCTCAACTGGATCACCATCGTGCTGGCCCTGTCGGCGGTGGAGTTCCCGAGCGATCCGCCGTCCGTGCCGGACGCGCCGCTGTGGTACGAGGTCGTGGTCCTGGCGGTCGCCGCGCTGCTGCTGTTCCTCAGCTACCACCCGGTCGCCAACATGATCTCCCGCCGCCAGGTCATGAACCGCTCCTTCGACCCGCTCCATCTGGTCAACACCTACGGAGCGTTCGGCAGCGTCAGCAGGATCCGGTACGAGGTGGTGATCGAGGGCACCGCCGACGAGGTACCGCGGCCGGACTCGGACTGGCGTGAGTACGAGTTCAAGGGCAAGCCGGGCGATCCCCGGCGCTGGCCGCGCCAGTTCGCGCCCTACCACCTGCGACTGGACTGGCTGATGTGGTTCGCCGCGCTGTCACCCGGGTACGCCGGGTCGTGGTTCGGCGCCCTCGTGGAACGGCTTCTGGAGAACGACCGGGACACACTGAAGCTGCTGCGCCGCTCGCCGTTCCCCCCGGACGCGCCGCCGCGCCACATCCGCGCCCGTCTCTTCCGTTACCGCTACACGACCTGGCGTGAGCTGCGGGAGACGGGCGCGTGCTGGGAGCGGACGTATGTGCGGGAGTATCTGCCGCCCACGCGGTTGGCGGACGCGGCTCACAGACCGTAGACCCGGACGGCGGTCCGCTCGAAGATCTCCGCGCGATCCGCCGGGCTCGTCAACTCCTCTGCCGTGGCGAGCACGTGCGCGTACGACGCGGCCAAGGTGCACACCGGCCAGTCCGAGCCGAACATCAGGCGCCGCGGGCCGAACGCCTCCAGCACCACGTCCGCGTACGGGCGCAGGTCCTCGACCGTCCAGGCGGCGGGGTCGGCCTCGGTGACCATGCCGGAGAACTTGCAGACGGTGTTGGGGAGGGCGGCCAGGGAGCGGACCGAGGTCTCCCACGGTTCTCGCTCGCCGGCGGCGATGGGCGGTTTGCCGAGGTGGTCGAGGACGAACGTCAGGCCGGGATGGCCCGCGGCGGCCTCGACGCAGGCCGGCAGCTGGTGCGGCAGCACCACCAGGTCGTAGACCAGCCCGGCGTCGGCCACGGCGGCCAGTCCGCGCCGTACGTCCGGGCGCAGCAGCCACCGCGGGTCCGGCTCGCCCTGGACCTGGTGGCGGACGCCCTTCAGGTACGGCCCGCCCGGCAGCTCCCGCAGCCGGGCCAGTTCCTCGGCGATGTCCGCACGGGTGAGGTCGGTCCAGCCGACGACACCCGCGATCAGCTCGTGCTCGGCGGCGAGGGCCAGGAACTCAGGGGTCTCCTCGGGCACGGTGACGGTCTGGACGAGGACCGTACGGTCGACTCCGGCGGCCCGCGCCTCGGGGGCGAGGCCGGCCACGGTGAAGTCGCGCCGGAGCGGCGCGAGTGCGGGGCCGGTGATCCAGTCCTGGTCGCGTACCGCGAGGTCCCACACATGGTGATGGGCGTCGACGACCGTCACGGCAGCTCCCACACGACGGGCAGGCCGGCGTCCGCACCCGCCCCCGAGTAGTCGTGCGCCACCTCCAGCAGCTCGGCCATGCGGGCCTGCCAGGCCACGTTGACCGGCAGTTTCTCCAGTTCGGCGAGGAGGCGGCCGTAGTCCTCGCACTCCAGGACGTGGAACAGGTCGCATCCGCTGCGCCAGATGGTCCAGGAGGTGGCCCCGGCGGCCCGGATGGCGTCGGTGAGCTCCCCGGGGACCTCGCGGTGCGCGGCGTCGTACTCTGCGACGCGGTCCGCGCGGACCCTTGTGTGCAGGGCGACTCTCATCACTGCTCCTCGGCGGGGACGGGGGCGTCGGGCGGCAGGAGGCCGGTGTCGCGCAGTTCCTGCCAGAAGGTGGCCGGCACGGGAGCCGCGAACTGGTGGGCGCAGTCGACGACTTCGGCCGCCGAGCGGGCGCCGACCAGAACGCTCGCGACGGCCGGATGCGCGGCGCAGAAGGCCAGGGCGGCGGCCCGCAGGGTGGTGCCGTGGCGGTCGGCGACGGACTTCAGGCGCAGGGCCCGGTCCAGCAGATCGGATGGCGCGGTGGCGTAGTTGTAGGTCGCGCCGGGCTTCGGATCCGCCAGGAGGCCCGAGTTGAAGGCGCCGCCGATCACGACCGACGTACCGCGCGCCTGGGCGGCGGGCAGCAGTTCGGTGAGGGCCCGCTGGTCGAGCAGGGTGTAGCGGCCGGCGCACAGCACCACGTCGACGTCGGTGTCCCGGACGAAGCGGGTGAGCATCTCCGCCTGGTTCATGCCGGCGCCGATCGCGCCGACGACGCCCTGCGCGCGGAGCTTCTCCAGCGCCGGATAGCCCTCGCGGAAGGCCCACTCGGCGTGGTCGTCGGGGTCGTGGAGGTAGACGATGTCCACGCGGTCCAGGCCGAGCCGTGTCAGGCTCGCCTCCAGGGTGCGGTGTACGCCGTCCTCGCTGAAGTCCCAGACCCGGCGGTGGGTGGCGGGGACGGCGAAGCCGTTGCCCAGGTCGTCGCCGCCCTCGTCCCACGGCTCCAGACGCCGGCCCACCTTCGTGGAGATGGTGTACCGGTCGCGGGGGCGCTCGCGCAGGGCCGCGCCGAGGCGGCGTTCCGACAGGCCGAGGCCGTAGTGCGGTGCCGTGTCGAAGTAGCGGATGCCCCGCTGCCAGGCGGCGTGCACCGCCTCGTACGCCTGCCCCTCGCCGACCTCGGTGTAGAGGTTGGCGATGGCGGCGGCTCCGAAGGCCAGCTCGCTGACCTCGACGCCGCTGCCGCCGAGCCGCCTCACCGGCCCACCGGCCGTAGCCGCAGGCCCTGCATGCCGCCGTCCACGGCGAGCGCGGTCCCGGTCGTGGCCCCGGAGAGCGGGCTCGCCAGGTAGGCGATGGCGCCCGCGACCTCGGCGGCGGAGACGAGCCGGCCGGTGGGCTGGCGGGCCTCCAGCGCGGCGCGTTCGGCGGCCGGGTCGGGGGCGGCGTCGAGCAGGCGGCCGATCCAGGGTGTGTCGGCCGTACCCGGGTTGACGCAGTTGACGCGGATGCCCTCGCGCACATGGTCGGCGGCCATGGCGAGGGTCAGCGAGTGGACGGCACCCTTGGTCGCGCTGTACAGCGCCCGCTGCGGCAGCCCCGCGGTGGCCGCGATGGAGCAGGTGTTGACGATCGCCGCGTGGGACGAGTTCCGCAGGTGCGGCAGGGCGGCGCGGGCCACTCGGACCATGCCGACGACATTCACGTCCATGACGCGGTGCCACTCGGCGTCGTCGTTGTCCTCGACGGTGCCCTGGGCGCCGACGCCGGCGTTGTTGATCACTACGTCCAGGCCGCCGAGTTCGGCCACGGCGGCCGCGACGGCCGCGCGTACGGAAGCGTCGTCGGTGACGTCGGCGCGGAAGGCGAGCAGCGGCTTGTCGACGGACGACGGGTTCAGGTCGAGTACGGCGACCTGGGCTCCGCGGGCGGCGAGGAGTTCGGCCGCGGCCCGGCCGATGCCGGAGGCGCCTCCCGTCACCAGCGCCTTGAGACCGTCGAAGTCGCTCATGCCGCGTGCCCCTTCTTCTGCGTCTGGAGGTCGGCGGCCCAGAAGGCGCCGCCCGGGAACGTGTACCGCGCGATCGACTCGGGTCGCATGGCGGCCGAGAAGCCCGGCGCGGTGGGTGCCGTGTAGCGGCCTTCGCGGATCACCACCGGGGTGAGGAAGTGGTCGTGCAGATGGTCGACGTACTCGATGACGCGGTCGTCGGTGGTGCCGGTGACGGCGACGTAGTCGTACATCGACAGGTGCTGGACGAGTTCGCACAGTCCGACACCGCCCGCGTGCGGGCAGACCGGGACGCCGAACTTGGCGGCGAGCAGCAGGACGGCGAGGTTCTCGTTGACCCCGCCGACGCGGGCGGCGTCGATCTGGACGACGTCCAGGGCGCCGGTCTGCAGGAGCTGCTTGAAGACGACCCGGTTCTGGACGTGCTCGCCGGTGGCCACCTTCACCGGGGCGACGGCCTCGCGGATCGCCGCGTGGCCGAGGACGTCGTCCGGGCTGGTGGGCTCCTCGATCCAGTACGGGTCGAACTCGGCGAGCGCCTTGGTCCAGCGGATCGCCTCCTCCACGTCCCAGCGCTGGTTGGCGTCGATCGCCATGCGGATGTCGGGGCCGACGACCGAGCGGGCGACACGGCAGCGGCGTACGTCGTCCTCCAGATCGGCACCGACCTTCAGCTTGATCTGCCGGAAGCCGTCGGCGACGGCCTCGGCGGCGAGCCGGCTGAGCTTGTCGTCGTCGTAGCCGAGCCACCCCGGTGAGGTGGTGTAGGCGGGGTAGCCGCGCTCCAGCAGCCGAGAGGTGCGCTCCGCCGCCCCCTCCCGGCCCCGGCGCAGGATCTGCAGCGCCTCCTCTGGAGTGAGCGCGTCGGTGAGGTACCGGAAGTCGATCTGGCGGACGATCCACTCGGGGTCGGCGTCGGCGAGGAGCCGCCACAGGGGCTTGCCGGCCCGCTTGGCGGCCAGGTCCCACACGGCGTTCATGACCGCGCCGATCGCCATGTGCATCACGCCCTTCTCGGGGCCGAGCCAGCGCAACTGGCTGTCCCCGATCAGGTCCCGGTTCAAGGACCCCGGGTCGGCGCACAGCTCGTCGACGGACCGGCCGACGACATGCCCGCGCAGTGCCTCGATCGCGGCGACCTGGACCTCGTTGCCCCGCCCGATGGTGAAGGTGAATCCGTGCCCCTCCGGCCCGTCCGGCGCGTCGGTGCGCAGGACGACGTAGGCGGCCGAGTAGTCGGGGTCGGGGTTCATGGCGTCGGAGCCGTCGAGTTCGCGTGAGGTGGGGAAGCGGATGTCGTGGGTGTCGAGCGCTGAGATGCGACAGGAGGGGCCGGGGGTCGGGGACACAGAGGGCCTTTCGGTCGGTGACGTCGATGAAGGGTTCGGCGCGGGTCAGTCCTGGGCCCGGCCCGTCGTCACACGGGCGATCATGAGGGCGACCAGGATGATTCCGCCGTAGATGGCCTGGATCCAGAACGACGGGACCTGGGCGAGGGTGAGCAGGTTCTGGACGACACCGAGGAGGAGTACGCCGGTCAGGGCGCCGAACATGGTGCCCTTGCCGCCGTCCAGGGCGATGCCGCCGATCACCGCGGCCGCGAACACGGTGAAGATCATGTTGTTGCCCTGGTTGGCGCTGATCGCCCCGACGTAGCCGGTCTGGATGATCCCGCCGACCGCCGCGAGGGCGCCCGCCACGACGAACACCCCGAGCATCACGCGCTCGACCCGGATCCCGGCCGCGCGGGCGGCGTCCGCGTTGCCGCCGATGGCGTACAGGGCGCGCCCGACGCGGTGGTACTTCAGCACGAGCCCGGCGATCGCGAAGGCCGCCGCCGCGAGCCACACCGACATCGGGATGGTCAGGAAGGTCGTCGTGGCGAGGGAGTAGAAGCTGTCGGGCATCCCGAACAGCGTCTTGCCGTTGGTCGCGCCCACCAGCAGACCACGCAGGACGATCAGCATCGCCAGCGTCACGATGAACGCGTTGAGCTTGAACCTCACGACGAGGACGCCGTTGAACGCGCCGACCGCCGCACCGGCCACCAGGGCCGCCGACAGGGGCCAGGGCGGCGGGGAGTTCGGTGCCCCAGCCGGAGCCGGCGGCGGGCAGGACCAGGAGCGCCGCGACGGCGGGCGCGATACCGACGACCGATTCCAGTGACAGGTCGAACTTTCCGGTGATCAGGACGAGCGACTCGGCCAGCACGACCATCGCCAGGGCGGCGGACGCGCCGAGGCGTTGAGCAGGGTGTCCAGCTTGGAGGCGGCGGTGTCGGACTCCCACTTGGCCGGTATCTCCAGCACCTTGAGCTCGGGGAAGTTCTTCTTCACGCAGGCGCGGAAGGCCTCGGAGCGGTCCCGGCCGTTGACCGAGGCGAGGTCGCCCATGATCTGCACGACCTTGCCGCTGGTGATGTTCCTGCCGAGGTAGTCGCAGGCCTTCTCGCCGTACGCCACGTTGTTCGCGCGGACGACCATGGCGACCTTGCCCTTGTCGGGGGCCACGTCGACGGCGACGACGGGGACGCCCTTGCGTTCGGCCTGGTCGAGCCCGGCCTCGATGGCGGCGCTGTCCAGCGGGGCGACGACCAGGCCCCGTACGCCCTGGTTGAGCTGGTTGTCGATGTCGGTGATCTGCTGTGAGGGGTCGCTGTTGGGGTTGACCGTCTTGAGGGTGTCGACGCCTTCGGACTCGGCCATCCTCGGCACGTAGTCGTTGTAGGCCTGCCAGAACGGCGAGGTCAGCAAGGGCAGGATCACCCCGACCTCGCCGCTGCCGCCGCCTTCCGCGCTCGCTGCGCCGGTGTCCTTGGTGCTGCCGCACGCGGCGAGCGCGAGCGAGGCACCGGCGACCGCGGCCGCCGCCCTGACCATCCGTGACCTGTTCTGCTTCCGCGCTGTCGTGCAGGGCATCTGGCAGCTCCTCGTCGAGCGGGTTCGAGCACCTGGTTCGAGCAGATGCCCGCATATTTATCAGACCACTTCGCCGGAACAACACCCTCGGGAGGCATGATCTCGCCGTTTTCGGCCGTAGTGGTCGGACCAACCTGGTGATTACACTGCCGCTCACCAGGAACCCTCCGGTGCCTGGGGCGACGGGAGGAACGGCGTGGAGGACGAGACGGCCCCCCAGAAGGGCACCGTGACGCAGCGCGCCATCGAGGCGGTCAAGGCGATGATCGCCGAGGGTCGTCTGGAGCCCGGCCAGCGGCTGCCGACCGAGCGCGATCTGGCGGCACGGCTCGGCATCTCCCGCAGCTCGATGCGGGAGGCGATCCGGGCGCTGACCGTGCTGGGGGTGCTGGAGGCGCGGCACGGTTCGGGCATCTACGTCACGCGACTGGAAGCCGGCGACCTGCTGGAGACGTTCGGCGTGGTGGCCGACCTGTCCCGGGGCCCACGCCTGGTGGAGCTGCTGGAGGTGCGCCGCGTCCTGGAGTCCACGGCGACGGCCCTGGCCGCGGCGCGGATCACGCCGGACCAGCTCGCGCAGGTCGGGAAGCACCTGACGGCGATGAACGCCACGGACGACCCCGAGGAGATCCTCGCCCACGACCTGGCCTTCCACCGCGAGATCGCGGCCGCCGCCGGCAACGACACCATGGCCGCGATCCTGGAGGGCCTGTCCTCCCGTACGTTCCGTGCCCGTGTCTGGCGCGGCTACCAGGAGGAGGGCGCCTTCGCCCGCACCCGCCGCGAGCACGCCGCGATCCACCGCGCCCTGGTCGCCCGCGACCCGGATGCTGCCCGGGCGGCGGCTGCCGCGCACGTGGGCGAGGTGGAGGAGTGGCTGCGGGCCCAGCTGGGCGGCTGATCGCAGCCGCGTCGCGCAGGGCCGTTTTCTCGTCTGCCGCGCGAGGGAAACGGCCCGCTCATCCGCCCGGACGAGGCGTCAGCGCGGTGCCCGCACCGCTCTACGGCCGCACGTCGAACCCGTGCTTGCGTCCGAGCTTCTCCAGTGACACGAAGCCCGGGATGCCGTTGGCGTCATCGCCCGTGAAGCCGCAGCGCAGCTGCCAGTCGGCGTACGCCTCCACGGTGGCCGAGCCGAAGTGGCCGTCCGCGAGCGTCGCCGCGAGGAGGCCTTCCGCGACGAGCGCCTTCTCCACCGTCCTGACCCCGGTGTACGACACGGGCGTGCCCGGTTCGGCCGGGTCGTGCAGGGCGGCCGCGGCGACCTTCGACACATCGATCACCGGCCGCGGGCCCGGCTCCGGCTCCGGTGCCGAACCGTCGGGCCGCGGGGCGCCCTTCTTCACCCATGCGTACAGGTGCTTGCCCGGGCAGTCGGTGGCGAGGCCGTCCCGGTGCCCCTTGATCTCGCCGCCGGCGCCATGGTCGCGCAGCAGCTCGATGCCGTCACGGATCGCTCCGAGCATCGCGTCGGTCGGCTTGGTCAGCCCTTCCGAGCCGACCAGGCCCATGATCGCGTAGTGGGCGCGGTTGAGGTCCTGGTTGCCGTTCGCCCCGCTGCGCCTGCCCAGACCGCGGCCCTCCAGAAGGTAACCGTGCGGGCAGGCACCGTAGTTGTAGGCGATGTCGGAGTAGTTCTCCGTCGTGTCCGCCAGGTGGTCGACCCGGATCCTCTTCCACTTGGCGAGGCACAGATCGTGGTCGTCGAGCAGCTGGAGGCTGACCGGTGCGCCTTCGTAGTGGATCTTCACACCCTTGGTCGAGGTCTGCGTGGGTGCGGCGGATACGGGCCAGCCGAGCTGGGCCCGTGTGACAAGCTTCAAATGTGCCTCCAAGGTACAAATGGGACGCCAACGGCCCTGAGTCTGGGGCCGTTCGACGCCCCTCGCACGACGACGCGCCCCACACGCCGGCAGCTACGATGAACCGCCTTTCCGACGGTGTGGCGGGGGGAGAGGCGAGGCGTGGAGGCCGTGAACGCGTCGCCCTCGGTGAGGGTCATGGAGGCATTGCCGAGCGCCCTCTCGACGCGGGGCCCGCGGACGGGCAGAGTGCTCCCACGTACTCGCGAGTAAGCCCTGAGGAGCGCCCGTGACCAGTTGGGTCGGCCGGACCGCCGTCGAGATCGCCGCCGCCGTACGCGAGAAGCGGGCCACGCCCCGTGAAGTGGTGGCCGAGCACCTGGCCCGCATCGAGCGCCTCGACGGCGGCGTCGGCGCCTTCCGCCTGGTCCGGGGCGAGGCGGCGCTCACCGAGGCCGACGAGGTCGGCTCCCGGCCCGACCTGGCCGAACTGCCCCTGGCCGGGGTGCCGGTGGCCGTCAAGGACAACCTCGCGGTGCGCGGCGAGTCCAACCGTGTCGGCTCCACGGCGACGCCGGACACCCCGGCCGGACAGGACCACGTCACCGTGGCCCGGCTGCGGGCGGCCGGCGCGGTGGTGGTGGGCCTGACGAACGTGCCGGAGCTGTGCGTCTTCGGCACCACGGAGGGCGTGCACGGTACGGCGCGCAACCCGTGGGACACCTCGCGCACGGCGGGCGGTTCGTCGGGGGGCAGCGCGGCGGCGGTGGCCGCGGGCATGGTGCCGATCGCCCTCGGCAACGACGGGATGGGTTCCCTGCGCATCCCGGCCGCCAACTGCGGTCTGGTCACCATCAAGCCGGGTACCGGTGTGGTCCCGGCGGGTGTCAGCGACGGCGACTGGTTCGGCATGTCGGAGAACGGCCCACTGGCGACGACCGTCGGGGACGCCCGTCTGATGCTGTCCGTCCTCGCCGGCACCGAGGTGGCACTCCCGAAGGCGCCGGGCACCCTGCGGATCGCGGTGTCCCTGCGCAGCCCGCTCGCCGGGGTCACCATCAGCAAGCCGTACGCGGCGGCCGTACGTGAGGCCGCCGGGCTGCTCATCAGGGCCGGTCACCAGGTTCGGCGCGCCGACCCGCCGTACCCGGTGTCGCTGGGTGTCACCGCGCTGACGCACTGGACGGCGGGCACCGCCGTGGACGCACGGGGCCTCGACCCGCGCCGGCTCGCCCGCCGGACCCGGGTCCACGCCTCGGTCGGCAGGCGCTTCGTCGCCCGGGCGCAGGGCGGAGCGAGCCGGGAGGCCCTGCGTCGGCGTCTGGAGCCGTTCTTCGCCGAGTACGACGTCCTGCTCACCCCGGCCCTCGCCCGTCGCTCCCCCAGGTCGGAGCCCTGGCACGAGCGGGGCTGGCTGCGCAACATCGCGGCGAACACCAGTTACTCGCCGCTGACGCCGCCGTGGAACCTCACGGGGTGGCCCGCCATGTCGGTCCCGTTCGGCCGCCTCCCTTCCGGCGCCCCGTGTGCCGTGCAGCTGGCGGGGCGTCCCGGTGCGGAGGCGCAGCTGCTGGCGCTGGCCGAGCGGATCGAGCAGCTGCGGCCGTGGCGGCGGACGGCGCCGATGGACCAGGCGGTGCCGTCGTAGGACTCAGAGCGCGCTGGGCACGTACCTCGCCGCCGTGATCCCGGCCATGGTCCGCAGCCTGCCGTAGTAGGACGCGCAGTACCTGTCGTCGATCAGGGGCAGGATCTTGTCGAGGCCCGCGACGCATGCCCACAGCATCGCCACGCCCTCGCCGTCGAGGCCGTCGGCGAGCTCACCGCGGACGAGAGCCGCGACATCCGCGTCCAGCATGATCAGGTCCACGCCGTCGAGGTCCACCCCGCGCAAGCCCGCGGGGAACGGGGCCCGACGGTGCTCCCCCCAGAGCCGGGGAAGTCGGTCGTCATCGTCTCGGTCGCGCACGCGTCCGGTCATCCCCTGCGGCGCGAGCCGGCTGCCGCCGACGCACGTGGGGCCGCGGCGAAGGGCCCGTCGCCGGTGAACACCAGCCGGGCGAAGCGTTCGCCGATGCGGCGGTGGGTGGCGGCGTCCGGGTGGAGGCCGTCGGGCAGCGGCAGTTCCGCGGAGTCGGTCTCGCCGTAGAGGTCACGGCCGTCGAGGTAGTGCAGGTTCGGGTCGTCGGCCGCCCGCTGCGCGACGATGCGGGACAGCTCGTCCCTGATGACCTTCAGCGTCAGCTTCCCGGTCGCGCTCTCCACGGGGTCGCCCATGGGCACGAACCGCAGTCGTCCCTCGCCGAGGCCGCCGAGGTCCGGGGCGCAGGGGCCGGGCGTGTCCTCGTGCATCGGGCACAGGATGGGCGACACGACGAGCAGTGGTGTCGTCGGGTGCCCTTCCCGGACGGTGTCGAGGAAGCCGTGGACCGCGGGGCCGAAGGCGCGCAGCCGCATCAAGTCCAGGTTGACCAGGTTGATACCGACCTTGATGCTGATGGCGTCGGCGGGGGTGTCACGCAGGGCGCGGGCGGTGAACGGGTCGAGCAGGGCGCTGCCGGCCAGACCGAGGTTGATCAGCTCCACGCCGCCCAGCGAAGCCGCGAGCGCGGGCCAGATCGCGGTGGGACTCGCGGCGTCGGAGCCGTGGCTGATCGAGCTTCCGTGGTGCAGCCACACCCTGCGGCCCAGGTCCCGTGCGGGTTCGACGGGGGCGTTCGTGCGCAGGGCGATCAGTTCGGTGGTCTCGTTGTGCGGCAGCCAGATCTCGACGTCCTTGTCGTCGTCGGGCAGCCCGGTGAAGCGGACGGTGCCGGGGCGGCCGGGCCGGTGCTCGGCGGTGCCGGCGGTCATGTCGACGGTCACGACGTTGCCGTCGGTCACGGTGCCCTGCCCCGCGAGGTGGCCGTCGACGGTCAGGTCGTACCTGCCGTGCGGACGGGGCGGGGCACCCACGTAGACGCGCTTGGTGGGGAGGGTGTCCAGTTCGAGCGCGGTGGCCCGGGTCCGGAAGGCCAGTCGCACACCGGAGGGCTGCGACTCGGCCATGGCCAGTTGCTCGTCGGTGTTCTGGGCGCGGGCCCGGGCGGGCAGCCGGTGGGGCAGCAGGCCGTGTTCGGTGTGTTCGACGTCGAGGGCGCCGCGCAGCAGCTCGGCCGTGAGGGGCGTGCTGATCCAGTCGTACTCGGTGTCCATGTGCTCCGCGTCCTTGTCCTCGGCCTGTCGGTCAACGGGTGGGCTCGGCGGGCCAGTTGCGCAGCAGGGCGTCGAGGGCGTCCAGGATCCGGGTCCAGGACTCCTCGGAGTCGGGGGCGCTGTGGCTGAAGCCGCCCGCGATCTCCAGGCTGGCGTAGCCGTGGAAGACACTGCCCAGCAGCCGTACGGCGTGGGTCGCGTCCGGTTCCGTCAGGTCGTAGCCGCGCAGGATGGCGCGCGTCATCTGCGCGTGCCGGAGGCCCGCACCGGCCGCCGCCGTGTCGGGGTCGAGTCTCGTCCGGGCGGCGGCGGCCCGGCCGGGGTGCTCACGGCCGTAGTCGCGGTAGACGTTCGCGAAGGCGATCAGGGCGTCCTTGCCGGCCCGCCCGGCGACGGCGTCGGCGGCCTGGTCGGCCAGTTCCTCCAGCGCGAACAGGCAGATGCGCGTCTTGAGGTCCTGGGAGTTCTTCACATGCGAGTACAGGCTCGCGACCTTGACGTCGAACCGGCGGGCCAGCTCCGAGACGGTCACCTGGTCGAAGCCGACCTCGTCGGCCAGTTCGGCGCCGGCCCGGACCAGACGCTGCGCGGTGAGTCCTACGCGTGCCACAGCCGCCCTCCCGCCCCGTCCGTTCATCCCGCTTGCCGTAAACGAGTATGCATTTACCTAAAGCCCTTAGGCAAATAGGCTGCTCGCAGCACTCATCGGCTAAAGCGCCCGGTACATGATGTGCAGGCCCACCGGACCCCGCTCGGGGTGGGCAGCGGGGCCGCCGTAGTTGGGGGTGAGATAGGCGGAGGCGACGACGACTGCGGCGTCGCCCTCGACGACGACGACGCGTTTGGCCGGGCTCATCCACAGCTGCCGGGCGGCGTCCTCGGAGGTGTCCGGGTCCCAGGTGTACGTCTCGCCGGCGGCGACGATCCGGTGCCAGAAAGACCAAATCCGCGGCCAGTCCTCGGCCGCGGCTTCTCTGACCAGCATGGGCGTGAGTCTCGCACGCCCATGCGTCGGCGATCGCGAAGGGTTCTGCCCGTCAGTCGACGCTGGGCAGGATGTGGGGCTCGGCGAGGTCGTCCTCGTAGCCGGCCAGGCGAATGGGGGCGGACCTGGCCCACACGTCGAGACTGCCGATCTCCGTCGACCGGCGGCCGGCGCGCTCCGTGCGTTCCTTGGGGCGCTGTTCGCGATTCGTCTTCTCAGGTGTCACCGCGCACTCCTTATGTGTCGGATCACCCTCGGGGCGGGCCGGCCCAGTCTGCGGTCCGGCACGTGACGCCCGCTCGGGTCTTACTCGAAGTCGGCTCGGACGCGGTGGCGCCGGTAACTGGTGCGCAAGCAGGCCGTTGTGCACCGGCTTGTCCCGGGACGGACCATGGGTGTGGGTTGGGACCCTGTATTGCTGTCCGTCCGCTACAGATTAACCAAATGAGCGGACGCCCGCTCGATGGGGCTGCAAACAACGTGTAACTATCCTGATTCAAACGGCATTCAGCCGCCCGTTGCGTACCGTTTTGCTGTGAAATAGTCAGGTTCACAGATCACTCGTACGGGTCAACGCCCGCTTCCCCGGTATCGCCCGGGCCGAGCACGCCGCGCATTCAGGTCCCGTTGGCCGATTCGCAAGGCGGCCATGATCTGCTGCCGGACGACAACGGCTTGTCCGGCGGGAGGACCGGCGCATGGAGCTGCGCAGTGTCGAAGAGCTGATGAATCTGCTGTACGCCTGCCGAGGCACCCGGCACGCTCCGGGCCCCGGGAGCGGCCCGGTCGACCTGTACCAACACGCCCTGCGCACCGCCGCGCTCCTGCGCCGCGCCCGCCCCGCCGACAAGGAGCTCCAGGTGGCCGGGCTGGTCCACGCCATCGGTCCGCTGCTGCGCCCGGGAGCTGCGGCCCCCTCCTGCGACCGCGCGGCGGACGTGGTACGCCCGCTCCTCGGGGAACGGGTCTCCCGGCTCGTGCGGGACCACTGCCGGGCCCCGGACCAGGCCGACGACGATGTGCTGTGCCTGCGCCAGGCCGACGAGGAGGGCCGGGGTGCCGAGTTCGACGCCGGGGTGCTGGAGGACTGGCGCACCGTACTGGATCTGGTGGCGTCCCGTGACTCACCGCTCAGGGCTGTCGACTGACGTACCGTCATGAGACGGTACGGCGATGACGTCATACGGGTCACGAGGCGGGGACGCGGGTTCGTCAAGCGGGCGTCCTGGGGGCGGCAACGCCGGTCGCGAGGGCGGGGACGCCGGGTTTCAGGGCAGGGCAGCGATCGTCACCGGCGCCACGCGCGGGATCGGGCACGCGGTCGCCCGGCAGCTGGCCGCCGCGGGAGCACGGGTGTGCGTGACCGCGCGGGACGCGGGCGAGGTGCGGCGGACGGCCGCCGCGCTGGGGGGCGTCGGAGTGGCCGGGAGCGTGGCCGACCCGGATCATCTGCGGGCGGTCGTGGATCTCACGCTGCGCG
Organism: Streptomyces sp. NPDC001920; assembly: GCF_053594495.1. Lineage (NCBI taxonomy): Bacteria > Bacillati > Actinomycetota > Actinomycetes > Kitasatosporales > Streptomycetaceae > Streptomyces > Streptomyces sp. NPDC001920. The sequence goes on from NZ_JBSFEP010000004.1 coordinate 403,544, forward strand.
AGCTCGGCCGGATCGACGTGATCGTGAACAACGCGGCGACCAACCTGCCGTACGGTCCCCTGATGGACGTCGACCCGCAGGCGTGGCGCGAGGCGTTCACCGTGAACGTCGAGGCGCCGCTGCGGCTGGTGCAGTACGCCTGGCAGGCGTGGATGCGTGAGCACGGCGGCGCCGTGGTCAACGTCGGCACGGAGGGCGCGACCCATGTCGGCCCGCACGTCGGCGCCTACGGCACCAGCAAGGCGGCCCTCGCGCACCTGACCCGGCAGCTGACGGGCGAGCTGGCCCCGCGGGTGCGGGTCAACTCCGTCTCCCCCGGGCTCGTCCGCACCGAGATGGCGCGCTTCGTGTGGGAGCCGGACGAGGACCGCGTCGCCGCCGGGCTGCCGCTCGGGCGGATCGGGGAACCCGAGGACGTGGCACGGGCGGCGGTGTGGCTGGCGTCGGACGCGGCGGAGTGGGTGACGGACGCCGACCTGCTGGTCGACGGGGGGACGAGGGTACGGGCGGCACGCACGGCAGCGGGAGACGCCGTGCACGAGCAGCTACGCTCGCGCGGTCCCTCCGCCCCCTACCACTTGCCCGGCGCGTAGTCCTTCATGAACACCCCGTACAGGTCCTCCCCCGCCTCGCCCCGCACGATCGGGTCGTAGACCCGGGCCGCACCGTCGACCAGGTCGAGCGGCGCGTGGAACCCGGCCTCGGCGAGCCGCAGCTTGTCGTAGTGGGGCCGCTCGTCCGTGATCCAGCCGGTGTCGACCGATGTCATGAGGATGCCGTCGGTCTGGAACATCTCCTGCGCACTGGTCCGCGTGACCATGTTCATCGCGGCCTTGGCGGCGTTGGTGTTCGGATGGCCGGCACCCTTGTAGCCACGCCCGAAGACGCCCTCCATCGCCGAGACGTTCACGACGTACGCCCGTCCGCTCGCCGCCTTCTTCGCGGCGTCGGCCATGACCGGGCGCAGTGCGCTGATCAGGATGAACGGCGACGTGTAGTTGCACAGCTGGGTCTCCAGCAGCTCCACCGGGGAGATCTGGTCGATGGTCTGCACCCAGGTGTTGGACTCGACGACGTCGGGGACGAGGCCGCCCGCGTCGATGGCCGTGCCGTCCAGGTGCCGCTCGACGCTGGCGTTGCCCGCGACCAGGGCGAGGTCGGCGACCTTCTGCGCGTCGAGGCCGCTGGCGCCGAGAGGCAGGGCGGCGAGGCCGTCGACCGCGCCGGAGTTGAAGGCGCCGATGACGTGGTGGGCGGGCAGCTCACCGGCGGGCAGCGGGGCGCTCTCGCCCTCCACCAGGGCGGCGTAGGCGGAGGGCAGCCGGCGCACGGTCTGGGTCGCGTTGTTGATGAGGATGTCCAGCGGGCCGGCCTCGGCGACCTGGTCGGCGAGGGCGACCGCCTGCGCCGGGTCCCGCAGGTCGATGCCCACGACCTCCAGGCGGTGCATCCAGTCCGCGGAGTCGTCCATCGCCTTGAAGCGGCGGATGGCGTCCTTGGGGAAACGCGTGGTGATCGTCGTGTGCGCGCCGTCGCGCAGCAGCCTGAGCGCGATGTACATGCCGATCTTGGCGCGGCCGCCGGTGAGCAGGGCCCGCTTGCCGGAGAGGTCGGCGCGGGCATCGCGCTTGGACCGGTTCGTGCGCGCGCAGTCCGGACAGAGCTGGTGGTAGAAGTAGTCGACTTCCACGTACCGGGTCTTGCAGGTGTAGCAGGAACGGGGGCGCTGGAGTATCCCCGCGACCCTGCCCTCCTCGGTGACCGAGGACGGCAGGAGCCCCTCGGTCTCGTCGTCGATGCGCTGGGCGGAGCCGGTCGCCGTGGCCTCCGTGACCGCCTTGTCGTGGGCGGTCTTGGCGGCCCGGCGCTCCTGGCGGCGGCGCTGCTTGACCGTGCGGTAGATGCCCGCGGTGGCCCGGCGCACGGCGATGGCGTCCGGGTGGTCGACCTCCAGCTTGTCGAGCTCCTCCAGCACGCTGAGGCAGACGGCGAGCCGCTCGGGATCGATGCCGGGGCCGTACACGACCTCGTCCCCGGGCTGGTGCACGACCTCGTCCGTGGTCGTCACCGAGCCGTCCTGTGTCACCGTCATCGCCGCTGCCGTCCCTGATCACCGCGGCGCTCCGACCGCGCCCCGCTTTCGAACCGGGAATTCTACGGAGCGCCGGGCCGGTCCTCCAAAATCCGTCAGGGTCAAGGACCGCAGGCCGTGATGAGGGTCTCCACCTCCTCGGAGACGGCCTCGGCGAGCACGTCGAGGTCCGGTACGGCCTCGGCGTCGGCGACGAGGCCGTAGTGGACCCGTCCGCGGTACGTCGAGATCGCGATCGCCAGGGCATGGCCGCGGGCCAGCGGGGCGAACGGATAGACCTCGGTGACCGCGTGACCGCCGAGCCTCAGGGCGATGCCGGGCAGCGGCACGCTGGTGACGAGGATGTCGAACCAGAGCCGGGCGGCCCCCCCGACCAGCGGTCCGCCGAACCGGTGGCCGAGCGCGGGGACGTGGTCGGCGAGCAGGGCGACCGCGCCCGCGCCCCGGTTGGGTCCGGCGTCCTTGTTGCGGTCCATGGCCGTACGGACGGCGGCGAGACGGCGCACCGGGTCGGGGTCGTCGACCGGGAGCCGTATCAAGTAGCCGGAGAGCCGGTTGCCCTGTGGGTGGGCGGTGCGCGGGCGGCGCTTGGAGACGGGGATGAGGGCGCGGGGGGCCACGCCCTCGCTGCCGTCGCCGCGTGCGTCCAGCCAGCGGCGCAGCGCTCCCGCGACGACGGCGATGAGGACGTCGTTGACGGTGCCGCCGACGGCCTTGCGGATCACGTGCACGTCGTCGATGTCGACGGCCACTCCGGCGGTGCGCCGGGTACCGCTGGGCTCGGCGGTCAGCGCGGGCGACGAGCGCATGCCCAGGGTGGAGACGGCGACGGAGGCGCCGATGTCCAGGGCCCGGCCCACGTCTGACAGGGTGCCGCGCAGCACGTCCGGCAGCTTGCGCACGTCCGGGAGGCGGGCGGCCCGGGGCTCCTCGGGGCGCGGCGCGCGGGCGGGCAGGTCCATGGGGTCCAGGACCGCGGCGGCGAGGGTCAGCGCGCGCAGCCCGTCGGCCAGGGCGTGGTGGAACTTGAACAGCACGGCGAACGACACACCGTCCTGCCCCGGCAGCACATGCGCCTCCCAGGGCGGCCTGCCACGCTCCAGGGGCCGCTCCATGAGCCGGCCCGCCATCGCCTGGAAGTCGTCGGTCGGGGCGTGCAGCCGGACGTGGTCGAGCGGGTCGAAGTCGGGCGCGGGCTCGCGGGCGGCACCGCCGAAGGAGAACGGCCGCAGCAGGCCGCGCGGCTGCCATGCGTCGCGGATGCGCATCCGCAGTCCCGGCACGGCGGCGGCGCGGGCGGCGAGCAGGTCGGCCGCATGGGCACCCGCGGTGGGCGAGTGCGCCGCGAACACGCCGAGCGCGGCGAGGTGCATGGGGTGTTCGGCGGACTCGATGTTCCAGAACGCCAGGTCGAGAGGTGCCAGCAGGTCAGAAGTCAATGGCTTGCCTCGCGTCGACGAAGGATGGACCCGCAGTCAATCGTCCTCAACCGATTACGGTCAAGTACGACCAAGCTACGGACAGTTAACAGCAGATTAAGTCCCACCCCTCACGAAGGGGCGGGACTCATGGTGCATATGAGGTCACTCCAGCACAGGTTGCGGCGCCGGGCATCCCGTGGGTGTCACCCGGGAGGCGTCACGGACCAGTGCCGCGGGGGCGGCCGTGAGCGGGTCCGCGTCCGGTTTCGGTACGGCGCTCTCGCGGGTGAGCAGCCGTTCGGCTCACCCTCGACGTCCGGGCGGCCACGTCCGGGGCGAGCCGGAGGCCGTCCACGCGATCGGGGGGATGTCGGCGGTGCCGCGTGCCGTGCCGTCCCGCTGCCGACCACGGGCTCCTTCCGTGCGCCGAGGTGGGCCCTCGGGGCTGCCGGGTCCGCCCTCGGCGGTCCCCGGCGGCCGGGCCGCCCGTTACGACCACCTGCGGACCGTGGGTGACGTCGGCCGGGGGTGCGGCGAGGGCGCGAGCTCGGGCGTGCGGTCGTCGCCGAGGGGCGTTGGCCGCGATCGCCCGGTGGGTTCGAGACCGCCGGGCTCCGTGCGGGGCGGGAGCGAGAGTCCCGCACACCAGAAGGCGGGGCGCGGGGCCGCTACGAAGCCGCTACGTGACCAACTGCCCCTTCCCCAGGGCGATCACCCCGCCCTTGGAGACGGTGTACAGCTCCGCGTCGCGCTCCGGGTTGACGCCGATCGTCGCGCCCGGGGGCACCTCGACGTTCTTGTCGAGCACCGCCCCCCGCACCACCGCGCCCCGCCCGATGCGCACGTTGTCGTGCAGGACCGCCCCCTGCACCACGGCCCCCGGATCGACCACCACGCCCGGCGAGAGCACGGACCGCGTGACCTGCCCGCGGATCAGGCAGCCGGCGCTGACGATGGACTCGCCGGCGATGCCGCCCGCGTTGAAGCGGGCCGGGGAGAGCTGGTTGGAGTGGGTGTAGACGGGCCACTGGCGGTTGTAGAGGTTGAAGGCGGGGCGTTCGGCTATGAGGTCCATGTGGGCGTCGTAGTACGCGTCCAGGGTGCCGACGTCCCGCCAGTAGCCGCGGTCGCGGTTGGTCTCGCCGGGGACGTGGTTGGCGCTGAAGTCGTACAGCTGGGCCTCGCCCCGCTCGGTGAGCTGGGGCAGGATCGAGCCGCCCATGTCGTGCACGGAGTTCTCGTCCTCGGCGTCCCGCTGGAGCGCCTCGATGAGGGCCTTGGTGGTGAAGATGTAGTTGCCCATGGAGGCGAACACGCACTCCGGGTCGTCCGGGAGTCCGGGCGGGTCTGCGGGCTTCTCCAGGAACCGCTCCACGCTCTGGCCGTCCGAACCGGGGCTGATCACACCGAAGGACGAGGACTCGCCGCGCGGGACGCGTATGCCGGCCACCGTGACACCCGCGCCGCTCTCGATGTGCTGGGCGAGCATCTGGCGCGGGTCCATGCGGTACACGTGGTCGGCGCCGAACACCGCGACGTACTCGGGGCGTTCGTCGTAGACCAGGTTCAGCGACTGCAGGATCGCGTCCGCGCTGCCCAGGTACCAGCGCGGGCCGAGCCGCTGCTGTGCCGGGACCGGTGTGACGTAGTTGCCGAGCAGGCTGGACATCCGCCAGGTGGTGGTGATGTGCCGGTCCAGCGAGTGCGACTTGTACTGCGTGAGGACGCAGATGCGCAGGATGTCGGCGTTGACGAGGTTGGAGAGGACGAAGTCGACGAGGCGATACGTTCCTCCGAAGGTGACCGCTGGTTTCGCGCGATCCGCGGTCAGGGGCATCAGGCGCTTGCCCTCTCCGCCCGCGAGCACGATTCCGAGCACCGAAGGTCCGCCACGACGCATGGGCCGCTCCCCTCACCTGGTTGGTGCCAGCCTGCCCCTGTGCGGGGCGCGCTAAGCCTGCTTGAGGATCTCCCCGTAGAGCCGGGCGGTCCGCCGGGCCACCGCGTCCCAGCCGAACTCCCCCACGGCCCGCTCCCGTCCGGCCTCGCCCATCCGGCGGGCGGTCTCCGGGTCGCCGATCACCGAGTCCAGTGCCTGCGCGAGACCGGCCTCGAAGCCGTCGTCCAGCGTGACGAGCAGGCCCGTCCTGCCGTCGTCGACCACCTCGGGAATACCGCCGACCCGCGAGGCCACCACAGGAGTTCCGCAGGCCATCGCCTCCAGGTTGACGATGCCAAGGGGTTCGTACACCGAGGGGCAGACGAACACGGCGGCGTGCGTGAGGAGTTGGATGACCTCCGGGCGCGGCAGCATCTGCGGGATCCAGTGCACGCCCTCGCGTACCCGGCTCAGTTCCTGGTAGAGATCGCGGAACTCCTGGTCGATCTCAGGGGTGTCGGGGGCGCCGGCGCACAGCACGACCTGGGCGGCCGGATCGATGTCCCGTACGGCGCGCAGCAGGTGCGGCACGCCCTTCTGGCGGGTGATGCGCCCGACGAACAGCACGTACGGGCGGTCCGGGTCGAGGCCGAACCGGCGCAGGACGTCGGTGCCGCGGTCCGGGCGGTACAGGGTGGTGTCGATGCCGTTGTGCACCACGTGGACCCGGTCCGGGTCCAGCGCCGGGTAGCAGCCGAGGATGTCCTCGCGCATCGCCCCGGAGACGGCGATCACCGCGTCGGCGGCCTCGATCGCGGTCCGCTCGGCCCAGCCGGACAGGGCGTAGCCGCCGCCCAGCTGCTCGGCCTTCCAGGGGCGCAGGGGTTCCAGGGAGTGGGCGGTCATCACGTGCGGGATGCCGTACAGGAGCTTGCCGAGGTGGCCGGCGAGGTTGGCGTACCAGGTGTGGGAGTGGACGAGTTCACGGCCCTGCAGGCCGGCCGCCATGGCGAGGTCCACGGAGAAGGTGCGCAGCGCGTCGTTGGCGGTGTCCAGCGCGGACCAGGGACGATGGCGCAGTACGCCCACCGCTCGGCCCTCGCCCCAGCAGTGCACCTCAAGGTCGACGAGATCCCGCAACTCCCGGGCCAGGAACTCGACATGGACGCCCGCGCCGCCGTACACGTCCGGCGGGTACTCCCGGGTCAGCAGTCCCACTCGCACCCGGAACCCCCTGTTCTCAGCGGCTGGTTGCCCTTTCATGGTCACTCAGACGGAGCGCGTGGGGAAGAGCGCGGGGGTCGTGTGAAGCAACAGTCACCGCACACGCCGCCGCCCGGCACCCGGTAGTAGAGGCAGCAGCTGCGGCGCCGGAAGGCGGTTTCGGTGAGGGTGCCGGTGCCGGCGAGGAGGGGATGGCCGAGGAGCTTTGCGGTCAGGGCACGGGTCCGGTCCGCCGTTTCGGTACGGCCGTGCGCACGGGCCCACTGGTCGAGTTGCCGGGCGGCGCCCGCGAGCGCGGAGGCGGCGTTGCCCCGCAGCAGACCGGGGGCGACCCGGTGGCGGGTGTGCAGGGTGGCCGCCAGTGGTTCGAGATGGCCGTGCAGGACGACCCGCGCGAGGGTGGCCGGGTCGGCGGGCAGTGGGCGCACCGCGGTGAGCCGGAGGTCGTCGGGGGCGCCGGCGCCGGGGTCCCAGTGGAGCAGGCGCGGGTCGAGGTCGGGGACGCGGCCGTAGAGGGCGGCGCAGCCGAGCGCGATGGACCACAGGCGGGCCGCGAGCCCCTGCTGGGCCACCGAGGCGGCGACGCGCGTCTCGGGGGCGCGCAGGGCGTGCGCGACCTTCCGGACGCGGAACGCCAGGGCGTCGCCGGGTGCGTCCGACGGCTGGCTCCCGTACGCCTGCGCCAGGGTCGGCAGCGGCCGGAATGCTTCGCCTGCGGTGCGCAGCACGAAGAAGCCGCCGAGCGGGCGGAGGGCGGCGAGGTCGGGGTCGAGGTCCACGAAGAGCAGTAGTACCAAGGCCCCTCGGGGTATTCACCTGGGGGTCTCCCCCAGGGGGCACCAGCCTTGGGGATGAGGACGCCGTCGCCGTACTCCATCGGCAGTACGACACAGTGCGTGCTCTGGTACGACGACGGGAAGACCTTTTCGCGGCATCGTGTTGGTCATGAGAGCCGACCGTTCGCCGCGCCGGGGTCACCGCCCCCGCTCCACGCAGAGGAGCAGCTCATGAGTGCCCTCGCGTTGTCCGTGCTCCTGTCGTTCGTCTCCGCCGTCGCCTACGCCGGCGGGGCGATCGTGCAGGAGCGTGTCGCGGTGTCCTCGCCGGGGCAGCAGTTCGCGCCGATGCGCCGGCCGGGCTGGTGGGCGGCGATCGCGCTGAACGGTCTCGGCGGTCTGCTGCACGTGGTGGCGCTGGCCTTCGGGCCGTTGAGTCTGGTGCAGCCGCTCGGTGCTCTGACGATCGTGTTCGCGCTGCCGATGGCGGCGCTGTTCGTGGGCCGCAGGGCCGGATCGACGGCCTGGCGGGGCGCGATCATGGCGACCGTGGGTCTCGCCGGTCTGCTGTCGCTGGTCGGCTCCTCCGAGTCGCAGTCCCTGGACACGGCGCAGCGTGTGGGCGTGGCCCTGGTGACCGGCGGCATGGTCGTGGCCCTGATGGTCGCGGGCCGGGCCGCGCACCGGCATCCGGCGGTGCGCAGCATGCTGCTCGCGACGGGCTCCGGCATAGCCTTCGGCATGTCCTCGGTGTTCACGAAGATCGTCGCCGTCGACTGGAACGGCGGGGTGTCGGCGGCCGACCTGCCGGCGCTCGGCACGATAGGCGTCTTCGCCACGGGCGGTCTGCTGCTGTCGCAGGCCGCCTACCGGGGCGCGGGGCTCGCGGCGCCGCTGGCCACACTCACGGTCGTGAACCCGGTGGTGGCGGCCGCGGTCGGCATCACGATGTTCGGCGAGACCTTCCGGTACGGCACCACGGGCACCGTGCTCGCCCTCGGCTGCGGCGTGGTCGCGGCGGGTGGACTGATCCTGCTGACCACGGAGCGGATCGCCCGCACGGAGGCGGAGGCCGTACCCGGCACCGAGGCCGTGGCGGCCCTGCCCGGGGCGCGCACGCCGGAGCTGCTCCCCGGCCTTCCCCGGCCGGCCGTGACGACGCCCCGCGGGGAGGTTGTCGTCCCGGACAGCATCGAGGACATCCTCACACCCGCCCGGGTCGCGGAGGGCGCGTACGAGGACCGGCGGCCGCTGCCCGCCGAGGCGGAGCCGGCGAACCTCTACGGCCCCTACTACGGCGGGCCGTACGTCCCGACCCCGGTCCTCGACCGGCATCGCATCCGCGTCAAATCCTGACGCCACCGGCGCGCAGGTACGCCACCGGGTCGATGTCCGCCCCGAAGCCGGGCCCCGTCCGCACCTCGAAGTGCAGGTGCGGGCCCGTGCTGTTACCGGTGGATCCCGAGCGGCCGATGCGCTGGCCGGCCCCGACCGACTGCCCGGCCTTCACGGAGATGGCCGAAAGATGCGCGTACTGGCTGTAGCGGCCGTCGGAGTGCCGGATCACCACCTCGTAGCCGAAGGAGCCGCCCCATCCGGCGCTGACCACCTTGCCCGCTCCGACGGACTGGACGGACGTACCGGTCGGGACGGGGAAGTCGACGCCCGTGTGGTAGCCCTTCGACCAGTTGGGACCGGCCTTGCGGTAGGGGGTGCCGGCGGGCGAGCTGACCGGGGCGACGAGGGAGCGGCCGGTCGTGGTGGCCTGCTCCTTCTTCTCCGTGGGCCGTTCCGGCTTCTCCGTCTGCCGCTTCGGCGGGGCCTTCCGGGACGGCGACTTGGGTTCGGCCGTCCGCGTCGGCGCCTCGCCCGCCGTGGTCACCGCCTTGCCGCGCACCGCGAGCCGCTGGCCCGGCAGGATCAGATCGGGGTCCGTGCCGATGGTCTTCCGGTTGGCGGCGTACAGGCCCCGCCAACCGCCCTTGACCCGCTGCGTCTCGGCGATCCCGGAGAGGGTGTCGCCGTGGACCACGGTGTACATCTCGGCCTTGCCCGCACGGGACTGGGGCGTGGTCTGCGGCTGGACGTCCTTGATCGAGCTCTTCGTCTTCTTCGTCGGCTTCGTGGCGCCGGCGGGGCGGATGTCCGGCGTGTCCCCGCCCCGGGTCAGCCCGGCCCGTACCGAGCACACCGGCCAGGCGCCGGGTCCCTGCCCGTCCAGCACCTTCTCCGCCACGGCGATCTGCTGGTCCTTGGTGGCCAGGTCGGCGCGCGCGGCGTACTCGGTGCCGCCGTAGGCCTCCCACGTCGACTGGGCGAACTGCAGCCCGCCGTAGTAGCCGTTGCCGGTGTTGACGTCCCACCTGCTGGTCGACTCGCACGCGGCGACCTTGTTCCAGGTGTCCAGGTCGGCCGCCTGCGCGGCGCCGGTGCCGATGAACGGCAGCGCCATTCCGGCGCCGCCCGCGGTGACGGTGAGTGAGGCGCGGTTGATCCTGTTCGGCTGGTACCGGCGGTGCCGGCCGCGTACGGCCATGTCGGAGCCCCCCATTGACATGCGTCAGAAGGGGCAAAAGTAAGCGCCGCGAACAGGCCATGACAAGACAGCAATTCAGCCGCCTGTTCACGCCAAGTGGCGAGGGACCGGCGCATGTTGTCCGGCACCCCGGTACCGCTGAGTGCGAGGGGGCCTTCCGTGCGTATCTGCCTGCGCGACATCGCGCCACCCCGGATGTGCGGCCGGAATACCAGCACGTCAGGATGGACGATGGGGCAACACTGGCGGGCATGACCGGCACCGCTGATATATCGAGGTCACTAGGAGCCAACGCATGAGCACTTCGGCGCAGATCGGCGTCACGGGTCTGGCGGTCATGGGCCGCAACCTCGCCCGCAACTTCGCCCGCAACGGCTACACGGTCGCGGTGCACAACCGGACCCCGGCGCGGATGCGCGCGCTGGTGGAGGAGTTCGGGAGCGAGGGCGAGTTCGTCGCGGCCGAGACCGCGAAGGAGTTCGTGGCGGCGCTGGAGCGGCCGCGGCGGCTGGTCATCATGGTCAAGGCCGGTGAGCCGACCGACGCGGTGATCCAGGAGTTCGCGCCGCTGCTGGAGCCCGGCGACATGATCATCGACGGCGGTAACGCGCACTTCGCCGACACCCGGCGCCGCGAGCGGGAGCTGCGCGAGCAGGGCATCCACTTCGTCGGCATGGGCGTCTCCGGCGGTGAGGAGGGCGCGCTGCACGGGCCGAGCATCATGCCGGGCGGCCCGAAGGAGTCGTACGACTCACTGGGCCCGATGCTGGAGAAGATCTCGGCGAAGGCGGCGGACGGCGCCCCCTGCGTGACCCATGTGGGACCGGACGGCGCCGGGCACTTCGTGAAGATGGTGCACAACGGCATCGAGTACGCCGACATGCAGCTCATCGGCGAGGCGTACCAGCTGCTGCGCGATGTCGCCGGGTACGAGCCCGCGCAGATCGCGGAGATCTTCCGGACCTGGAACACCGGCCGTCTCGACTCCTACCTGATCGAGATCACGGCCGAGGTGCTGTCCCACGTGGACGCGGCGACGGGCAAGCCGTTCGTGGACGTGGTGGTCGACCAGGCCGAGCAGAAGGGCACGGGCCGGTGGACCGTGCAGATCGCGCTGGACCTGGGCGTACCGGTGTCCGGGATCGCGGAGGCGGTCTTCGCCCGCTCCCTGTCCGGGCACGCCCAGCTGCGCGAGGCCTCGCGCGGGCTGGCCGGTCCGAAGGCGACGCCGCTGAGCGAGGCGGAGGCCGCGGCCTTCGCCGACCGGGTCGAGCAGGCGCTGTACGCCTCGAAGATCGTGTCGTACACGCAGGGCTTCCACGAGATCGACGCGGCGCGCGCCGAGTACGACTGGGACATCGACCTGGGCGCCGTCTCGGCCATCTGGCGCGGCGGCTGCATCATCCGCGCGGCGTTCCTCGACCGCATCCGCGCCGCGTACGACACCCGGCCCGACCTGCCGAGCCTGCTCGCGGACGAGACGTTCGCGCAGGAGATCGCGGCCGCGCAGGACGACTGGCGCGAGGTGCTGATCGCGGCGACGCGGCAGGGTGTGCCGACGCCGGGCTTCGCGGCGGCCCTCGCGTACTACGACGCCCTGCGCGCCGAGCGGCTGCCGGCGGCGCTCACCCAGGGGCAGCGGGACTACTTCGGGGCGCACACCTACCGGCGCACCGACCGGGACGGGTCGTTCCACACGCTGTGGGGCGGGGACCGGTCCGAGGTGTCGGCCTGACACTCCGCGGGCCCGCCTGACACTCCGAAGGCCAGGCCCCTGTCCCTGACGTGTCGCGTGGTGGGCGCCGTCGTCCGGTCGCCCACCACGCGGCGGTCACCGCCCGCCGCCGCTCAGCTCAGCGGCGGACCCGGCTCCGGGTTCGGCACCGGCTCCGGTCCCGGCGGGATCGGGGACGGGGAGGGGCCCGGGGGCGGGGTCGGGCTCGGGGGTGTCGGGTTGGGCGGCGGTGTGGGGCCCGGCGGTGACGGTGGGGGCGGCCCCGGCGTGGGCGGCGGTTCGGGGGCGGGTCCCGGCTCCGGGGGCGGGACCGGGTGGGGCTCCGGGGGCGGCACCGGCTCCGGGCCCGGGGTCGGTCCCGGATGGACGGGGTCCGGGTAAGGGTTCGTCATGGCGTCCTCCAGCCCATGGGTCGCGTCGGCTCTGGACTACTCCCCCGCGTACCCGGGGGCCGAGCCACCAGTCACTCACCCGGCGTCAATGCGGGCGGCCAGGTGGGTCATCGACGGCAGGAACGTGACAGACCGGACCCGGATCCAGCGTCACTCCCCCCACGGGGCCGCTCCCCCGGCTCACCAGCCCCGCACCGCCTCCGGCCCCGGCGTGGACCGGACAGGACCGTGACCGAGGCGTTGTCAGGTGCAGAGCGGGGGCCACGGGCGCCTGCGCCAGGACGACGACGGCGCTGCGTCCGCGAGGTCGTCGGCGGTGGCCACACCGGCTGGGCGCAGCCGGCCTTCCGTGTCACCGCCTCGAAGCGCTCCCCGGCGCCCTCGACGAGGCGGGCCCGTACGTCGACGCAACGGTCGGCGCGTTGCGTCTCCTCCTCGGCCAGGGGCTCGGTCGGACCACCGTGCTCCGCACCGTGGCGAGGACGACGACCGGGTCGAGCACACGCCCGACACGGCCCGGCGCGGAGCCTCGCGAACGCCCTTCGCGACGGCCTCGGTCCCTCGCCGCGGGCTGCGGCTGCACGGCTCCTCGTCGACGAAGTGCCGCAGTTCCAGGCCCGGACGGTCTTCGTCGCACGGTGCGTCGAAGGCGGGGACGTGCAGGGGGCGAGCAGTGCAGCAGGGCCGGCGTCAGAAGCGGCCGGGATGCGCCCGCAGCCAGTCCTTCGCGGCCTCCAGCACTGCGGGGGCGACCACGGGGGCCTCGTCGGGGTGACGCTCGGCCCACTTGGCGACGTACGGGCACAGCGGCGCCACGACGGCTCCTTCGCGCGCCGCCGTGCCGTACAGCTCACGTGCCAGGGACCCGGCGATGCCCTGCCCCTCGTGGGCCGGTTCCACGATGGTGTGGACCGGGACCAGGGCGCGTGCCGGGGCTTCGAGGACGAAGTACTCGATGTGGCCGACCACTTCGTCCCCCTGGACTGCCTCCAGGCGGCCGGCCGGCCGGTCGTCGCGGATCTTCGTCTCGCTGCTCATGGCACGCTCCTGGTCCGTTGTCCGTCCGGGCCGAGCGGCCGGTGTCAGGCCACCGGCACGGCCTGCGGGCTGCGCTCCTGATCGGAGCCGGGCACCGGCTCGGAAGGGTCGGCGCCCAGGGCCACGATGCGGTTGGCACCGTCCACGTGCACGACCCGCGGTTCGTACTCCCGAGCCTCGGCATCGGTCATCTGAGCGTAGCTGATGATGATCACCAGGTCACCGGGGTGCACGAGATGGGCGGCGGCACCGTTGATGCCGACGACCCCCGAGCCGCGTTCGCCCTCGATGACGTACGTCTCCAGACGGGCGCCGTTGGTGATGTCGACGATGTGTACCAGCTCGCCGGGCAGCAGGTCGGCGGCGTCGAGAAGGTCCGCGTCGATGGTCACCGATCCCACGTAGTGCAGGTCGGCCTGGGTGACGGTGGCGCGGTGGATCTTGGACTTGAACAGAGTACGCAGCATCTGGACTCCTGGAAGACGGCTCCCTGCCTGCTTTGTGCAGGTCAAGGGCGGTCTTCACTCTACACGGGCACGTCCCGGTCGACGATTGTGAGGAACATCGCTTCTTGCGCCCCACGCAACAACGGTCGGCGTCGGCCCACTCGCCCTCGTCCACCGAGCCGCGCTGTCCGGCCAAGCCGGCCGCCGTGACCACGTAGCCTCCTCACACCTGCGCGGACGGTAGGGGTAACTACCCCTACATGGCCGGTTCCTGGCGGTCATCCGTGACGACGTCGATGTCGTGCTCTACGGGGTCCGGCAGGGGCCGGACAGGGGTTGTCCGGCCAATTTGTCGCTGCCAGTCTCAAATCGCTCGTTCAGGCCTCACCGAAAGGGGAGGCCGTTCAGCCTTGAGCGACCCGCATGTCCACCATGAGGAGATACAGCGCGCCGTCGAACAGATCCGGCCGCGGCACGCAGGTCCGGCTCGCCTCGGCCGGACCACCGACCGCCCGCGGATCCCGGGCGGTGGTGAGCCTTTCAGGACATCACGTCGGCTTCGCGCGGCCCCTTCTTCCGCTGCCGGCCGTGCCATGCCCGAACACGCCACCCCGACTCAGGGAGTTCATCCGCTATGGAATCGCACATAGTACTGAGCGCCGGATCTGCCGCATCGGTCACCGCGAGTGTGCTGACCGCCCTGGCGGTTCTCATCCCGACGGCCGGCCTGTTCGCCTGGGCCGCCCGGAAGGTGGGCCAGCCGAGCGTGATGGGGGAGATCGTCGCTGGGATCGCGCTCGGCCCCAGTCTCCTCGGGCTGCTCCCGGGGGACCTTCCCGCTGTGCTGTTCCCGGCAGAGGTCAGACCGTATCTACAGGTGCTGGCCCAACTGGGCCTGGTGTTGTTCATGTTCGGCGTCGGATATCACCTGGACATCGGTCAGCTGCGCAGGAGCGGCCGGCAGGTGACCGTGGTGTCCCTCGGCTCGGTGGCACTGCCCTTCGCGATGGGCTCGGGTCTCGCCGTGGCACTCCAGCCCTGGGTCGATCGGTCGGAGCTGAAGACCACGGAGGGGCTCGGTCCCGCGTTGTTCCTGGGCGCGGCCATGTCCATCACCGCTTTTCCGGTGCTGGCGCGCATCATCACCGAGCGAGGTCTGGCCAAAGGACGCGTCGGCACGCTGGCACTCGCCTGCGCGGCGCTGGAGGACCTCCTCGCCTGGTGCATCCTGGCGGGTGTCGTGGTCGTCGTGAACTCCACCGGCTCCGGCTTTCTGGTGCGGATGGCGCTGGAGTCCGCGGTGTTCCTCCTGGTCATGGTCTTCGTCGTACGGCCGGGGCTGAACAGGCTGCTGGCGCCCGAGCGGCGCTGGGGAGGCAACGCGCATCTGACCCATGTGCTGCTGATCACGGGTCTACTGCTGAGCGCGTGGGCGACGCACGCCATCGGGCTGCACACGGTCTTCGGTGCCTTCGTGTTCGGTCTCGCCGTGCCGCGCCGGCACATCGACGCGCAGACGCCGGAGGTACCCGAGCGCATCGAACAGGCCAGCCTGCTGCTGCTCCCTGTGTTCTTCACGGTCACGGGGTTGTCGGTGCATGTCCAGGGGTTGGGCACGCAGGGTGTGCTGATGGTGGTTGCGGTGCTCCTGGTCGCGTGCGTGAGCAAGTTCGCCGGGGCGGCAGGCGCGGCCCGGCTGACGGGGGCGCCCGCGCGAGAGGCGGCGACGCTCGGTGTGCTGATCAACACGCGAGGGCTCACGGAGCTGGTGATCCTCAACGTGGGGCTGGCGTTGGGCGTCATCGACACCAGGCTGTTCACCGCCATGGTGATCATGGCGCTGGTCACCACGCTGATGGCCGGGCCGCTGCTGACCCTGATCGAGCGGGGCCAGGACGCCGCGACCGGCCCGAAGCAGCGGGACGCCGGAAGCCGGGATCCCGCGCACGACCGGGTTACGCGCCCTTAAGAGGGCCTTGAGCCGACGTGGTTAGCGTGGCGCGCGGACTTGCACAGGCCGGTGAAAGGACGACTGTGAGCGAACTGAAGAACCTGGTGCTGGACCAGATCCGCAAGTACCACCAGGAACAATCGGCCGTCCAGCCCTTCGTTCCAGGCGTCACGCCGCTGCTGTCGGCCGGGGCCGTGCTCGACGAGGACGACCGGGTGGCCGTGGTCGAGGCGGCCATGGATCTGAACCTGACAGCGGGCGCGGCGTCCCGCAGGTTCGAGAGCGCCATGGCCCGCTACCTCGGGCTGCGCAAGGCACATCTGACGAATTCGGGTTCTTCGGCGAACCTGCTCGCGCTGAGTTCGCTCACCTCCAGCCTGCTGGGGGACCGGAAACTACGCCCCGGCGACGAGGTCATCACCGTGGCGGCCGGGTTTCCGACGACGGTCAATCCGATCCTGCAGAACGGCCTGGTTCCCGTCTTCGTCGACATCGAACTCGGCACGTACAACACGACCGTCGAGCGGATCGAGTCGGCGATCGGGCCGAAGACCAAGGCCATCATGATCGCGCACGCGCTGGGCAACCCGTACCCGGTCGAGGAGATCGCCCGGCTGGCCGAGGAGCGGGAGCTGTTCCACGTCGAGGACAACTGCGACGCGGTGGGGTCGACGTACAAGGGGCGGCTCACCGGCACCTTCGGGGATCTGAGCACCATCAGCTTCTATCCCGCGCATCACATCACCACGGGTGAGGGTGGCTGTGTCCTCACCAACAACCTCGCGCTGGCCCGCATCGTGGAGTCGCTGCGCGACTGGGGTCGGGACTGCTGGTGCGAGCCGGGCGAGGACAACAAGTGCCGTAAGCGCTTCGGGTACCAGATGGGGACGCTGCCGTACGGCTACGACCACAAGTACATCTTCTCCCACGTCGGTTACAACCTGAAGTCGACGGACCTGCAGGCCTCGCTGGGGCTGACACAGCTGACCAAGGTGGACGACTTCGGCCGGGCCCGCCGGCGGAACTGGCGGCAGCTGCACGACGCGATCGAGGACCTGCCGGGCCTGCTCATGCCGCGTCCGACCGCACACAGCGACCCCAGCTGGTTCGGTTTCGTCCTGACCGTCGCGCACGACGCCCCGTTCACCCGCGACGAGCTGGTCGCGTTCCTGGAGGGGCGGAACATCGGGACCCGTCGCCTCTTCGGCGGAAACCTCACGCGCCATCCAGCCTTCCAGGACCGGCCGCACCGCATCGCGGGCGATCTGACGAACAGCGACATCATCACCGAGCGGACCTTCTGGATCGGCGTCCACCCCCGGCTCACCGCCGAGATGGTCGACTACCTGGCCGACTCGGTCCGCGAGTTCGTCGAGGCCGCCTATCGCCGTCGTGGGAGCGGCGCCGGCGTACCGGCCTGACCGGCGCGCCATCCACTTCACCGAGGAGGTACTGCTGTCATGACTGAACGGAATCCGCGACACGACGCCGCCGGGGACGCGGGCGGCGACCCCTACCCGTACTACGCGGAGCTGCGGCGGGAGTGCCCGGTGGCCAAGGTCCGCCAGGGCAACGGGATGGAGATGTACCTCGTCACGCGGTACGAGGACGCCCGGGCGGCTCTGAACGACGTCCGGCTCGGGAAGAACCCCAAGCACGGTGCGGCGATGCTGGCCGCCAGCGGCGCTCCGCTGCCCAAGGAGGGCGGCTCCAACCTGGCCGGTCACATGCTCGCCAGCGATCCACCCGAGCACACCCGGCTCCGCGGGCTGCTCGCCAGGGAATTCACCGCCAGGCGGGTCGAGGTGATGCGCGAGCGCATCCAGCGGACGGCGGACGAACTCGTCGACGGCATGGCGGACCGGCTGTCCGACGGGCAGGGCGTGGTGGACCTGCTCACGGAGTTCGCCTTCCCGCTGCCCATGACCGTCATCGCCGATCTGCTGGGCATTCCGCTGGCCGACAAGGACAAGTTCCGAGCATGGTCGCAGGCCGTACTGCTGCCGCTCGGCACACCGGGCAAGGCGGAGGGGGTCCAGGAGTTCAGCGCGTATCTGGCCGAGCTGATGGGGGCCAAGAAGGCCGCCCCCGGCGATGACCTGTTCAGCGCGCTGGCCGCGGCCGAGGGCGACGACAAGCTGTCCCCACAGGAACTGATCGGCACCGCGATCCTCATGATCATCGCCGGTCACGACACCACGGTGAACCTCATCGCCAACGGGACGCTCGCTCTGCTGCGCCACCCCGAACAGCTGAAGCTGCTGCGGGACTCCCCCGAGCTGCTGCCGGAGGCGATCGAGGAGTTCCTGAGATACGACGCCCCGCTGGAGCGCGCCACCGCCCGCTGGGCTGTGGAGGACATGGAGATCGCCGGCACGCCCGTGCCGAAGGGGAGCTTCGTCAACGTCATCCTCGGTTCCGCCAACCGGGACGAGGCGGCGTTCCCCGACGCCGACCGGTTGGACATCACGCGCCAGGGCGGCAACCGCCACATCGCGTTCGGCCGGGGTATCCACCACTGCATCGGCGCACCACTGGCGCGGCTGGAGGGCGAGCTGGCCATCGGCACGCTGCTGCGCCGCTTCCCCACCCTTGAACTGGCCGTGGCCCCGGAGGAGTTGCGCTATCGGCAGAGCATCGTCATGCGGAGCCTTACGGCCCTTCCGGTGCGGGTCGCCCTCGGCTGAGCAACGCAGCGCGGCGCCTTCGGGCTCCGCCGCAGGCCCGGAGCCCGGTGTGAAACCGGGAGCCGGGCCTGCGGTTGTCACGCCGTGGGCGTTTCCGGGCCTGTGGGCGGCAGCTCGTTCCCGCCCGTGACCAGGACGCTTTGGAGCTCAGTGGACAGATCGGTGCGCCGCTTGGCGTTGAGCTTGCGGTACACGCTGGTCAGATGCTGTTCGACCGTACTGATGGTGATGAACAGCTTGGCGGCGATCTGCCGGTTCGACTTCCCCCGGGCAGCGAGCACCGCGACCCTCAGCTCCGCATCGGTCAGCTGCGAACGCCGGTCGGTCCCGACGGGTGGCCCCTCGGGAGCGCCCGAGGGCCGTGGTGCCGTCCCTCCGGGCGTCCTCCTGTGGGAGGGGACGCCGACCAGCTCGACGCCCGTCTTCTCGGCCAGGCCGCGGGCCATCCGGGTCAGCTCACGGGCCTCGTCCCGGTGTCCGCGGCCATCGTGCGTGCGGGCGAGCTCCACCAGGCCCAGGGCCAGTTCGAAGAGGTCGCCGGATTCGCGGAGGTTCTCGACGGCCTCGCCGAGGAGCGCCGTGGAGTCCTCCGCCTTCTCGACGGCCCCGAGGATGCGCAGCGATACGCCACGTGTGCGGAAGTCGTCGGGCGACGCGCCGGCCAGCTGCTCGGTGAGCAGATCCCGCACCTGGTTGGTGTGGCCGAGCGCCGCAGACGCCTGTGCGGCGTCCGTCCTCCATGCGACGAGACGGGGGTCGTCGAGCTCCCACTTCATCATCAGGTCGCCGCAGGCCTGGAAATCCGAGAGGGCGGCGTGCGGACAGTCCATGGCCAGGTGGTAGCGGCCCCGGGCCTGCAGATAGTGCAAAGCACCCATGGTGTCGAACATGGCCTCCGGCACCGGGATGCTCAGGTAGGCCGCGGCGCTGTCGAGCTTCCCCAGGGCCGTGGCCGCGAGCACCATGTTGGCGATCGGCGATCCCACGGCCACGCCCCAGCTCTTGGTAGAGACGAGGGTCAGTGCGTCCCGGGCGAACCGCTCGGCCGTGGCCATCCGTCCCCGACGGATGTCGATGAACGCGCGCAGGTTGGCCAGGAGTGCCTGCCACATCGAGGCCCGCCGCTGCGCCGCCTGCCGCAGCAGGGAGTCGCCCCAGTGCACGGCCCTGTCGAGCTGGTTGAGGTGGATGAGCGACACCAGGGCGGCGGAGAGTGTCGGCAGGGTGTGGTCGTCCAGTCTGGCCCCGAGCAGGGTCTGCTCGGCGGCGCCCAGCGCGTCGTCCCCGGCGCTCTGCGGAAGCACCGGGCTCACGTACAAGGCGTTGCCGGTGGAGATCCGGGCCGCCGGGGCGTGCGCCTCGAGCCCAGAGTTGACGTGACCCACCCGGTGACGGGCGAAGAGCCCCGGAAACGCCCAGCCGAGTCCCATTCGGATCGGGTCGAGTTCCTTGGTGGTGCCGCTGCCGTGCCGCTGCATGGCCTCGAGGATGTCGAGGACTTGTTCCGTCTGGCCGAACCAGAGCAGATGCCCGACCAGCGCGACGGCGTCACGGAACTCCAGCCGGTTGTCGAGTGCGGCGGCGCTCAGGCCCGGCATGTACGGCAGGGCCGCCTCCGGGCTGCCGCGCCACTTGGCGCGCACGAGTGCCGCGGTGATGGCCGCCTGCTCGCGTTCGTCGGTCGAGGCACGGCCGGCCATCCGCAACCAGGCGATGGCGGAGTCGGAATCGTTCGCGGCGAGCGCCTCGTCGGCGGCCTCCCGCAGCACGGGTACGGTCCAGTCGCCGTCGGCCCGTCCGGCGCTGGACAGGTGCTGGGCCACCACGGTGGCCGACGCCCCGTGCTCATGGAGTACGCGGGCGGCCTCGCCGTGCAGGTCGGAGCGGTCCGCGCCGTCCGGGGACCACAGGACGGCCTCGCGGGCGGCGTCGTGGCGGAACCGCCCTGAGCGGAGCAGTCCGAGGCCGTGCAGGGCGCTGATGGCCCGGGCCAGCGACTCCGGGTCGGAACCCAGGACGTCGGTGAGGACGGGCAGGGTCGCGTGCTTGCCCATCACCGCCATCGCCCGCGCCACGTTCAGGGTCAGCGGGGCCCCGCGGTAGAGACAGGCGGAGACCGCACGCGCGAAGGCGTCACCCGGGATCAGCTCGGCCCCCGGTGCCCGGGCCTCGGCATGGTGGTCCTCCAGCATGGCGTGGACCAGCAAGGGGTTGCCGCCGGTCGCGTCGTGGCACGAGGCCGCGACACGACGCGAGGCGCGCATGCCCAGGTCCTCGGCGAGGATCTCGGCGACACCGTCCCTGGAAAGCAGTTTCAGCCGGATCTGGTGACAGTGCGGGTGGCGCAGGAGCTCCGCGTCGAAACGGGGATGACTGAATTCCGGTTCGTCACATCGGTTGAGGACGAGAAACACCCGTGCGGGGCGCAGACTGGCCCGCCGTATGAGATACAGGAGTGCCTCGAGTGACAGCACGTCCGCATAGTGGACGTCGTCGACTCCTATGACCACCGGTGCGCGATTGCTGAGCGCATAGAGCGCCTGGCTCACCACGGACGGCGCACGCACATCTAATCCGCCGGTCACATCGGTTTGCGATTCCCATAACGACCGAGGCCCTTTTGCCTCCGCAGTGGAAATACTGTGTGTCGCCGCCTCCGTCAGACGCCGGACGTTGTCATCGTTCTCCGCAAAAGGCGCGGAACTCGCTATAATTTGGCCGATCACTCCGAGCGGCAGGGCCCGTTCGGTCCGCGAGCCGGTCGCCTGAAGAAATACGGCGCCTTCACTGACGACTTCTCGCGCAAAGGCGTGCAACAGAGCAGATTTTCCACTGGCCACGGCCCCCGATACGACCGCCAGCTGAACACTTCCCTTCTTCCCCTCGGTGAACAACCGCCGTAGGGTTTTGAGCTCTCTTTCCCTTCCGACTAAGTGCATGATTCCCCCGCATCTCACGACGACGCGTACAGCCCGGGGCCGGAAACCCCCTGACGACTTGACCAAGCCTTTGCGAGTCTGCCATACGGGTAGGGCCTCGGAAGCGAGTGATCCACTGCTGGTGCGAAATTTTCCGGCGGCCGGATAAGCGGGGGGCAGGATTCCGTTACTCGGGAATCGCCGTGGGCGCGGGGCTCACCCGCCTGCCGCCGAAGGAACGGGTGCCGAACGCACCCATGCGGAACTCACCCCTGATCCTGTCACCGTCGACTGTGGCCCGGCCGGAGAACCTCAGGACCTGCGGTTTGCGCAGCGTGGACTTCCACGTCAACTGGTCTCCGTCGACCGCGCCCTCTTCGAGGGCGACCTTGCTCTCGACCATGTCGAGCGTTCCGGTGAAAGCGTCGGCCGTCTCGACGATGGACAGCACCCACTCGAAGTCGCCCTTCGGTGTGTGCACCTGGATCTGCCAGTCACCCGCGATGCTCATCGTGCCCCCTGCCCCGCGCCGCATGACGCTCATGCGGCGTTCATCCGTACGAGTAGTGGTGTGCTCGATCGACTTCAGGCTAGGAAGCGGGCATTGTCTCTCTCTAAAGCCGTAGGGGCGCCCAGGGCCGGCAAGGCTCCGGGCGCCCCTTGCCCCCTCGGGGCCGGACGGCGTACCGCCTACTCGCTCAGCAGCTCGGAGACAGTGGCTGCCAGCGACTGATCGGCGAGCATGCCGCCGTGGTCCACGTCGCACCTGATCTCGCGCGCCACCGTCACCTCCGTACCCGCGGACCGCATCGCGTTGAGGCCGCTCAGCGGGGTGTTGGAGCTGAACGCGACGGCGGAGCGCCAGCGCTCGCGCGGGTCGATGTCGCCGGCTGCGGCAAGGTAGTTCAGGAACGTGGCGAAGACCTCGAAGAGCTCCGCCCGGCGCTTCTCGTCCAACCCGGCTTTGGCGAGCGCCGGTTCGCCGAAGTCCCACATCAGGGAGATCAGTGCGTCTTTCAGGTCACCGAGGTCCTCGGTCTGCTCGTAGGCGCGCCGGCCGATCTCCCGGGCCTCGGCGATGTCCTGCGCCGGCAGCACGGAGTTCATGAACCCGGTGACCTTCTGGAACTGCCACATCAGCGTCTGCGCCGTGGACAGTTCGGGGTCGAACAGCACCAGCAGGGGCTCGTTCGCCTGCCACTGGGCGATGCGCTCCGCCAGCGCGGCGGCATACACGGAACCAGCGCAGAATCCCAGCAGCGCCTTCACATGGGGGCGTTCCTCCGCCGGCTTGCGCGCCCACTGATCGATGTAGCCGGCGCCCGACGCGGTGAACGCACTGCCCGCGGCCGGCGGCACGGTCTCCCAGACGGTCGCGGCGACCTTGAGGTGAGCCACCAGGTCGGTGAACCGCGCCTCGGGCCGTCCTGTGGTGTCGAAGTCCACGGCCAGGACCACGGACCCCGACGGGTCGCTGTCGCTCAAAATCTTCCATGCCGCTGTTTCCGTCATCGTCATCCCTTGTTCGCAGACGGCTGGAGCGACGACGAGTGTAGAACCCACCGGATAGCGCGGGACAGCCCCTACTGCCCCTATGCGGACCCTTGTCCAGAGTAGTGTTCCACGGCCTCAATTCCCGTAACAGGTAGGGGTATCCGCTCTTGGCGCGACTCTCATATCTTGCTTTTGACAGGCTACGCCTGACAGCGCCCCGCGCGCCGCGTCGGCCGTGCGACCCCGCAGGAGAGGAACCCACGTGGAACCCGCAGCGAAGCCCACCGCCCGAGCCGCCAGCGCATTTTCCGTGGCCACGCGCAAGGAAGAGGCCATGTGGCTGCTGGAGCGGCTCGTTCCCGAAAGCGCGGCCAACAATCTGGCGCTGGCATTCCAGGTCGACGGCAAGCTGGACGCTCCGGCTCTGCACAAGGCCCTCACAATCCTGCTCAACCGCTATGAGGTTCTCCGTACCGTCTATTTCGCGACCGGTGCCGAGCTCGTGAAGAACGTCGTGCCGGCCGACGAGTTCTCCGTCGGAATATCCGAGTTCGACGATTTCTCCGCGGCGCCCGAGGAGATGGACCGGGCGCTGCGGCCGTTCGTCACCCGGCGCTTCGTCCTCGACGGACGCCCGCTGGTCCGCGCAGGCCTGTTCCACCACCCCGACGGCGATGTCGTCTGCCTGGCGTTCCACCATCTCGTCTACGACATCATCTCCGGCACCGTCCTCCTCGAAGAGCTGCTGACCGCCTACGAGGCGGCAGTGGCCGGCCGGCCCCCGGCCGGGGAGTTGCTGACCGTGGTCCCCGCCTTCCACGAGCCGGAGCCGTCGCCGGCGAGCCTCGACTTCTGGCGCGGCCGGATGGCGGACTTCGACCCGTCCTCCCTCGACCTGTGGTGCACCGCGCCGGACGCGGCGGACCCGACGCTGAAGGGCGATCAGATCACCCATTCCCTGTCCCCCGAGGCGGTGGCCGTCGTGAAACGGCTGCCCCTTCAGGTGCGGGCACCGGAGGCCGTCGTGCTGCTCGCGGCGTTCGATCTGCTCCTCGCGGCGCACGGAGCCGGTCCCGACATCACCGTCGGCTCCCCGGTGAGCGTGCGCCCCAGGGAGGCCCCCCGCACCGTCGGTCACCACACCAACGTCCTGCCCCTGCGGGTCCTCGTCGACCCGGCCGACAGCTTCCGCACGCTGGTGCGCAAAGCCCGCGACACTTACTTCGCCGCGCTGTCCCACGCTGACGTGCCGGTCGACAGTGTCTCCGAGTTGGTCCCGCGCGCCGGGGCATCCTGGCGGAACAGGCTCTGCCGTCATCTGTTCAACTACTTCCCTCAGTTGGGCAAGGCGGAGTTCGAGGTGTCCGGCCAGCGGGCCCGGCCGGTGGTCGTCGAGAGCGGCTACAGCAAGTTCGACCTGGAGTTCTTCGTCGCGTCCTCGGCCGACGCCGTCCGGATCACCGCCCGCTACTCCACGGAGAAGCTGGACGAGGACGGCGTACGGGCGCTCCTGCTGCGCTACGAGGCCCTGCTGCTGTCCTTCGGCGAGGACGTGGACCGGCCGACCGGGGGCCTGCGGATCTGGAACGACCAGGACCGGGCGGTCATCGAGGCGGCGAACGACACGGCCCGCGCCTTCGATCCTCCGAACGTCGTGGAGGCCGTACGCCGGCATGCCCTCGACACCCCGGACGCGGTGGCGGTTCGACAGGGCGATGTCTATGTGACGTACGGCAGGCTGTGGCACTCGGCCCTGCGCGTGCGCGACCTGCTCGCCACGTCCGGGGTCGGCGCCGGGGACGTCGTCGCGCTCGCCGCGGCGCGCAGCGCGTCCCTGACCGCCGCCGTGCTCGGCACCTGGCTGGCGGGGGCCGCGTATCTGCCGGTGGACCCGGAGCATCCCGCGCACCGCGTGGCGTATCTGCTCTCGGATTCCGGTGCGAAGGTCGTGCTGACCGACCGCGACCTGCCGGGGCCGGTTGACGAGGACGTGGTCACACTGGCGCTGCCGCCGGTTGCCGAGGCCGCCGCACACCTGCCCGAGATCGACGTGCCGAGCCGGATCGACCCCGGCTCCCCGGCTTACCTCATCTACACCTCTGGGTCGACCGGGCGGCCCAAGGGCGCCGTCATCCCGCATCGCGCCGTCTCGAACATCGCGGCCGACTACACCGTGCGGCTGCGTGCCACCGCGAGCGACGCGACGCTGTGGATGACCACGTTCGCCTTCGACATGGCCAACCTGGAGCACTACGTCCCGCTCTACTCGGGCGGCCACATCGTGGTCGCACCGGACGAGGCGCGCACCGACGGTGCGGTGCTGCGGGAGTTGATAGAACGCCATGACCCGGGCATCGTCCAGGCCACGCCGACGACCATGCGGCTCGTCCTGGACCAGGTGGCCGACCGCCTCGCGGGGCGCCGGGTGGTCATCGGCGCGGAGCCCGTGCCCGTTCCGCTCGCCGAGCGGCTGCTCGCCACGGGTTGCGAGGTGCACCACGCCTACGGTCCGACCGAGACCACGACCTGGTGCACCTGGGGAGTACTGCCCGCTCGGCTGGACGGCCGGCTGGACATCGGCGTACCGATCTGGAACACCCGCGTCATGGTCATGGGGCCGGACGGCAGGGAGCTGCCCATCGGTGTCAGCGGCGAGGTGTGCATCGCGGGGGACGGTGTCGCTCTCGGCTACCACGGCCGGCCCGACCTGAACGCCGAACGGTTCGGGGAGCACCCCGTGCACGGCCGCTATTACCGCTCCGGCGACCTGGGCCGGTGGCGCCCGGACGGCACCCTGGAGCTGTTCGGGCGGGCGGACCGGCAGGTCAAGCTGCGCGGCAACCGCATCGAACTGGGGGAGGTCGAGGCGACGTTGGCGGCCCGACCCGGCGTCAGGGCCGTCGCCGCAGTGGTGGTCGGGGACCGCAGCGCCGACGGCCGTCTCGTGGCGTTCGTCGAGGCGGCCGCGGACGGCCGGGACATCACCGATGAGCTGTGGGAACACGCGCGCTCGGAGCTGCCGCGCTCGGCGATCCCGCAGGACTTCGTCGTCCTGGAGTCACTGCCGACCACTGCCAACGAGAAGGTCGACTACCCCGCGCTCGAAGCGCTGGCCACCGGCCGGGCGGGCACCAAAGCGGCCCCCGGGCGGGGTGCGGAGCAGGGCGCGGAGCGGGCAGTGGACGCGGAGCCCGGCGAGGAGGCCGACGAGCTGATACGGACGTTGATGGGGCTCTGGCAGCAGTTGCTCGGCCGGGACGAGGTGGCACCCGAGTCCAACTTCTTCACCAGCGGCGGGCATTCGCTGCTCGGCGCCCAGTTGGTGCAGCGGATCGAGGAGGCGGTCGGTGTGCCCCTGAAACTCGGCGATCTGTTCGCCGCGCCGACACCGGTGGCACTCGCGGCTCACATCCGCTCCGCCGGGGACAGCTGATCGCGTAAGAACTCGCACGACTGATCGCACGGAAGTACGCGCGAGGCACGTACGGGGCGTGTAAGGGAAAGCATGAGAAGAAAGCCGCTCGGGACGGTCACGGGACCGTCCCGAGCGGCGTCGCACACCCCTCACCTCATGCGGAGCCGGTGCGGGTCAGGGCCTGCAGCGAGGTCGCCAGGGTGTCGGCCACCTCCGGTCCGTGCTGGTCCAGGTAGAAGTGACCGCCGGGGAAGACCCGGAGGTCGAACTCCCGCGACGTGTGGTCCCCCCAGGCCGCCGCCTCGTCGACCGTGGTGTGCGGATCGGTGTCCCCGACCAGCATCGTGACGGGGCAGTCGAGCCGCACGCCGGGGGTGCGGGGGTGGGTCTCGACGGCCTGGTAGTCGCCGCGGACGGCGGGGAGGATCGAGGCGAGCAGGTGCTCGTCGTCGAGCCAGACCGGATCGGTGCCGCCGGCCTCGGTCAGCTCCCGTACGAGACCGGCGTCGTCTCTCAGGTGTACGGTGCCGCCACGCAGCCGGGACGGGGCCGGGTACCCGGACGCGAACAGCCGGGCCGGGGGGTTTCCACGGTCCTGGAACCGGCGAGCCACCTCGAAGGCGACGATCGAGCCCATGCTGTGCCCGAAGAAGGCCAAGGGGCGGTCGTCCCACCCGGCCAGCGCGGCGAAGGCACGGTCGGCGAGCTCGGCGAGAGTCTCGACGCACCCCTCCGCGAACCGGTCCTGCCGGCCCGGATACTGCAGGGCGACCGTGTCCACGGCGGGCACGAGAGTCTCGGAGAGCGAGTAGAAGTAGCTGGCGGCGCCGCCCGCGTGGGGGAAGCACACCAGTCTCACCGCCGCGCTGTCGAACGGGTGGAAGCGGCGGACCCACTCCCCTGCGGGGTTCCCTGATGCCGTCATGCGCTGAACTCCTCCTCGTGTGCCGGTGTCGGGCCGCGGCCGGTCCGGAAGCGGTTGATGGCGTCGATGTGCTTGGCGCGCGTCTCCTCGTCGCGTACGCCCAGGCCCTCCTCGGGGGCGAGGCAGAGCACGCCGACCTTGCCCTGGTGGAGGTTGCGGTGCACGTCGTACGCCGCCTGACCGGTCTCCTCCAGCGGGTAGACCTTCGACAGCGTCGGGTGGATCTTCCCCTTGACGACGAGCCGGTTGGCCTCCCAGGCCTCGCGGTAGTTGGCGAAGTGCGAGCCGACGACCCGCTTCAGGGACATCCACAGGTAGCGGTTGTCGTACTCGTGCATGTAGCCCGAGGTCGAGGCGCAGGTGGTGATGGTGCCGCCCTTGCGCGTGACGAACACGCTCGCGCCGAAGGTCTCGCGGCCCGGGTGCTCGAAGACGATGTCGACGTCCTCACCACCCGTCAGTTCGCGGATACGCTTGCCGAAGCGCTTCCACTCCCTGGGGTCCTGGGTGTTCTCGTCCTTCCAGAACTTGTAGCCCTCGGCGCCGCGGTCGATGACCGCCTCGGCGCCCATCGAGCGACAGATCTCCGCCTTGCGCTCACTCGACACCACACAGATGGGGTTGGCGCCGCCCGCCAGCACCAACTGGGTCGCGTAGCTGCCGAGTCCGCCGCTCGCGCCCCAGACGAGGACGTTGTCGCCCTGCTTCATACCGGCGCCGTTGCGGGAGACAAGCTGGCGGTAGGCCGTGGAGTTCACCAGACCGGGCGCTGCGGCCTCCTCCCAGCTCAGGTGCGCGGGCTTCGGCATCAGCTGGTTGGACTTCACCAGCGCGATCTCCGCCAGGCCGCCGAAGTTCGTCTCGAAGCCCCAGATGCGCTGCTCGGGGTCGAGCATGGTGTCGCCGTGGCCGTCCGACGCCTCCAACTCGACCGACAGACAGTGCGCGACGACCTCATCGCCCGGCTTCCAGGCGTTCACCCCGGGGCCGGTGCGCAGGACCACCCCCGCCAGATCGGAGCCGAGGACGTGGTAGGGCAGGTCGTGCCGCGCGGCCAGCGGCGACAGCCTGCCGTACCGCTCCAGGAAGCCGAACGTCGGCAGCGGCTCGAAGATCGACGACCACACCGTGTTGTAGTTGACGGAGCTCGCCATGACCGCGATGAGCGCCTCGCCCATCCCGGGCTCGGGCGTGGGCACGTCCTGGACGTGGAGCGACTTGCGCGGGTCCTTGTCGCGGGACGGAGTGCCCTCGAACATCCCGACGTCCTCCTTCTGGACGACGTTCGCGCGGTAGGACTCGGGCAGCGGCAGCGCGGTGAAGTCGTCCGAGACCGCGTCACCGGAGAGGACGGCGCTGATGATCTCTTGCATTCGGTTCCCCAACGTTGGGTCGTGGCGTCCCTGCGTCGGACGCCGGTGAGTAGGTGGGCCACGGCAGAACCCCTACGTTCGCCTGGGGTTCTTCGGACTCGGGGGGACTGGGGGATCTAGGGGTTTTCGCCCACGGAGCGGGGCTGAGACCCTGCTGTGACGATGTGCAACCCTGCTCGGTGCGAGGAGATCCGCTGATGGAAGTTGTCGGGAAAGGCTTCCTGGCCCACAACCTGGAGCCGGTCATCGACCGCCATCCTCGCGCCACGGTGCTGGCGGCGGGTGTGTCCACCACGGTGGCCGATTCCCCGGTGCAGTTCCGGCGTGAGGCGGAGCTGCTGCGCGAGCAGGCCGAGCGGTGCCGCCGGGCAGGCCGGCTGCTCGTGTTCCTGTCGAGCGCGTCGCACGCCATGTACGGCAGCCCTGACACGGCCGCGGACGAGACCTACGCGGTGACTCCCTCGTCCCCTTACGGACGGCACAAGCTGGCCATGGAGCAGGAGCTCAGCGAGAGCGGAACGGACTGGCTGACACTGCGGCTGAGCCACACGGTCGGTCCGGGCCAGCGGGGGCACCAGTTGCTGACCTCGCTCATGCGCCAGATCCGCTCCGGCCGGGTCCAGCTGTTCCGCGGTGTGCACCGCGATCTGATCGACGTCCGTGACGTGGTGGCTGCCCTGGACGGCCTGTTGGCGGCGGGGATTCGCAACGAGATCGTCAACGTCGCCTCCGGGACCGCGTATCGGATCGAGGACATCGTGGACGGCGTGGAGGCCAGGCTCGGCTGTGCCGCCACCCGGGAGATCGTCGAGGTGCCGTTCAACCGGACCGTGGTCTCGGTGGAGAAGCTGCGCCGGCTGGTGCCCGCGGCGTGCCCGCCCGGCGGTCTGCCGTACCTGAACGTGCTGCTCGACCGGTACGTCACGGAACGGCAGACGCCGCCGTCAGAACCTGGACAGCACGTCGCGCAGGGCGTCGATGACCCGGTCCTGAGCCGCCTCGGGCAGGGTGGGGTACATCGGTAGGGAGAAGATCTCGTCCGCGAGCCGCTCGGTGACGGGCAGGTCCCCCTTGGCGTAGCCGAGGTGCTCGAAGCCCGTCATCGTGTGCACGGGCCACGGGTAGCTGATGTTCAGCGCGATGTCGTGCTTCTTCAACTCCTCGATGATCGTGTCCCGCCGGGGGTGGCGGACCACGTAGAGGTAGTAGACGTGTTCGTTGCCCTCGGTCACCTCGGGCAGGAGCAGCCCGCCCGGCCCGGCGAGGTCCGCGAGGCCCTCGGCGTAGCGTCGGGCCACCCGGCGGCGGCCTTCGATGTAGCGGTCGAGCCGGCCGAGTTTGCGACGCAGGATCTCGGCCTGGACCTCGTCCAGGCGGGCGTTGTGGCCCGGGGTGCGGACGACGTAGTACACCTCCTCCATGCCGTAGTAGCGCAACTGCCGCATCGCGTGGTCGGTTTCTGCGTCGGAGGTGATGACGGCGCCGCCGTCCCCGTAGGCACCGAGGACCTTGGTCGGATAGAAGGAGAATGCGGCGGCGTCGCCCATGGAGCCGGCGATCCGGCCGTCGCGGCGGGCGCCGTGGGCCTGGGCGCAGTCCTCCAGGAGCTTCAGGCCGTGCTCGTCGGCGAGCCGCCGCAGCGGCGCCATGTCGACGCACTGACCGTAGAGGTGCACCGGCAGCAGTGCCTTGGTACGGGCCGTGATCGCCTCGGCGACGCACTCGGTGTCCATGAGGAAGTCCTCCTCACGGACGTCGACGAAGACCGGTGTCGCCCCGGTGCCGCTGATGGCGACCACGGTCGGCGCCGCGGTGTTGGAGACGGTGACGACTTCGTCGCCCGGTCCGACGCCGAGGGCCTCCAGGCCCAGCTTGAGAGCGTTGGTGCCGTTGTCCACGCCTGTGCAGTACGGGACGCCATGGTAGGCGGCGAATTCCCGTTCGAATCCCTCGACGCTCTGACCGAGAATGAGCTGACCGGAGGAGAACACCGTTTCCACGGCGTCGATAATATCGCTCCGCTCTTCGTCGTATTCAGCCAGGTAATCCCATATGCGAATGGCCACGGAGGCTCCTCACGATTCGAGTCCCGGATGGGTGTCGCACGGTTCTTCGGCACCATACCGTTGAAAGAGACGTAAGTGCCAGATACCGCGGGAATGAGCCACGCGGCAGCGGGCTCCGCCGACAGTACACGCTCGGACCTGCCAGGTCTCGCCCTGCGAATGCGGGTTTAGCCGCGCTTCGTCCGCCTTTTAGCGACCGCTGGTGCCGTGGTGTACGACACCGGCGAATTTGGAGCGGCGATGCGCGTACTTTTTATTCCAGCTGCCGTACCCAGCCATCTCTTTCCGATGGTTCCGCTGGCCTGGGCCTTTCGCAGCGCCGGCCACGACGTGTACATCGCGGGTCAACCACCCGTGGTGGATTCCATTGTCCGGGCGGGACTGAACGCCATTCCGGTGGGCGCTTCCTACGACCTGATGGCCAATATCACCGCGGCGGGGGAAGCGGTGCGGCGGGAGACCGGGGAGGGACCCACCGCTTCCGGTGACGTCTCGGCGATGTCCCCGGAGGCGTTCCGCCGGTATGCGGAGCTACGGGTCGAGCCCCATGTCCGGACGGCGTTCGCGATGGTCGACGAACTCGTCACGTTCGTCCGCGCCTGGCGTCCCGACCTCGTGGTGTCGGATCCGATCACCATGGTGGCACCCCTGGTGGCGGCGGTGGCGGGCGCACCCCTGGTTCACCACCTGTGGGGACCGCAGCCGGCCACGCTGACCGATTTCCCGGGCTACGGTGCGGACCCGGAGAACTGGCCGGGACAACTGCGCGAGCTCTACGGCCGGTTCGCAGTGGAACCGGCCGCCCACCACGGTGTCGGCACGGTGGACCCCGGTCCCCCGAGCCTCCAGCCGGCCCGGGTGCCCGGTCGTCTCGCAGCCCGGTATCTGCCGTTCAACGGCTCGGCCCCGGTGCCGGACTGGCTACGGGTACCGGCCGACCGGCCGCGGGTGTGCCTGTCGTGGCTGACGCTGAACACGGTGTCCCATGAGCCCGGCGCCGCCCATCCGCTCACTCCGCTGATCACCTCGCTCTCAGAGCTGGGCGTGGAGACGGTGGTGGCCGTGCGCGCCGCCGACCGCGAGGGAATCGGGCCCGTGCCCGACGGCGTACGGGTGGTGGTGGACCTGCCGTTGAACGCGGTCCTGCCGACCTGCGCCGTCGCGGTGAACCACGGCGGGACGGGCACCACGCTGACTGCGGCCTACTACGGCGTACCGCAGGTCGTCGTCCCGTACAACCCCGGTCTGACGTTCAACGCGCGGCTCCTGACCGGGGCGGGTGCCGCCGTGACTCTGCCGGCCGATCCGATCGACGCCGACGACGTGGCGGCGGCCGTCTCGTCACTGCTCGGCGACTCGCCCGTCCGCAAGGCCGCGGCGGAGCTGCAGGCGGAGAACCTCGCCCAGCCCACTCCCGCCCAGGTCCTGAAGAGCATCGAGGAGCTTGTGTGAACAACGAGGTCAGCGCCCGAGGGAAGCTCCTGCTGGAGGACCCGGACAGCACCGTCATCCCCTTCAACCGGGCGTATGTGACGGGTGCCGAGACGACGCACATGGAAGCCGCCCTGGCGAGCGGAACGCTGGAGGGGGACGGTCCCTTCACCGCACGTGCCACCGCGGTGCTCACCAGGATGATCGGCGCCGCCGCCACCTTGCTGACCACGTCGTGCTCGCACGCGCTGGACATGACGGCGCTGCTGCTCGACCTGCGGGCCGGCGACGAGGTCGTCATGCCGTCGTTCACCTTCCCCTCGACGGCCAACGCGTACGCGCTGCGCGGCGCGGTGCCGGTCTTCGTCGACTGCCGCCCGGACACGCTCAATCTCGACGAGCGGCTCGTGGAGGCGGCGATCACGGAGCGGACCAAGGCCATCGTGATCGTCCATTACGCGGGGGTCGCCTGCGAGATGGACGCCATCATGAAGATCGCAGAGCGCCATGGCCTGATGGTGATCGAGGACAACGCCCATGGTCTGGGCGGGAGTTACCGCGGCACTCCACTCGGCGCGTTCGGGGCGCTGGCGACGCAGAGCTTCCACTCGACCAAGAACGCTCACTGCGGCGAAGGCGGCGCCCTGGTGATCAACCAGGTGGACCTGGTCGAGCGGGCGGAGATCATCCGCGAGAAGGGCACCAACCGCACTCAGTACTACCGGGGCACGATCGACAAGTACCACTGGGTCGATCTGGGTTCGAGCTATCTGCCGTCCGAACTGCTCGCCGCCTTCCTCACCGCGCAGTTGGAGAACTTCGACACGATCCAGGTGCGCCGGCTTCAGGTGTGGGACGCGTATCAGGAGCGGCTGGCGGAATGGGCCTCCGCAACCGGTTTCGGCCGGCCGGCGGTGCCACAGGGGTGTGTGCATCCGGCTCATCTGTACTACCTGCTGGCGCCGGACCCGGTGGTGCGCGGCACGTTCCAGCGGCATCTGGCGGAGCGTGGGGTACAGGCGACCCCGCATTACCAGCCGCTGCACAGCGCGCCCGCCGGACTGCGGTACGGGCGTACGGCGCCGGGAGGGTGCCCGGTCACCGAGCGTGTGGCCGATCAGGTGATCCGGCTTCCGCTGTACACCGGGCTCAGTGAGGCCGACGTGGACCGGATCGTCGCGGCGGTCACGTCGTTCCGGACCGGGGCCTGAGACCGCGGGGATCCGCCGTGCGCTGTCCCGGCGACAAGGGTCAGCGCACCGCGTAGTCTCCGAGCCCGGCTTCGAGGATCGCGAAGGCCCGTTCGGCGTTGGCGACGGCGTCGGCGTGGATGGCGTCGGGGGGCTCCCCGGCGACCAGCCGGCGCCAGTTCTCCCCGACGACGGCATGGATGGCGCCCATGACCGCGGCCGCCACCACATGGGGGGTCATGTCGTCCGGTCCGGCGCCGGTTTCGGCGGCAAGGGTCTCGGCGAGGTCCAGCTCGTTCTTGCGCTCGAGGAGCATGGTCCGGCCGGTCAGGGCGGCGCTGCCGCGGACGACCCGCATGAAGTCGAGACCCTCCGGGCTGAGGCCGACGTGCGACTCGCGCCGGTCCAGTTCGGCGATGAACTCCCGACGCAGGGCCGAGAGCGCGGACTCCCCGGGGGCGCGCTCGCGCACCGGCCGTCCCGGGTCCTTCATCCGCTCCGCCATCGGCACCATGACCAGGTCTTCCTTGGTCGGGAAGTAGTTGAAGACGGTGACCTTGGAGACATTGGCGGCATCGGCGACCTGGGCGACGGAGACCTGGTCGAACCCCTTGGCCACGAAGAGCTCCATGGCGGCTCGGAAGATCGCGAACCGCGTCTCCTGCTTCTTCCTCTCCCGCAGCCCCAGAACGGGGGCGGGCGCAGCACCCTCAGTCATGGCCCCAGCTTACCATGCGCTTGACCTCGGTAAATTTTTGCACTTGATAAATAGATTTTCCACGGCTAAGTTTTCTTCATGACGCTGACGCAGATGAGACTGGCGACGATCGGCGCGGTCATCGCGATGATCCTGGGAATCGTCGACACGAACGTGGTGGCGACGGCCGTGTGGCCGATAGCCAAGAGCCTTGACCCCGACCACGGCCTCGAGTCCTTCCCCTGGGTGATCACCGCGTACGGACTGGCCGCCACGGTCACCCAGCCGCTCTACGGGAAGCTGTGCGACATGTACGGCCCCAAGCGGATCTACCTCTTCTCGCTGGCCACGTTCCTGACCGGGTCCGCCCTGTGCGGACTGGCCCAGAGCATGGGCGAGTTGGTGGCGTACCGGGCTGTCCAGGGCGTCGGCGGCGGTGGCCTGATGGGCGTCACGCTCATCATGGTGATGAGCATCTGGCCGCCCAAGGAGACGGCCGAGGGAGGCTCCACCGGAGGCGCCGGCGTCGGCATGGGCGGCGTGATGGTCGGCGTCGGCGTGGTCGTCGGACCACTGACCGGTGGATTCATCGCCGACCAGTTCTCCTGGCGCTGGATCTTCTACATCAACGTGCCGCTGGGCCTGATCTCCTGGGTGCTGGTCGCCACCTGTCTGCGTCTGCCGGAGCGGCGCGGCTCGGAGCGGATCGACTTCCTCGGCGCGGGCCTGATCGCCGGCGCGGCAGGTGCGCTGCTGCTGCTGACCGAGTGGGGCGGTCACCAGTACGCCTGGGGGTCGCCCGTCATCCTGCTGCTCGGTGCCACCGGGCTGGCGCTGCTGATCGCATTCCTCCTGCGGCAGGGGCTCGTACGGCAGGGAGTGTGGTCCCGGTTCACCGCGCCCGAGCCGATCTTCCCGCTCACCCTGTTCCGCAACCGGGTCTTCCGGGTGGCGAGCCCGCAGGAGTTCTTCGCCGGCATGGTCATCATCGGTGCCGTCGTCTATGTGTCGCTCTACCTCCAGACGGCACGTGACGTGCGTGCCGCCGAGGCGGGGCTCTACCTGCTGCCGATGGCCGTCGGCATGACGGTGTCCGGGATCGTCTCCGGCCGTGTGGTGCAAAAACCCGGCCGGTTCCGGAAGGTCATGGTCAGCGGCATGACCATGGTGACGGTGTCCATGGGACTGCTGAGCCTGCTGCGGGCCGACACCTCCGCTTGGCTGCTCAACGGCTCCCTGCTGCTCCTGGGCGCGGGCCTCGGACAGGTGCTGGGCCTTGCCCTGGTGGCCGTACAACTCACCGCGCCTGAGGAGCAGATGGGCGTGGCGATCACCTCGGTGCGGTTCAGCCAGATGCTGGGCGGCGCCATCGGCACAGCCATCCTCGGCACGGTCCTCGCCCGCTCGTACGCCTCGCACCTGCCCGACGCGCTCAAGGACGCGCAGGGCGGCGAGCCGAGCGCCGCCCGGATCCAGGAACTGCCGGCGGACGTCCAGCCCCGGGTGGTCGACGCACTGGTGGCGGCCACCAACACGGTGTTCCTGGTCGGGGCGGGGATCGCGGCGCTCACGCTCGCCATCACGTACTTCTTCCTGCCGGAGCCCACGCCCAGCGAGCGGACCCCGGCGGCCGACCCCGCCCCGGCCGCCTGAAACGGCGAGGCCGCCACTCCCCCGCTCGCGGCGCCTGGCTCGCACGGGCCCGGCGCCGCGAGCCGTTCCGCCAGGGGCGGTGCCGACCTGACCGGCCGGTGTCCAGCCGTTGTTCGAGCTTGGGTCTACCTCGGTGTGTCGCCCGAGTCCGCCTGGCGGCGCTCGGCGCACGGCGTCCGGTCGAACTCGCTGGGCGCGACGGTACCCGCCCCGAGCGGGCGGTTCGCAAGAGCCATCAGAAGACCCTCCGCTTGGAGCTCGGGACCGCGGTGCACATCCGTGCCGGGCTCACACAACATCAAGGCTCCACCCTGGTCGTCGACGATGTCGTACACCCACTGGGATTCCGTCCAGCACGTCCGCGAAACCCGACGGGGCATCCGCGGTAGCCGGTACGCCGAACTCGACTGCGGGCACATGGCCGTGTTCGAGCGCGAACCGAAGTGGTGCGTCTCGTGGCGGACTTCATCGACCGGTGACGCCCGCAGGACCGGCGCCCGGGGCGCCGGGCGAGCGCGGGCACCGGTCCTGCGGGCGGGACGATGCCGCGCCTCCGCAAGGCGCCTCCCGCCGACCTGAGATGGCGCCTGCCGACCTGCGGTCCGATCACGCTTCCCGGCCGAGCGGCGGCAGCCGGTCGCGGAGCACCCGGAGTGCTTCGTCAGCTGAGCGCACGCCGGCGCGTCGCCTGCCACAGCGAACTTCGGAAGCCGTGCCCGTTCTTGCGCCCGAGCACGCCGCTCCGGACGAGGCCCTCAAGCAGCTGGGGCGGGGCGAAGTCAGGCTGCCGGAACTCCGCGTACAGCCGCCGCAGTATCAGCAGGGACACGTCGAGCCCGATGGTGTCCAGCAGAGCGAACGGGCCCAAGGGATAGCCGTACCCCAGTTCCAGCGCGGCGTCCGTCTCCTCGATGTCCGCGTCGGCGCTCTCCACCAGGCGTACGGCATCCCCCAGGTAGGGGAACAGCAGGAAGTTCACGATGAAGCCCGCCCGGTCGTCGCAGTCCACAACCGTCTTGCGCAGGGACCTGCAGAGGCCGTGCACCGTGGCAAGGGTCTCCGCGGTCGTCTCCTCGGTGCGGACGACCTCGACCAGTCTCATGGCCGGAGCAGGGTTGAAGAAGTGCATCCCCACGACTTGGGACGCGCGTCCTGAGGCCTGCGCGCAGGGGGTGACGGGCAGGCTGGAGGTCACCGTGGCCAGGACGGCATCGGTCTTGCAGACCTCTCCCAGCCGGCGGAACAGGCCGAGCTTGACGTCCAGGTCCTCCACCACCGCCTCGATCACGAGATCACAGTCCGAGAGCACCGCGACCTGCTCGGCAGGCTCCAGGCGCCCCAGCGCCGCCGCCCTGTCCTGCGGGGACACCCGACCTCGCCGTACCTTCCGGGTCAGCGAGTCCGCCACCGACGAGACGACCCGGTCGGCCCTCAACCGGTCGCGCGCCACGACGATCGTCGGATACCCGGCGACAGCCATCACCTCCGCGATGCCCGTCGCCATCGTGCCGGAACCCAGGATCCCCACGCGCCCCACGGGCCGCGCGTCACCGACGGCGCTCGCCTCCCCGTGCCCGGCCACGAGGTCGCCCGTCTGGTCGTACCTGTGGAAGCCCTGACCCGACTTCCGGCCCAGACGGCCGGATGCGAGGAGGTCGGACAGGACGGCCGCCGGCATGAAACAGGCACGGCCCGTACGCTCATGTTCAGCCGTCAGCACGGCGTGTGCCGTGTCGATCCCGACCCGGTCCAGGAACTCCAGGGGCCCCGACGGAAGTCCGCAGCCCAGCCTCATGGCGGTATCGATGCTGCCAGGCGTGGCGTAGCCGCTCTCGTACAGCATCGCCGCCCGGTTGAGGAAGGCGTACACCAGTTGGTCTGCGTGCCCGCCCGGGCGGGTGCCGACCGCCACCCGTCGCACTCCCGCCTCGTCCAGCAGCTTCTCGACGGTGGCCACGGCGTCGTCCGAGACCACCGCGGTACGGACGACTTCGACCGTGCCGCCGGGCGGGACGGGGGCCGTCAAGCGCAGTCCCAGTGTCCTGGCGGGGCGGCCGCATTCGGCCGCCAGGGCAAGGACGTGGGGTGCCGTCGCCGTGGTCACCAGGATCGTGTCCGCGGCGCACACCGTGTGCAGTCCGCGGAGCACGGAGCTCTTGGCGTCGTCGGGCACGGCTTCGACGACCAGTTCCGCGTGCGCGAGGTCGGCGATGTCATGGCTCAGGGTGATGTCGGCCGCGGTCCCGTCGTCGTTCCGGAGGCGTCGTGCGACCCGGTGCAGGACGGCGCGGTCCGTGTCGACCCCGACCACTCCGCGCCCTGTCCCGGCCAGCAGCCGGAGGAGGGATTCGCCGCAGCTGCCCAGGCCGATGACCCCCACGGCGGAGGCCGGCCGTGTCTGCTCGGTCATGAGCGGCGCCTTCCCACCGGGTACCTCGTCTCCCTCGGGTCCGCCGAACACGGCGGGACC
Source organism: Streptomyces sp. NPDC001920 (assembly GCF_053594495.1). Lineage (NCBI taxonomy): Bacteria > Bacillati > Actinomycetota > Actinomycetes > Kitasatosporales > Streptomycetaceae > Streptomyces > Streptomyces sp. NPDC001920. The sequence continues at coordinate 441,353 of NZ_JBSFEP010000004.1, forward strand.
GGATGCAGGGGCCTTGTCATGGTGGTTGCCTCCAGCTGTGGTGGGTCAGTTCTCCGGCCGTCCGGACAACAGCGACGCCACCAGGCTCAGATCGACGTTGCCGCCGGTGAGCATGACTCCGATGTCGCTCGTCGGCCGGTCGGCCGCGACGCGCAGTGCGGCCGCGAGCGCGGTCGCGGCCGCGGGCTCGATGAGCAGCCGGGTGTGGGACAGCGCCAGGCACATGGCGTCCGCGATGGCCGGCTCGGCCACCGTGATCACCTCGGAGACCGTCGTGCGGGCCATGTCGAAGGGCAGTTGCCCGATCCGGTCGGGGCGCAGGCCGTCGGCGATCGTCGCCTCGGCGGGGACGGTGACCGGGTGTCCGGCGCGCAGAGCCTGCGTCAGCGCGGGCACCGACGCCGGTTCGGCGGCGATCACCTCCACGCCCAGGCCGTCCACCGCGAGGCAGGCACCCGCCACGGCGCTTCCGCCGCCGACCGGCAGCACCACCGCTTCCAGGCGCCCGCCCTCGGCCGCCACCTGGGTGAGGAACTCGGCGGTGGCCGTGCCCTGTCCCGCCACGACGTGCGGATTCTGGTACGGGTCGATGATGTCGAGGCCGCGGGCTGCGCTCAGTTCACCGACCAGGGCCACGCGCTCGGCCAAGGTCGTGCCTGCCTGGATCACCGTGGCGCCGGCCTCCCGGATCGCGCGCACCTTGGCGGGCGCGGCGTCCCGCGGCAGCACGAGCACGGCCGGCAGGGCGTGGTCGTGAGCGGCCAGCGCTACCGCGATCGCATGGTTGCCGGTGGACTGGGCCACCACGCCGCGGCTCTTGGAGCGGACCAGCTCGTCGAGGGCCACCAGCGCGCCGCGCATCTTGAAGGAGCCGCCGCGCTGCAGGTTCTCCGCCTTCAGCCACAGCCGCGCCCCCGCCCGCCGGTCGAGCTGTTCGCTGCGTACGACGGGGGTCGTCGCGAGCCGGGAGGCGAGCCGCCGCTGGGCGGCGTGGACACCGGCGTGGCTCAGCAGGGGCCGGTCGCCGGATATCGACGCACCGCTCGTCGTGATCCCGGACATGGATCTCTCCTTCTCGCCGCATGATGGCGGAGTGCCCTCGGGGCAGTGGTCCTCCTGGATGGTCCGCACGGCGCCTAAACTCCGGCTAACCCTGGACTTTCGGCTGGTGGAAACGCCACCGGGTCTTCGGGAACAGCGTCCCCCTAGAGGCGCTTTAGCCGCGGCACGGACACTGGTCGCATTCTGGTGGACAGCCCTTTCGACGGGGAAAAGCGCCCTCGCTCCGGCCCGCCTCACCGGCCTTTCCTGGCAGCGAGAGAAATGGTGGCGGAGTCGATGGAATTCGATGTCACGGCGGCGCAGCTCAAGCGCCGCGAAACCATCATGGAAGGTGTGCGGGAGCTGCTTCCCGGTCGGCCGCGCGCCGCGGCCGGCGAGCACTTCACCCGCGAGGAGTGGCGTACGGCGGCCGGGCTGGGGCTCACCGGTCTGTGCCTGCCCGAGGAGTACGGCGGCGGCGGACTCGGCGCCCTGGACACCGCTCTGGCGATGGAGGCGTTCGGCGAGGCCTGCACCGACACCGGACTGGTGTTCGGTGTCGCGGCGCACCTGCTGGCCTGCGCCGTTCCCGTCCGGGACTTCGCCGGCGCGGACGTGCGGGCCGCTCTGCTGCCGGGTCTGGCCGACGGCCGGCTGATCGCGGCGAACGCGATGACGGAGGCCGAGGCCGGCTCGGACGTGGGCACGCTGTCCGTGTCCGCGGTGCGCGACGGCGACGACTACGTGCTGACGGGTGTGAAGAGCTTCGCCAGCAACGCCCCGGTGGCCGATGTGCTGGTGACCTACGCGACGACCGACCCCAAGGCGGGCTTCCTCGGGGTGAGCGCCTTCGCCGTACCGCGCGAGACGCCCGGGATCACCGTGAGCGGCCCGCTGACGAAGATGGGCCTGTGGGGCTGCCCGGCGGGCGAAGTCCGCTTCGACGGGTGCCGGGTGCCCGCACGGTACGTGCTCGGTGAGGAGGGCCAGGGCAGCGGCGTCTTCCAGCACTCGATGGCATGGGAGCGGGCTTGCCTGTTCGCCCTCTACCTGGGCGGTATGGAGCGCCAGTTGGGGCAGTGCGTCGCCCATGCGCGCACCCGGCGCCAGTTCGGACGCCCGATCGGCGAGTTCCAGGCGGTCTCCCACCGGATCGCCGATATGCGGCAGCGGCTGGAGGCTGCGCGGCTGCTGCTGTACCGGGCGTGCTGGCTGATGGACGCGGACCGCTACGACGCGGCGGCGGTGGCGATGTCGAAGGTGGCGGTGTCCGAGGCCGCCGTGGCCAACAGCCTCGACGCGGTGCGGCTCTTCGGCGGCGCGGGCTATCTGGCCGGTGCAGGGATCGAGGCGCAGCTGCGCGACAGCGTCCCGGCGACGATCTTCTCGGGCACGACGGAGATCCAGAAGGTGCTCATCGCGAGAGAGACCGGACTGTGAGCGTGACCGCGGGCCTGCACGACCTGGTCATCGACAGCGCCGCCCGCCACCCCGGCCGCACCGCGGTCTCGGGCCCCGACGGCACCATGACGTATGCCGAACTGGACCGCCGGGCCGACGTCCTGGCCCGGCTGCTCGCCCGGCAGGGCGTCGGGCCGGGCGACCGCGTGGTCCTGTGGGCGGCCAAGTCTGCGGCCGTGGTGGCCGCGATGCAGGCCGTGCTGCGGCTCGGCGCGGCGTATGTGCCGGTCGACGGGAGCACCCCGGTGCGGCGGGCGATGTCCGTCGTACGCGACTGCGCCGCCCGTGTCGTCTGCACGACGGCGGAGGGCGCCGCCCGTCTGGACGGTGAACTCGCCACCGGGGAAGGGCGCGTGGTCCTGATCGACGGGCACGTGGCGGACGACCTCTCCGGGGGAGCCCCGCCGCTGCGGCGGGCGACGGGCGCCGGGGATCTCGCCTACATCCTCTACACCTCGGGGTCCACCGGTGCCCCGAAGGGCGTCTGCGTCAGTCATGGCGCCGCCGGTGCCTTCGTGGACTGGGCGGTGACCGAGCTGGCGGCGTCACCGGCCGACCGCTTCTCCAGCCATGCGCCCTTCACCTTCGACCTGTCGGTGCTCGACCTCTACGCGGCCCTCGCCGTCGGCGCCTCGGTCCACCTGATCCCCGCCGAACTGGCCTACACACCGGACCGGTTGGTGGAATTCGTCCATCACAACGAGATCAGCGTCTGGTATTCCGTGCCGTCCGCGCTCTCGCTGATGATCCGCGGGGGCGGGCTGCTGGACCGGCCCGCGCCGCCGTCGCTGCGCGCCGTGCTCTTCGCCGGGGAGCCGTTCCCCATCACCGGCGTGCGGCAGCTGGCGGGCTGGACCGGGGCGCGGCTGCTCAATCTGTACGGTCCCACCGAGACGAACGTGTGCACGTTCCACGAGATCGGCCCCGCCGATCTGGACCGTGACCGGCCGGCGCCGATCGGGACCGCCTGCTGTGGCGACGCGGTCTGGGCGGTCACCACCGAGGGACGCCGGGTGGGCCCCGGCGAGGAGGGCGAGCTGCTGGTGTCCGGGCCGACCGTGATGTCGGGCTACTGGGGCCGGGAGCCGCAGGAGGGCCCGTACGCCACCGGCGACATCGTCCGGGTGCGGCAGGACGGGTCCTTCGACTACCTGGGCCGCCGCGACCACATGGTCAAGGTGCGCGGCCACCGTGTGGACCTCGGCGACGTGGAAGCCACGCTCGCCGCGCACCCGGACGTCGACGAGGCCGTGGCGGTGGTCGCCGGCACGGGGCTGGACGCCCGGCTGGAGGTCTTCGTCGTACCACGTCGCGGGCGCCCCGCCCCGGGCGTGCTGTCCCTCAAACGGCACGCGGCCGAGCGACTCCCGCCCTACATGGTCGCCGACACCTTCCACTTCGTCGCATGCCTGCCCCGCACCCGCAACGGCAAGGTCGACCGGGCCGCGCTGGCCGGCGATGCGCACACCCCAGCGGAAACCAACCAGGAGAGGGTCCCATGAGTTCCAGCACACGGTCCGAGGTCGACGTCACCGCGCGGCTGATCGCCTTCATCAGGGAGAAGTTCCTGTCCGGCGACCCGAAGGGTGAACTGGACGAGGAGACCCCGCTCCTCGAATACGGTGTCCTCGATTCACTGAAGGTCGCCATTTTGTTGAACTTCATACGGGAGGAACTCGCCGCCGATATTCCGCTGGCGAAAATCAGCGGCGGTAACTTCAAGAACGTGCGGAGCATTTCGGCGCTGGTGTGCAGCACTTCCCCGCTTTAGGTCGCTCCAAGTGGACCCTTAGCCCCACTGGTGAACATCGAGGGGAATTCAACCGGTCGGAGAAGGGCGAGCACAGATGTCCCTCGGGCGCAGTCCTGAATCCTCCCCTCTGGACACTACCGACGCTTCGTCGATCGCTGTGGTCGGAATCGCCTGCCGGCTGCCGGGGGCAGACGGGCCAGAGGCCTTCTGGCGGCTGCTCCGGGACGGCCACAGCGCTGTGTCGGAGACGCTGGCCGGCCGGTGGGAGCAGACGTGGAACCCCGGTACGGACGTCCCGGCAGCCGCGCAGGACGTCCGCCACGCAGGACTGCTGGACCGCGTGGACGGCTTCGACGCCGGCTTCTTCGGGATTTCACCGCTGGAGGCGGTGGAGACGGACCCGCAGCAGCGGCTGATGCTGGAGCTCGGCTGGGAGGCGCTGGAGGACGCCGGGGTCGTCCCGGGGAGCCTGGCGGGCAGCCGTACCGGTGTGTTCGTCGGGGCCATGGCGGACGACTATGCGGCCCTGCTGGGCCGGCGCGGCGCCGACGCCTACGGCTCGCACTCGCTGCCGGGCACCGGTCGCGGCATCATCGCCAACCGGGTCTCGTACACGCTGGGGCTGCGCGGCCCGAGCATGACGATCGACGCGGCCCAGGCATCGTCCCTGGTCGCCGTCCACATGGCGTGCGAGAGCCTGCGGACCGGGGAGTCCACGCTGGCCCTCGCCGGCGGGGTGAACCTCATCATCGGGCCGGAGAGCACCGCCCGGACAGCCCGGTTCGGGGCGCTGTCCCCGGACGGACGCTGCTACACCTTCGACTCCCGGGCCAACGGCTTCGTCCGGGGCGAGGGCGGCGCGTTCGTCGCCCTCAAGCCCCTGACCGCCGCGCTCGCGGACGGGGACACCGTCCTTGGTGTGATCCGGGGCAGCGCCGTCAACAACGACGGCGCCACCGACGGGCTGACGGTGCCCGGGCGGGAAGCCCAGGAGGACGTGGTCCGGCAGGCCTGTCTGCGTGCCGCGGTCGACCCGGCCGAGGTGCAGTACGTGGAACTGCACGGCACGGGCACCAAGGTCGGCGACCCGATCGAGGCCGCGGCCCTGGGCGGTGCCTACGGCCCTGGGCGGGACGCCGGGAGCCCTCTGCTGGTGGGCTCGGTGAAGACCAACATCGGTCACCTGGAAGGGGCTTCCGGGATCGCGGGTCTGGTCAAGGCCGTGCTCAGCATCAGGCACCGCGAGATCCCCGCCAGTTTGAACTTCGCGTCGCCCAACCCGCGCATCGACCAGGAGGCGCTGAAGCTCCGGGTGGTGACGGGCCGTGGTCCGTGGCCCGCGCCGGATCGACCGCTGCTCGCGGGCGTCAGCTCCTTCGGCATGGGCGGCACGAACTGCCATGTCGTGCTCACCGAGCCGCCGGCCGCCGCGGCGGCCGGGTACGGCACCGACGAGCGACGTGGCGCGGCGGACGGGCTCTCGGAGGCCGGGCACGGCCCGGCCGGCCGGGCGGTGGACGGTGACCGGCGCGGTGCCGGGCCCGTGCCGTGGGTGCTGTCGGCGCGGGAGCCGGAGGCACTGGCCGCCCAGGCCGAGCGCCTGCGCGCGCACGTCGACGCCCACCCCGGTCTCGCCCCCCGGGATGTCGGCTGGTCGCTGGCCGCCACCCGCACCGCCTTCACCCACCGTGCCGTCGTGCTCGGCGGTGACCGGGAGACGCTCCTCGCCGGACTGACGGCCCTCGCCGCCGACCCGGTGGCCGGCACCGGAACCGGAACCGTGCGCGGCCGGGTCCGTGGCGACGCGCGGCTCGCGGTGCTCTTCACCGGGCAGGGCAGCCAGTACGCGGGCATGGGCCGGGGCCTGTACGACACGTACCCGGTGTTCGCCGAGGCCTTCGACGCAGTCTGCGACAGGCTCGACCCCGACCTCGGACGGCCGCTGCGCGAGGTGGTCTTCGCCGAGCCCGGCTCGGCCGGGGCGGAACAGCTCGACGAGACCGCGTACACCCAGGCGGCGCTCTTCGCCGTCGAGGTCGCGCTGTTCCGGCTGGTCCAGCACTGGGGGGTACGGCCGGACTTCGTCCTCGGGCATTCGGTCGGCGAGCTGACCGCGGCCCATGTGGCGGAGGTGCTCTCGCTCGACGACGCCTGCACCCTCGTCGCGGCCCGGGGCCGGCTGATGCAGGCCCTGCCGCGCGGCGGCGCGATGCTCTCCGTGGCGGCGTCGGAGGACGAAGTCCTCGCCGCGCTCCCGGAATCCGGCCGTGTCTCGGTCGCCGCGGTGAATGCCCCCGGCGCCGTCGTGCTCTCGGGTGACGAGGAGGCCGTGGCCGAACTGGCCGCCCACTGGCAGGGCCTGGGACGCAAGGTCAAGCCGCTCCGGGTCAGCCATGCCTTCCATTCGCCCCGGATGGAGCCGATGCTGGCCGAGTTCGAGGAGGTCGCCCGCTCGTTGTCGTACGCGTCGGCGCGGATCCCCGTCGTGTCGAACGTCACCGGTCGGCTCGCCGACGCCGACGAGCTGTGCTCGCCCGGCTACTGGGCCCGCCACGTGCGGCGAACCGTCCGGTTCCGCGACGGTATGGCGACCTTGAGGTCCCAAGGTGCCACGGCGTACCTCGAGCTGGGGCCCGGCGGGGTGCTCACGGGTATCGCCGAGCACTGCCTCGACGACCTGGCCGGGCCGACCGCGGCCGTCGACCGGCCGGACGTGCTCGCGGCGACGCTGGCGTCGGACCGCGTGGAGCCCGAAACACTGCTGGACGCCCTCGCCCGAGTCCACGTCCACGGCATCCCGGTGCGCTGGGACGCGGTCGCCTCGCCCTCTGACGGGCCGACCGCCTCGCGGGTGCCGCTGCCCACGTACGCCTTCCAGCGGCGGAGCCACTGGCCACGGCTCGGCGCGGCCTCTGGTGCCGTCACGGCAGGGCGACCGGCCGCGGAGACGGCCGACGGGGAAACCGCCGCAGGCGCGGACGCTGCCCCGGACGCGCAGGTTTCCTGGGCGCGACGCTTGACGGCACTGGCCGGCGGCGAGCGGGAACGGGTGCTGCTCGACGTGGTGCGCACGGCGGTCGCCGAGGTCCTGGGGCACAGTTCACCGCAGGACGTGGACACCCGGCTCGCGTTCAAGGAGCTCGGCTTCGACTCGCTGTCGTCTGTGGCACTGCGCAACCGGCTGACCGAGGTCACCGGCCTGCGCCTGCCGGCCGCCCTGACCTACAACTGCCCCACGCCCACCGCTGTCGTGGACCATCTCCGCACCCGGGTCCTCGGCGCCGCCGAGGAGACCGAAGGCCCCGGTGCGATGTCCGCAGCACCCGGCGACGAGCCGATCGCCGTGGTGGCCATGGCGTGCCGCTACCCGGGCGGCGTGCAGTCGCCGGAGGATCTGTGGCGGCTGGTGGCCGAGGGCAGGGACGCCATCGGCGCCTTCCCCGAGAACCGTGGCTGGGACCTGGAGGGACTGTACGACCCGGACCCTGAGGCGCCGGGCGCCTCCTACGCGCGGTCCGGCGGGTTCCTGTACGACGCGGATCTCTTCGACGCTGCCTTCTTCGGGATCAGCCCGCGCGAGGCGCTGGCGATGGACCCGCAGCAGCGGCTGCTGCTGGAGACGTCGTGGGAGGCGCTGGAGCGGACCGGGATTCCACCCGCTTCCTGGCACGGCGAGCGGGTCGGGGTGTTCGTCGGCGCGATGGCGCAGGACTACGGGCCGCGGCTGCACGAGGCGCCTGAGGGACTCGACGGCTATCTGCTCACCGGCGGCACGGTGAGTGTCGCCTCGGGCCGCATCGCCTACACGCTGGGCCTGCGTGGTCCCGCGGTCACCGTTGACACGGCCTGCTCCTCGTCGTTGGTCGCTCTGCATCTGGCGAGCCAGGCACTGCGGCAGGGCGAGTGCGCGATGGCCCTCGCGGGCGGCGCGGCCGTGATGGCGTCGCCCGGAATGTTCGTGGAGTTCAGCCGGCAGCGGGGCCTGGCGCCGGACGGGCGGGCCAAGGCGTTCGCCGCCGCCGCGGACGGTACGTCATGGGCGGAGGGCGCCGGAATCGTCGTCCTGGAGCGGCTCTCGGACGCCCGGCGCAACGGCCACCCGGTCCTCGCCGTGCTGCGCGGCTCGGCCGTCAACCAGGACGGTGCGAGCAACGGGCTGGCGGCGCCCAGCGGTCCCGCCCAACGTGACGTGCTCGAACAGGCCCTGGCCGCCGCCGAGTTGACCGCCGACCAGGTCGATGCCGTGGAGGCGCACGGCACCGGCACGGTGCTCGGCGACCCGATCGAGGCCGAGGCGCTGGGCGCCGTGTACGGCCGGGGCAGGCCGGCGGAGCGGCCGCTGCTGCTGGGCTCACTCAAGTCCAACATCGGCCATACGCAGGCCGCTGCCGGTGTCGGTGGTGTGATCAAGATGGTCGAGGCCCTGCGGCATGGGGTGCTTCCGCGCTCGCTGCACGTCGACGCGCCGTCCCCGCACATCGACTGGGACGGCAGCGGTCTACGGCTGCTCACCGAGGCCGTGGAGTGGCCCGACACCGGGCGCCCCCGTCGCGCGGGTGTCTCCTCGTTCGGGATCAGCGGTACCAACGCCCATGTCGTCCTGGAGCAAGCTCCCCCCGACGGCGACGGCAGCGACGCCCCGTCCGCTGTCGCCCCCGCCGCGGACGCCGACCGCACGGCGCCCACGCCGGTGCCCCTGCTGGTCTCGGCGAAATCCGCCAAGGCGCTGCGTGGACAGGCGGAACGGCTGCTGGAGCGCCTGTCCCCAGCCACCGATGACGAGCCGGGCCCGGATCCCGTGCCGCCCCTCGGCGCGGCGCTCGCCACGGCCCGCTCGTCGTTCGACCACCGGGCGGTGATCGTCGCCGCCGGCCCGGACGAGACCGTTCGGGGCCTGCGCGCCCTGGCGGCGGGAGAGAGCGCGCCGCAGCTCGTTTCGGGCGCCGTCGGCGCGGCCCCGGGCGGGACGGTGTTCGTCTTCCCCGGTCAGGGCTCGCAGTGGATGGGCATGGCACGGGAGCTGCTGGACACCTCTCCGGTGTTCCGCGGCCGTGTCGAGGCGTGCGAACGGGCCATGGCGGACCTCGTCGACTGGTCGCTGACCGAGGTGCTGGGCGGCGTACCGGGCGCGCCGTCCTTCGACCGGGTCGACGTCGTACAGCCCGCGCTGTTCGCGATGATGGTGTCCCTGGCCGAGCTGTGGCGCTCCTTCGGGGTGGTGCCGGACGCGGTCGTCGGGCACTCGCAGGGCGAGATCGCCGCCGCGTGCGTCGCCGGTGCGCTCTCCCTGGAGGACGCGGCGCGGATCGTGGTGCTGCGCAGCCGCGCGCTGGTGCGGCTGGCCGGCAGCGGCGGGCTGGTGTCGGTTCCGCTGCCCGCCGGCCGGGTGGCGGATGATCTGGCCCGCTGGGAGGGCCGGCTGAACGTCGCCACGGTGAACGGACCCTCCTCGACGGTGGTCGCCGGCGACCCCGAGGCGCTGGACGCGCTGGTGTCCGCGTACCTGGCCGACGGAGTACGGGCCCGCAGGATCCCGGTCGACTACGCGTCGCACTCACCGCAGGTGGAGGCGATCCGCGACGAGTTGATGGAGGTCCTCGACGGCATCGCGCCCCGGTCCGCCACGACGGCCTTCTACTCGACGGTCACGGGCGGCCGTGTCGACACGGCCGGGCTCGACACCGCGTACTGGTACCGGAACCTGCGTCAGACCGTACGGTTCGAGGAGGCGGTCCGCAGGCTGTGCGCCGACGGCTTCACCACCTTCGTCGAGTCGAGCCCCCACCCGGTGCTCACCGTCGGCGTCCGCGAGACCCTGGACGACGTCGCGGCCACGGCCGGTGACAGCGCCCGTGCGGCGGCGGAGGCGGTGGTGACCGGGTCGCTGCGCCGCGACGACGGCGGGTGGCGGCGCTTCCACACCAGTCTGGCCGAGGTCCATGTGCACGGTGTGCCGGTGGACTGGGCGGCAGCCTTCGCAGGCTCGCGGCGGCTGCCCGTCGAACTGCCCACGTATGCCTTCGACCGCGGCCGGTTCTGGCTGGAGGCGCCCGCCAGCGGCGGCGCGACCGGACACCTCGGGCTGAGCACGGCCGATCACCCGCTGCTCGGTGCGGCCGTCGAACTGGCCGACGGGGGCGGGCTCGTCCTCACCGGCAGCCTGTCGGCGCAGAGCCATCCCTGGCTGGCCGACCACGCGGTCGCCGGCACCGTGCTCCTGCCCGGGACGGCGTTCGTGGAACTGGCGCTGCACGCCGCGGGCCTCGCCGAGTGCGACCGGCTCGACGATCTGACCCTTCGGGCGCCGCTCCCGGTTCCGGAGTCGGACCGGGTCCGGCTGCAGATCGCCGTGGGCGCGGCCGACGACGACGGACGACGGGCCGTCAGCGTCCACTCCCGCCCGGACGCCTGCGAGGACGCGTCCTGGACCTGCCACGCCACGGGTGTGCTCGCGGCGAGCCGCCCCGGTGAACGGCCCGCCGACGCATCCGCGGACGTCCGGCCGCCGGAGGGGGCCGAGCCGGTCCCCGTCGAGGAGCTGTACTCCCTCCTCGCCCAGCAGGGGTACGAGTACGGGCGGGCCTTCCAAGGCGTGCGCGCCGTGTGGCGTACGGCGGCCGCGATCCACGCCGAGGTGCGTCTGGCCGAGCCCGAACACGCGGACGCCGCCCGCTTCGGCATCCATCCGGCCCTGCTGGACGCGGCCTTGCACCCGCTGGCCCTGGAACCGGCCGGTCTTCTGGGGGCGGACGGCGAGGGGCGGATCGGGCTCCCGTTCTCCTGGAGCGGTGTGGGCCTGCACACCGTCGGGGCCACGACGGTACGGGTGCGCTGGTCGCTGACCGGCGCGGACGCGGCCGAGGCGGTCATCACCGGTCCGGACGGCGTTCCGGTGGCCACCGTACGGTCGCTGGTGACGCGGCCCGCCGCGCCGGAGCAGCTCACCGCCGGCCGGTCCGCGCACGGCGGCTTTCTGTACCGGCCGGTGTGGGTCAAGGCCGCGCCGCCGGCAGCCGCCCCGGCGCCGGAGGACGACGCGTGGGCCGCGCTGCCCGTCCCCGGCGGCGACGAGGCCGTCACCGCGGCGATGGGGGCGAGGGTGCACGCCGACGTGGCCGCGCTCAAGGGGGCGGTAGCGGCCGGGGCGCCGGTTCCGGCGACCGTACTGGCCGCCGTGCCCGGGGACTTCGGGAACGGCGCGTTCGCGGCCGACGATGTGCCGCTCGCCGTGGGTGCGGCGAGCGCGGCCGTGCTGGCCCTGCTGCGCGAGTGGCTCGCCGAGCCGGCGTTCGTCTCTTCCCGGCTTGTGCTGCTGACGCGCCGCGCGGTGGTCACCGACAGGGACCGGGAGACGGCCGGCGGCGCGGCACCCGACCTGGTGACCGCCCCGCTCTGGGGCCTGGTCCGCACGGCCCAGGCCGAGCATCCCGGCAGGTTCGTCCTCGTCGACCTCGGTACCGACGAGCCGGCGCGCGGAGCCCTCGCGGCCGCACTGGCGCTCGACGAGCCGCAGGTGGCGCTGCGCGGCGGCGCCCCGTATCTGCCGCGCCTCGTCCGCGAGAGGGACAACCCGGCACAGGACGCGACGCGGCCGGGAGCGGGCGGCACCCCTCCGGTCGAGGACGGCACCGTGCTGATCACGGGAGCCACCGGCACGCTCGGCCGTCTGCTGGCGCGTCACCTGGTTACGGCGCACGGTGCCCGCCGCCTGCTGCTGGTCGGCCGCCGAGGCCCCGCCGCACCGGGCGCGGCCGCCCTGGAAGCGGACCTGTCCGCGCTCGGCGCCGAGGTGACGTGGGCCGCCTGTGACCTGGGCGACCGGGACGCCGTGGCGGAACTGCTGGCGTCCGTGCCGGCCGCGCACCCGCTGACGACGGTCGTCCACGCGGCCGGTGTGCTGTCCGACGGTGTCCTGGAGCAGCTCGGCCGGGAGCGCCTCGACGCCGTGCTGCGGCCCAAGGTCGACGGTGCGTGGCATCTCCATGAGCTCACCAAGGACATGGACCTCTCCCGCTTCGTCCTGCTGTCGTCGGTCACGGGCCTGCTCGGCAGTGCGGGACAGGCCGCGTACACGGCGGCGAACGCCTTCCTCGACGCGTTGGCGCACCGCCGCCGGGCCGAAGGGCTGCCCGCGGCGTCCCACGCGTGGGGACTGTGGGCCGACGCCAGTGGCATGACCGGTCACCTGTCGGAGTCCGACCTGGCGCGACTGGCACGTGGCGGCCTTCTGCCGCTGGCCACGGACGAAGGGCTGGCGCTGTTCGACCAGGCGCTCACGGCCGAGGAGCCGGTACTGGTTCCGGCCCGGTTCGACCTGGCGGGGCTGCGGCGCCGTGCCGCGGACGCGGACGCCGTTCCCGCCGTCCTGCGCGGGCTGGTCCGGACACCGGCGCGCCGGGCGGCCACCACCGCCGACGACGAGGTGTCACTGCGCGACCGCCTGGCCGCGCTGCCTTCCGAACGGCAGCTCGCCGAGGTACGGGATCTGGTCCGCGCCCAGGTGTCGACGGTGCTCGGACACGGCTCGCCGTCGGGGATCGAGGACGAGCGCGCGTTCAAGGAGCTCGGGTTCGATTCGCTCACGGCGGTCGATCTGCGCAACCGCCTGAACGCGGCGACGGGTCTGCGGCTGAGCGCGACGCTCGTCTTCGACCATCCGACACCCGCCGCGCTCGCGAACCGGCTCCACTCGGAGCTCACCGGTCACCGACCGGGTGCCGGTGTGGCGCAGGACGCGCCGGTGAGCACTACGGCCGGGACGGCGGACGACCCCATCGCGATCGTGGGAACCGGCTGCCGGTTCCCTGGTGGGGTGCGCTCGGCGGCCGATCTGTGGCGGCTGCTCGCCGACGGCCGTGGCGCCGTGGGCGACTTCCCGGAGGACCGCGGATGGAACGTGGCCGAGCTGTTCGCCCCGGACCCCGAGGCCGTCGGAAAGAGCTACACACGGCACGGCGGGTTCCTGGACGACGCGGGCGGTTTCGACGCGGACTTCTTCGGCATGAGCCCGCGTGAGGCGCTGGCGACGGACCCTCAGCAGCGGCAGCTGCTGGAGACGGCCTGGGAGACGATCGAGGGCGCGGGTCTGGACCCGTCGTCGCTGCGCGGCAGCAGCACCGGTGTCTTCGCCGGCGTGATGTACGGGGACTACGGCGGCCGGCTCCGCGAGGCGCCGGAGGAGCTGGAGGGCTTTCTGCGCAACGGCAGCCACGCAAGTGTGGCGTCGGGGCGGATCTCCTACACGTTCGGGTTCGAGGGACCGGCGGTCACCGTCGACACCGCCTGCTCGTCCTCACTGGTCGCCGTGCACCTGGCCGCCCAGGCCCTGCGCAACGGCGAGTGCGACATGGCGCTCGCCGGCGGCGTCACCGTCATGGCCACACCGGCCACCTTCGTCGAGTTCAGCCGCCAGCGCGGCCTCGCACCCGACGGACGCTGCAAGCCGTTCGCCGCCTCGGCCGACGGCACCGGTTTCTCCGAGGGCGTGGGCCTGGTCCTGCTGGAGCGGCTGTCGGACGCGCGCCGCAACGGCCACCCCGTCCTGGCAGTCGTACGCGGCAGCGCCGTCAACCAGGACGGCGCCAGCAACGGA